>DASQLM010000256.1:0-2795 GCA_035630015.1 Thermoleophilaceae bacterium | reverse complement strand
TCTCTTCTCCTTCACGGCCGCGACCAGCTCGTGCGCGTCGCCCTCCTCCAGCGGCCCCACGAAGCGGCCGTCCACGGAGGCCATCGGCGCCATGTCGCAGGCGCCCAGGCACTCGAACTCGCGCAGGTCCACGTTCTCCAGTCCCTGGTCGCGTGCCTCCTCGGCGATCGCGTCGTACACCGCCTTGGCGCCCGTCAGGTGGCAGGCCACGCTGGTGCACACGTACAGGTAGCGGTCGCCGATCGGCTCGGTGCGCAGCATGTCGTAGAACGTGGCCACCGACGACAGGTACGCGGGGGTGACCTGCATGACCGCGGCGGTCTGGCGCAGCGCCAGCGGCGAGCACCAGCCGTGCACCTTCTGGGCCGAGGCCAGCGCGGGCAGCGCGGCCGACCGCTTGTCGGGGTAGCGCGCCATGGCGGCGGCGATGGCGGCGCGCAGCTCGGTCGGCACCTCCACGTCGGCGGTGTCGGGGATCAGGCCCGGGTCCTTGTCCAGGTCGTTGGCCTGGTCCCAGCCGACGGGGAACTTGCGCCGGTCGGCCATCAGCGGTCCACCCCGCCCAGGATCGGGTCGAGCATGGCCAGGCTGGCGATGAAGTCGGCGATCAGCGAGCCCTCACCCATCTTCTTCAGCGCCTGAAGGTTCACGAACGAGGGGTCGCGCATGTGCACGCGTGCGGGCTTGGAGGAGCCGTCGGCCATCACGAAGCAGCCCAGCTCGCCGCGTGGGGACTCGATGGCCTTGTAGGTCTCGCCGGGCGGCACGCGGAAGCCCTCGGTCACCAGCTTGAAGTGGTGGATCAGCGCCTCCATCGAGGTGGCCAGCTCGTGCCGCGGGGGCAGGGCGACCTTGCGGTTGGTGGTGATGAAGGGGCCCTCGGGCAGGCCGTCCAGGGCCTGCTCCACGATCTTCGCCGACTCGCGCATCTCGGCCAGGCGCACGCGGTAGCGGTCGTAGTTGTCGCCCTCGGTGCCCACCGGGATCTTGAAGTCGAAGTGGTCGTAGGAGGAGTAAGGGGTCGCCTTGCGCAGGTCCCACGGGACGCCCGCGGCGCGCAGCAGCGGCCCGGTCACGCCCAGCTCCAGCAGGTCCTCCTTGCTCACCACGCCGGTGTGCTTGGTGCGCTGCAGCCAGATCTCGTTCTGGTCCAGCAGGTTCTCGTACTGGTCGATCCGGCCCGGCAGCGAAGCCATGATCTTCCGGCACTTCTCGACCCAGCCGGGCGGGATGTCCTCCATCACACCGCCCACCTGGAAGTAGCGCGGGTGCATGCGCTGGCCCGAGGACATCTCGAACAGGTCGAGAATGCCGTCGCGCTCGCGCAGGGCCCACCAGAGCATGGACATGGCGCCCAGATCCAGCGCCCCCGTGCCCAGCCAGAACAGGTGGCTGGCGATCCGGTTCAGCTCCATGTGGATCACGCGCAGGTACTGCGCCCGAGGCGGGACCTCCTCGTCCAGCAGGGCCTCCACCGACATGCAGAAGGCCATCGCGTTGAAGTAGTAGGACAGGTAGTCCATCCGCTCCACGAAGGGGATGACCTTCCAGTACTCCTGGTCTTCGCACGACTTCTCGATGCCGGTGTGCACGTAGCCCACGATCGGCTCGAGGTCCAGCACCGTCTCGCCCTCCAGCGTGCACAGCAGCCGCAGCACGCCGTGGGTGGCCGGATGGTGCGGCCCGATGTTGATGGTCAGCAGCTCGGTCTCGGGCTCCAGCTCGGTGCCCGCGATCGGCATGTCCGGGGTCGGCAGCGTGCCGATGTCGACCGACTTCTCGCGCTCGCGATAGGGGACCTCGAGGGCGCCCTTCATCGGGTCGTCAGTCATACCAGCGGGGGAGCTCGTCCTCGTTGAACGTGAAGAGGATCGGCTCTCCACCCATCGGGAAATCTCTGCGCTGCGGGTAGCCCACGTAGTCCTCGGGCATCAGGATCCGGCGCAGGTCGGGGTGGCCCTCGAACTCCACGCCGAAGAAGTCGTAGACCTCGCGCTCCTGGTAGCCGGCGGTCGGGAACAGGTCGGTGACCGTGCGCAGCTTCGGCTCGTCGGTGCCCAGCCGGGTCTTCACGTTCAGGCGCTCCGCCCGCTCCATGCTCAGCAGCTGGTAGTGCACCCCCAGCCGCGGCTCCTCCGGGAGGTAGTCGCAGCCGTGCACGCTGGCCAGGTTGGCGTAGGGCTCCTCGTCGGCGTCCTTGAGGTGGGCCAGCACGTCGTAGACCGACTCAGGCGCCACCTGCAGGGTGGCCTGGCCGTGGGCGTGCAGCGTGTCCACCACGGAATCCTCGCCGACGGCCTCGCGCACGCGCTGGGCCACCAGCTCCAGCCCGGTCGCGTCAGGCATCGTCCTGCGGCCCCTTGCCCTCGGCGGCCTCGGTGAACCCCGTCTCCTCGGTGCCGGCCGAGCGGTAGCGCTCGCGCCAGCCCTGGTGGGGGCTGCCCTGGATCTTGTCCTGCAGCTGCATGATCCCGTAGATCAGGGCCTCGGGCCGCGGCGGGCAGCCGGGCACGTACACGTCGATGGGCAGGAACTTGTCGGCGCCGGCCACCAGCGCGTAGTTGTTGAACATGCCGGCGCTGGAGGCGCACGCGCCCATCGAGATCACCCACTTTGGCTCCAGCATCTGCTCGTAGATGCGCCGAATGACCGGCGCCATCTTGATCGACACGCGGCCGGACAGGATCAGCAGGTCGGCCTGGCGCGGGGTGAAGCGGATGGCCTCGGCGCCGAAGCGGGCCAGGTCGTTGCGCGGGGAGCCGATCACGCTGATCATCTCCATCGCGCAGCAGGCC
>DASQLM010000255.1:0-3254 GCA_035630015.1 Thermoleophilaceae bacterium | reverse complement strand
GCCCTGGCCGGAGGGGTCAGCGCCCGGTCGCGGGTCGGCGACGCCAGCGCGCTCCCGGCGCTGCCCAGCGACGACTCCCATTCGGAGCCCCCGCTCTCGCGGCTGCTGGGCCCGGCGCTGGGCCTGGGGGGCACGCTGGCGGCCCCGCTGGCGGCGCTGGCGCTGCACTCCACCGCCCGGGCGGGCGCGGCCGCCCGGCGCCTGGCCCTGTCGCGCGCCCCGCTGGGGGGGCGGTCGCTCGGCGAACTGGGCCGGATGGTCCAGGGCACCGGGGTGGGGTGGGACGGCCGGCTGCTGGTGGCGGCCGTCGACCTGGGCTCGGGCCGGCGGCAGGTGTTCGGCGCGGCGGGTGCGCCCGAGGCCACGGTCTCGGACGCCGTGCAGGCCTCGTGCGCCATCCCCGCCGTGTTCCGGCCGGTGCGCATCCAGGGACGCGACTACGTGGACGGCGGCGTGTGGAGCCCGACGAACATGGACGCCGTCCGCGTGGCCCGCGGGGACGACGTCCTGTGCCTGAACCCCACGGGCTCGCTGCCCTTCTCGGCGGGCAGCCTGGCGGGCGCGCTGGGCCCGGTGTCCCGCTCGATCGCGGGCACCGAGGCGCTGTCGCTGCGCCACCGCGGCGCCCAGGTCAGCGTGGTCAGCCCCGACCGCGCCGCGGCGGACGCCATGGGCATCAACCTGATGTCGCCGGACGGGCGCGACCGGGTGACCGCCGCCGGGCTGGCGCAGGGCCGGCGGCTGGCCGGCGCCGCGTAGGCCTTCACCGAAGATGGTGCGACGTCGTAGCCCCCAGGGCGTAGCAAACGCCACACGATGTCGGACGAAGCCGCCTGGGTCAGTCGATACCCAGCAGCGTCTGGAACGCGCCGCGCTCGGTGTGGTGGTGCCAGAGCACGTCGGCCACCTCGTCCGGCTCGTGGTCCCCGCCTTCGGCGATGCTCCCGCCGACCGCGGTGTGCGCCACGTGCACGCCCTCCTCGGCCAGCTCGTCGTGGAGCATGCGCGCGTAGGCCACCTCGCCCGCGAAGGCGATGCCCACGCCCGCGCGCAGCGGGTAGGGCTTGACGGCGGCGCCGCCGGTGGTGAACAGGATCGTGCCCTTGCCGGCCTCGCGCATCGGCTCGACCACGGCCCGGGTGGCCGCCACCGCCCCCAGCACGCTGAACTCCAGCGGGCCGCGCACGTCGTCGACCGTGGTCTCCAGGATCGGCTTCATGAACTCCTTGGCCGGCAGCGGGGAGTACTCCAGGACCTCGACCGGCCCGAGCTTCTCGGCCAGCGCGGCCACGGCGGCCGCGAACGCGTCGGGTTCGCGGATGTCGGCGGCGTGGCCCGCGGCCGTGATGCCGTCGGCCTCGAGCCGCGAGGCCAGGTCGTCGAGCTTGGACTGGTTGCGTGAGATCAGGCCGACGGCGAACCCCTCGCGGCCGAAGCGGCGCGCGACCGCCTGGCCCAGGTTCGGCCCGGCGCCGATGATGACGATGGACATGACGTCGACGTTAGTCGGCGTCAGCGGCGGTTGAAGCAGCCGCCGAGGAAGCGCAGCAGCGGCGGCGTCATGACGCGGTCCCCGGCGGCGCCGATGCGCCTGCTGACCTCCGCGTGGCTGAGGCTGCGCGCATCGACCAGGGTGGCCGGCACGCCCGCCGCGCGCAGGGTGGTGACGAAGCGGCGCTCGATCCTCTGGCGCCGCGGCGTGCCGCGGAAGACGGTGATGGTCCTCGGGATCCCCGCCCCGCGGCGGAGCAGGTTCACCGCTGAGGTGTCGCGGACGTAGGTGGGCAGGTTGCCCAGCGCCCGCTGCCACTGGCCCTGCTCGCCGGGCCCGGCCGCGGCCTTGTCGAAGCCCTCGGTGTCCAGCGGGCCCGCGCACCGCACCGCGCTGAGGCCGAGCTTGCGCTCCCTCAGCCAGCGGGGATTCGTGGTCACGTTGGCCACGATGTCGGCGCCGGCGGAGTGGCCCAGCAGCGCGATCCGGCCGCGGTCACCGCCCCGCCGCCCTATACCGCGGCGCACCCACGAGACGGCCGCCGCCACGTCGCGGAAGTGGTCCGGGTACTTCGCCGACCGCGGGGTCCCGGGCCGGGTCAGGCGGTAGTTCACGCTCACGAACACCCAGCCGCGGCGGCTGAACAGCCGGACCTTGTCCCGGATCTGGTTCCGCTTGTCACCGACGGCGTAGGCGCCGCCGTGGACCCACATGACCACCGGCGTCCGGCGGCCCTTGCGGCAGGCGCGCGACGGCGCGTACACGTCCAGGCTGGTCAGGTTCGCCGGGACCCCGGCCACGCGCTCGTAGGGCACGGTCTTCGCCGCGGGCGCCTTGGCGCAGGCCTTGGGCGTCGCGGCGGCGGCGCCGGGGGCCGCAACGACCAGCGCGGCCAGGGCGATGGCAGGCAGGGCGGCTGTCGGGCAACTTCTCACGTCGACGGATGATGCCCGATGCCGCCGCCTAGCCCTCGAAGAACGCCGCCAGCTCGGCCGCCACCTCTTCGGGGCGGTCCTCGGCCAAGTAGTGCGAGGCCTCGACCGCACGGCCCCGGACGTCGTCGCACCAGTCGCGCCAGATGCCCAGCACGTCGTCGTAGAACACGGGCAGCGCGCCGTGCGCTCCCCACAGCGCCAGCACCGGGCAGGCGATCCGGCGGCCGCGGTCGGCGTCATCCAGCTCCCAGTCGAAGCCGGCCCCGGCGCGGTAGTCCTCGCACATGGCCGCCACCGTCGCGGGGTCGGAGAGCTGGCGGCGGTAGGCGTCCACCACCTCGGCCGGGTACTGCTCGGAGCCTGGCCGCATGCCCATCCGGCGCGAGACCGCGGTGTCGAAGAACGCGTCGGGCGCGGCACCGATCAGCTCCTCCGGCAGCGGCGCGGGCTGGGCCAGGAAGGGCCAGTGCCAGTACCCGAGCGCGAACGTGGCGTCGGCCCGCGCCCAGATCTCACCCGTGGGCACGATGTCCAGCACGGCCAGCCGCGCCACCTTCTCGGGGTGGTCGAGCGCCATCCGGTAGGCCACCCGGCCGCCGCGGTCGTGCCCGGCTACCGCGAACCGCTCGAAGCCCAGGGCGGCCATGGCCTGCACCAGGTCGGCGGCCATCGCGCGCTTGCCGTGGGCCGAGTGGTCCTCGGTCGGCGCCGGGCGGAACGAGTCGCCGTAGCCGGGCAGGTCGGCGCACACCACGGTGTGCCGCTCGGCCAGCAGGGGCGCCGCCGCGTGCCACATCAGGTGGGTCTGCGGGAAGCCGTGCAGGCAC
>DASQLM010000254.1:0-2880 GCA_035630015.1 Thermoleophilaceae bacterium | reverse complement strand
CCGCCGGCGGACTCCCACGCGATCACGTTGCCCTCGCGGTCGGTCAGCGAGACGATCGTGTTGTTGAAGGACGTCTTGATGTGCGCCTGCCCGTGCGGGACGTTCTTGCGCGGCTTGCGCCGTCCCCGGGCGCGTGCGGGTCGCTGAGCGGCCATTACTTGGTCACCTTCTTCTTACCGGCCACCTGCATGCGCTTGGGGCCCTTGCGGGTGCGGCCGTTGGTCTTGGTGCGCTGGCCGTTGACCGGCAGTCCGCGGCGATGGCGCAGCCCGCGGTAGGAGCCGATCTCCATCAGGCGCTTGATGTTCTGTGAGCGCTCCCGGCGCAGATCGCCCTCGACCATGAGGTCGTTGTCGATCGCGTCACGGAGCTTGAGGACCTCGTCGTCGGTGAGGTCCTTGACGTAGGTGTCGGGGCTCACGCCGGACTTCTCCAGGACGGCGCGCGACTGCGAGCGGCCGATGCCGAAGATGTAGGTGAGCCCTATCTCGACCCTCTTGTTGAGGGGGATGTTGATGCCTGAAATTCGTGCCATGAAAGGTGGTGTCAGCCCTGCCGTTGCTTGTGCCGTGGATTGGGGCAGATCACCAAGACTGCGCCGTTGCGCCGGATGACCTTGCACTTCTCGCACATGGGCTTGACCGAGGCTCGGACCTTCATCCGTGGGATCTACCTTCCTTATAGAGAGAACCAGCGAAGCGCCCAGGAGACGGCATTTCGCCAACGGGGAAAGTTAGCAGGCGCGCAAATCGACCGCAGGCCGCTCTAGGCCTGCGCTGCGGCCTTGGACGCTGCGGGGGCGGCGAAGCCCTCTTCCTCGTGCCAGGGGGTCAGTATGCGCGGTCCGTCGGCCGTCACCGCCACGGTGTGCTCGAAGTGCGAGGCCAGCGAGCCGTCCTCGGAGTAGACCGCCCAGCCGTCGGTTCCCATCCGGACCTCGTGGCCGCCGGCGTTGACCATCGGCTCGATGGCCAGCACCATGCCCTCCTCCAGCTCGGGCCCGGTCCCGGGCCGGCCGAAGTTGGGGATCTGCGGGTCCTCGTGCATGTCGCGGCCGACCCCGTGGCCCACCAGCGAGCGGATGATCGAGAAGCCGTCGGCCTCCACGCGCGCCTGGATGGCGTGCGAGATGTCGCCGAGGCGGTTGCCGGGCCGGGCCTGCTCGAGTCCCTCGAACAGCGACGCCCGGGTGGTGTCCAGCAGGTTGCGGGCGATCGGGGTGATCTGGCCGATCGGCAGCGTGACCGCGGCGTCGGAGACCCAGCCGCCCAGGGTCACGCCGATGTCCACGCACAGCACGTCGCCGCGTTGGAGCGCGTACTCACCCGGGATTCCGTGCACCACCATCGAGTTGGGCGAGACGCAGATCGAGCCGGGGAACCCTCGGTAGCCCTTGAACGAGGGAACGGCGCCCTGGGAGCGGATGAACTTCTCGGCGGCCTCGTCCAGCTCCTTGGTGGTCACGCCCGGACGCGCCTTCGTCAGCAGCAGGCGGTGGCAGCGGGCCAGGATCCGGCCCGAGGCGGCCAGGGCCTCGATCTCGTCAGGGGTCTTGCGCACGATCGCCACGGCTACATCTGCTCCTCGAGCCGGAGGGTGGCCAGCGTGGCGCGGATGTGGTCGTTGACCTCGTCCGGGGCGCGCGTGCCGTCGAAACGACGCAGCAGCCCCTGCTCCTCGTAGTAGTCGATCAGCGGCTTGGTCTGCTCGTGGAAGACCTCGAGCCGGTGCTTCACGGTCTCTTCCTTGTCATCGTCGCGCTGAACCAGCTTTGTGCCGTCGACGTCGTCGAACTCGCCGTTCTTGGGCGGATCGAACTCCAGGTGGTAGGTGCGGCCGGTCTTGGGGTTGACCCGGCGGCCCGACAGGCGCTTGACGACCACCTCGTCGTCGGCCTCGATGGACAACACCGCGGTGAGCCGCCGGTCCATGCCGTCCAGGGCCTTCTGCAGCTCGTCGGCCTGGCCGATCGTGCGCGGGAACCCGTCCAGCAGGAAGCCGTCGCGGGCCTCGGCGCTGTCGATCCGCTCGGCGATCACGCCCGTGATCACGTCGTCGGGCACCAGGTCGCCCTTGTCCATGTACTCCTTGGCGGTGGCTCCCAGCTCGGTGCCCTCGGACACGGCGGCGCGCAGGATGTCGCCGGTGGCGTAGTAGGGCAGGTCGAAGTCCTCGACCAGGCGCTCGGCCTGGGTGCCCTTTCCGGCGCCGGGGGGTCCCAGCAGGATGAGGTTGAGCTCGCTCACGGAGCGAGCAAGGCTACTTCAAGAAGCCTTCGTAGTTGCGCATCATCATCTGGGCCTCGAGCTGCTTCATGGTGTCCAGCGCCACGCCGACCACGATCAGCAGCGAGGTGCCGCCGAAGGCGATGTTGGTCGAGGTCTGGGCCAGCAGCAGGGTGGGCAGCGCGGCCACGGCGGCCAGGTAGATGGCCCCTGGCAACGTCAGCCGGGCCAGGATGCGGTCCAGATACTCGGCCGTAGGCCGGCCGGGTCTGACTCCGGGGATGAAGCCGCCGTACTTCTTGAGGTTGTCGGCCTGCTCCACCGGGTTGAACGTGACCGCGGTGTAGAAGTAGGTGAACAGGATGATGAAGATGGACTCGCCGATCACGTAGGCCATGCTCTGCGCCTGGAAGAGGGCGGAGATGTCCCGCGCCCAGGCGGCGTCCGAGATCTGGCCCAGGGTGGGCGGGAAGGCCATGATCGACGCGGCGAAGATCACCGGGATCACGCCGGCCATGTTCACGCGCAGCGGCAGGTAGGTGGATCCGCCGCCGGTCATGCGCTGGCCCACCACGCGCTTGGCGTACTGGACGGGGATCCGGCGCTGGCCCTCCTGGATGTAGACCACCGCGGCGATCACGGCCAGGCAGACGAA
>DASQLM010000253.1:0-8865 GCA_035630015.1 Thermoleophilaceae bacterium | reverse complement strand
GGGCTGCAGTGGCCCGCGTTCGTGCTGTTCACGCTGCTGGACGCGGTGGTGCTGTGGCGGTTGCCGCCGCTGGCCTTCCAGGACCTGAACGTGTTCGACGGTGTGTTCATGGCCCTGTTCGGCAACCTGATCCTGCTCGGGGCCGTGGCGCCCTTCCTGGCCAGGCGGATGATCAAGCGGCGCGCGCTGGCCACGCCGGGAGCCCCGCCGCCCAGGGTGGAGCGCGAGGTCCTCCAGGATCGAGTGGCGGCCATTCTGCTGGCCGTGGGCTTCGCCGGCTGCGTGATCTCGGGCCTGGGCAACCGGCCGGTGATCGTGTCCGAGACCAACGAGACCCAGGAGGCCGGCCGCCAGCTCGAGCTGTTCGTGCGCCGGTCCGGGAGTGCCGAGCTGCGGCGCAACGTCGAGGCGGCCAACACCCACCGGATCGAGCCGGGCTTCTTCCGGCTCTGTATCCCCCGCGACGACCGCAAGCGCAACGTCTGCATCCTGGTGGACACGCGCAAGGACCCGGTCGCGGTGCGCCGGGACCCCAGCAGCTCCTCCAACCAGGAGGTCTTCGGCCTAGACGATCGCTAAGCCTTACCGATGAGCTGCAGCTTGGTGCCCTTGGCGCCCACCTCGTACAGCTCCACGGTGTTGCGGCCCGGCTTCAGGGCCAGCTCGGGCACCATCAGCGCGTAGCTCTCCTTGCTGGATCCGCGCAGGCGGAACGTGCGGCCCACGGCCTCGATCCGGCCGTTGACCGCCACCGCGAGGTCGCGCTTCTGGCCGCGCTTGACGCCGGTCAGCGTGCCGGCGACCTGTGTGGCGTGGACCTGCGAGCTCGCGCTGACGTTGCGCATGTCCGAGGCGTTGGCGATCTGGGTCCGGACCTTGCCCGCCGCGGCCGGTCGCAGCGACGCCACCGGGCGCCCGAGCAGCTGCCGATTCGGCCCGATGCCGGTGTAGAGGCTGGCGAAGTCGCCCGACCCGAACTTGCGCAGCTTCTCGCGCACGTGCGCGCGCCGGCGCTTCTCGATGGTCTTGGCGGACACCGTGATCGTGCCGTTGAATCCGCGCCTGATCATCCGCACGAACCGTCGGCGGGTCACGGCGCGCGAGAAGGCGGACTTGCCGTCGGCCTTGTAGGGCAGCCGGAAGTTGAGCAGGTCGGCGATCGTGGGCACGACGTCGATCGTGCGCGCGTAGGCGGCGCTGGTCCGGCCCCGCGTCTGGCCCGGGGCCTTGATGAACAGCGGCACCGGCGCGATCTCGTCGATGTTGCCCCTGGTGACCGTGCGGCGGTCCTTGACCCCCACCTCGAACGCGAAGCCGTGGTCGGCCGTGATCGCGATCAGCGACTGGCCGTAGGAGCCGTTGGTTTTCATCTTGGCGACCATCCGGCCGATCTCGCGGTCGGCGAAGGCGATCTGCAGCAGCAGCCGCTGCTGGTTGTGGTCGGTCAGGCCCGCGTCGCCGAAGCCGACCGGGCCGTTCATGCCCGGCAGCGGGTCACGGAACGTGCGCCGGGTCTGCTTGCCGGAAGGCAGGAACATGTACGGGCCGTGGGGCAGCAGCACGTGCTTGACGTACAGCCGGGGCTTGTTCGGCTGGATCGCGTTGAAGAAGCGCTCGAGGCGCTCGCGGCGCCCCTTCTGCAGCAGCGGCAGGATCGCGGGGCGGTTGCGCCGGGCGCCCTTGCAGTAGCGGGGCGGGCATACCGAGGTGGCCTCTTCCGAGCTCACGATGCCGTAGCCGCGTTTGCCGAAGGCGGTGTAGATCGAGTTCGGGTGGCCCACGTAGTCGGGCGTGCTGGCCTTACGCGGCAGCCTGCCGTCCAGGACCTCGGGCACGGCACGTGTGGTCGAGTCGTAGGTGGTGGAGGCGTTCCTGAACCAGGTGGCGTCGCCGGCCAGGGCGGCGAAGTTGGGATAGCGGACGGCGTCGATCTTCCCGTTCGGCCCGAGCATCTGGTCGACGGGGAACTCGTCCATCACGATCAGCACGACCGGAGGCTTCTTGGGGACCTTGTTCTGCGCCACCGCGCGCTGGCCGTCGTTGTCGATCAGCGTGACCGCGCCGATGGCCACGAGGGCTGCGAAGAGGGGGATCAGGTACCTGGGCATGAGCAGTCGGGTCATGGCGTGACGGGAAGCCTATGGCCTTTACAAACGGATCACCCGTCGGTCACGGCGCCGTCACCGCTGCGTCACAACCCGGGCGGCGCCCGAAAGTCGCGCGGCGCGGCCTCAAGTCCGCCGGAGCGCCGGTCGATGACGGACGGGATGACCGCTCGCCGCTCTCTCGCCGGCTCCTCGGCGGCGGCGGCCCTGGCCGCGGCGCTGGCCGCGTTCGCCGCACCCGCCGCCGCACTCGATCGGCCCGCGGACCCCGTGGTCGTGTCGGGCGCCAAGGCCCCCGCCCTGCTGGGCGCCGAGCCCGGGAAGGTCGTGGCCTTCGCCTGGCGCAGGTCGCGCTGGCGCCAGGTCCCGGTCCAGGTCGACGAGCGCAAGCTGGTGGACCTGCGCGCCGCCTACCCCGCGTCCGTGGACTGTGGCGGCAAGCCGCTCTGCTACCGGCCCACCTCCACCGGGCCGCAGCTGCGGTACGCCGACCCCAGGACCCTGATCGGCCCGGATCCCGACGCCCGGGTGGACTCCGACGACGAGGTCGCGCTGATGGCCCGCGACACGGGGTCGCGCGCGCCCGCGGGCACACCCCGCCCGCCGAGGGTCGTGACCGGCCTGCGTCAGGAGCTCGCCGTCACCGACCCGCTGACCCGCTCACGCGCCTACGTCTACCTGTTCCGCTCACGCGGGGGCCTGCGCCAGGGGGCCGGGAAGTCCTACGTGGACTACCGGTTTCGGCCCGGGGGCGGGATCTATCCGGCGGGCTACTCGTTCGCCTCGGGCCCGAACCCGGAGTCCTCCACGGTCACCACCCCCTACTACCGGCGGTTCTTCGCTGACCGCTGGCGCGAGTCGGGCGCCCGGATCACCGCGCCCGGCGCCACAGGCGTGAACGTGCTGGATCGCAACGAGGCGCAGTTCTCACCCGACTTCTGCGGGCGCAGCACGCTGACCTTCGCGCTCGGCGAGGGCGCGTTCCTGGGGAACCGCAGCGGCCCGGTCCGCGCCATCCGCTCGGTCGTGGGCGCCAACAGCGGCCCGATGTCCGAGCGCGAGCACGTCTTCTACGACCGCCGAACGGACGAGACCACCTATCTCCGGGTGCATCCGATCCCCGGGATCATGAGCTTCTGGGACTACAGCCAGGCGGCATCCGGGATGCGGTACGCCGACAACAACAACCCGGCCGGCGTGATCGTGGACGGCCGGCCCGACTCCGTCGCCGCCGGCCCGCTGCGGTGGGAGTCGCTGGATGGCCGCCAGGGGGCCGTCACCCACGTCTTCTCCTGGGAGTCGACCCTGCCGCCGTCCGCGATGACCTCCTTCTACCGCGACGACGCCGCGGCCTCCGCCTGCCCGGGTGACGCCGACGGCTCCTTCCACGGCGCCAGCGGCCCGTGGGTGACGGCGCCGATCGGCACGACCGACGGCACGAACCCCGCTGAGCGCCTCACCGCCCGGCGGACCACCTTCTTCGACGCTCCCGGCCGCACGCGCGGCCCGGCCCGCGACCGCGAGGTGCGCAGCGCCCTGGTGGTCAGCCGCCCGCGCCCCGCCCGCGCCGCCCCCGGCCGGATCCGGCTGCTGCGCCTACGGGTCACCCGGGCAGGCGCCGTCAGGATGGCCGTCCGCGTGAACGGTCGCGGGCGCGTGAGGGCCGCCGTGTCCAGGAAGGGCGGCCGGCGCGTGGGCACCACGGCGACCAAGCGGGCCCGGGCCGCCGGCACGGTCAGGCTGACCGTGCGACTGAACCGCACCGGCCGGCGGCTGGCACGGGCCCGCCGGCGGGGCCTGGTGGTGCGGCTCAAGCTGGGCTTCAGGCCCGCGGCCGGGAAGGCCACCGGCCGTAGCCGCGCGGTTCGGATCCGGGTCCGGCGGGGCTGAGCCTCAGTCCGGCGGGGGCCTGGTGCCCCGGTCGCGCAGCCCGGCCTCCATCTCCGCGATCACCGTCTCCAGCACCTTCACGCGCGCCCAGCGCTTGGAGTCGCCCTCGATCAGGTGCCAGTGGGCGTCGGTGTGGTCGGTGCGCTCCAGCATCTCCTCGATGGCGTCCGTGTAGGCGTCCCGCTTCTCGCGGTTGCGCCAGTCATCGTCGGTCAGCTTCCAGCGCTTGAGCGGCTTGCGCTCGCGGCGCTCGAACCGGCGCAGCTGCTCCTCGTCGGAGATGTGCATCCAGAACTTGACCATGACCATGCCCTCGTCGGACTGACCACGCTCGAACTGGACGATCTCGTCGTACGCGCGGCGCCACTCGTCGGCGGTGGCGAATCCCTCCACCCGTTCCACCAGCACGCGCCCGTACCACGAGCGGTCCATGACGGTCATGCCGCCCCAGCCCGGGAGCGCGGGCCAGAACCGCCACAGGAAGTGGTGGCGCTTCTCGGTATCTGTGGGGGCCGCGAACTGGGCCACACGCACATGGCGCTGGTCCAGCGGCGACACCAGGCGCTTGATGGCCCCGCCCTTGCCCGACGCGTCCCAGCCCTCGAACAGCACGCAGACGGGTGGGCCCAGCTCGGTCCCGCCCAGCTTGCCCCCGAATTCCAGGCGGAGCTCGGTCAGTCGTTCGTAACCCGCTTCCAGGCGGTCCTCCTGCTCTTTACGCGAGAGCTTGAGAGAAAGGTCGAGTTCATCCAGGCGGCCCATGGCTGCTGACACTAACCCTGCAGGGACCTCAAGTGATCCGGCAGGCGGCCGACAGAACCAGGAGACGCCGTGTCCGACGTATCGCACATCTCTGCCCGAAACCGGGCGCGCCTGCTGCTGGCCGCGGCGGTGCTGGTCATCGCCGTGTCGGTCTGGGGGGTCTCGGCCCAGCAGCGCAGCACCGCCGACCGGGTGTTCGACGAGACGCGGTCCGCACACCAGATGCTGGCGGCCATGCTCGACCAGGAAACGGGCGTGCGCGGGTTCGCGCTGACCCGCCAGGACACCTTCCTCGAGCCCTACCGCCGGGGCACGGTCGCGTTCGAGCGCGCGCTACGCCGGGCCAGGGCCCTGGTCCACGAGGACGACACCCGCCGCCAGCTGGAGGCGCAGGCCGCGGCCGCCCGGCGCTGGCACCGCCTGGCCGACGAGGAGCTCCTGTTGCTGAGGATGCGTCCCGACCAGCGCTTCAACCTGGCCAGGGCCGAGGCCCGCAAGCGCGCGTTCGATCGCTTCCGCACCCTCAACGGCCGCCTCAGCGGCGACCTTGCGGCGGAGCGCAAGCGCGAGCTCGGCCGCGCGGGCGCGGTCTCGGCCGGCGTGACCATCCTGCTGGCCCTGCTGTTCGGCGGGCTCGGCTACGTGGTCATCGAGCGCCAGGCGCGCCGGGGCCGTGACCGCCGTGCCGCCGAGCGCCGGTACCGCGAGACCCAGAGCGAGTTCGCCGAGACGATCCAGATCATGCGCGACGAGGACGAGGCCCACGCCCTGGTCAAGCACCACCTCGAGCGCGAGATCGACGGCGCGCACGCCACCGCGCTGGTGCGCAACAACTCCGACGACCGGCTCGTGGCCGCCACGCCGGTCGAGCCGGACTCCCCGCTGGCCGCCGGGCTGGTGGACGCGTCGCCGGAGAGCTGCCTGGCCGTCCGGCTGGCCCGTCCCTACGACCAGGGGCAGGCGTCGGCGCCGCTTCTGCCCTGCAAGCTGTGCGGCAAGTCGGCCCCCGAGGTCACGTGCGTGCCGTCTCTGGTCAGCGGCGAGGTCATCGGCTCGCTGTTGGTCCAGCGCGACGAGCCGCTGGAGACCAAGCAGCGTGACCGGGTGGTGGAGACCATCGGCCAGGCCTCGCCCGTGCTGGCCAACCTGCGCAACCTGGCCATCGCCGAGACCCGCGCCTCGACCGACGCCCTGACCGGGCTGCCCAACTCCCGCTCGTGCCGCGACAACCTCAAGCGCATGGTGGCCGCCGCCGGCCGGACGCTGTCGCCGTGCACGGCGATCCTCCTCGACCTGGACCACTTCAAGCAGATCAACGACCGCTTCGGCCACGGCGCCGGCGACGACGTCCTGGCCGCCGTCGGCGACGTCATGCGCAGCACGCTGCGCGACAGCGACTTCGCCGGCCGCTACGGCGGCGAGGAGTTCCTGATGCTGCTTCCCGACACCGACCACGAGGGTGGCCTCCAGGCGGCCGAGAAGGTCCGCGAGGCCGTGCAGGGGCTGGACCTGGCGCAGGTGGACGGCCCGGTCACGGCCAGCTTGGGCGTAGCCGCGTTTCCCGCGGACGCGATGGACTCCGACACGCTCGTGCGCCAGGCCGACCGCGCGCTGTACGCGGCCAAGGCCGCGGGCCGCAACCAGGTCATGCTGGCCCTGCCGGGTGCCGGCGCGCTGCCCGAAGGCGCCGAGAGCTAGCCCGAGGCCAGCAGCCGCGCGCCCAGGCGCCGCGCCAGGTCCTGGCCGCCGCGGCGCATCAGCCGGTCGTGGCTCTGGGCGAACAGCGGCCGCGCCAGCGGCGCCAGCGCGTTCATCCAGGCGCGCGTGGTCCGCACCTCCCAGTCGAACGTCACGGCGCTCACCCCGGCGTCCTCGAACAGCCGCCAGGTGCCCTCGCCCTCCAGGGCGCCGCGCGCGTGGCCGTGCATCGCCCGCGGCTCGTCCACCGCGTCCACGTGGAAGTCGAAACGCACACGGTAAGGCACCGCCGGGGCGCGCCAGGTCACGCGGTAGGCGCTGCCCACGCGGCGCGCGTCACCGCCGTCGAGCTCGGCCACGTCCTCCACGCCGCGCCACCACTGCGGCCACGACTGGCAGTCGGCCAGGACCTCCCACGCGCGCTCGCGCCGGACATCCAGCAGCCAGGTGGTCAGGAATCGGTAGGAGGCCGTGGCCGCCTCGGGCTCAGGCCGGGTCGGTGAACTCGGCCGGCTGCTTGGACACGCCCGCCATGACCGCGGCCATCTGGTTGGGTGAGCCCATCAGCGTGCGCTGGATCTGCTCCTCCAGCGCCAGCGTGTCGGAGGCGTCGCCGGTCCAGGACTCGTCGAACAGCCGCTTGGCCCCGCGCACCGCGTCGGGTGAGCGCTGTGCGATCTCGGCGGCCAGCTCCTGTGCCGCGGCGTGGGGGTCCTCGGCGGTGCGCGTGACCACGCCGAGCCGGTCCGCCTCGGCGCCGTCGAAGCGGCGCGCGGTCAGCGTCAGCTCCTTGGCCACGTCGATGCCCACCAGCCGCGGCAGCGCGCGCGTGATGCCCATGTCGGGGATCAGGCCCCAGCGCGACTCCATGACCGACAGCGTCGAGTCGGGCGCCGCGATCCTGATGTCGGCCCCCAGCGCGATCTGCAGGCCGCCGCCGAAGCAGTAGCCGTGGATGGCGGCGATCACCGGCACGGGCACCTCGCCCCATCCGGTCGATACGCGCTGGGCGTAGTTGGCGCTGCTCTCGTTGCCGGGTAGGCCGTCCAGCAGCGAGCCCGCTCCGCCGCTCTCGCCCTCGGACATGAACGACGCGATGTCCAGCCCCGAGCAGAAGCTGGGGCCGTCGCCGCGCAGCACCACGACGCGCACGCCGCTCTCGGCCTTGAGCCGGTCGATGGCCCCGTGCAGGGCCTCGAACATGGCCCGGTCCAGGGCGTTGTGCTTGTCGGCGCGGACCATCGTGGCCGTGGCCACGTGATCCGCTACGTCGATCTGGATGCGCTCCTCGCTCACGCCAGAGAAGATACGCGCAGCCAAGGGTCGACGGGGGGCCCGGGGGGCGCGAGCCCCCCGGACGGGATCACTCGACGACGCGGATCATCTTCTTGTTCACGAACTCCTCGGTGCCGTACCGCCCGAGCTCCCGGCCGAAGCCCGAGCGCTTGACGCCGCCGAAGGGAAGCTCGGCCCCCTCGGCGCCCACCCCGTTCACGAAGACCATGCCCGCCTGGATCTGGTCGGCCACGCGCAGCGCCTGCTCCTTGTCGGTGGTGAACACGTACGAGCCGAGGCCGAACGGCGTGTCGTTGGCCAGCTCGATCGCCTCGTCCTCGCCGGACACCTTGTAGACCGCGGCCACGGGCCCGAAGAACTCCTCGCGGTAGCCGTCGTTGTCGGGCGTGATCCCGGTCAGCAGCGTCGGCGAGAAGAAGTTGCCCTCGTGCTCGCCACCGGTCAGCACCGTGGCGCCCTGGTCGATCGTGCGCTTGACCTGGTCGGCCAGGCGGTCGGTGGCCGTGGTCGAGGACAGCGGACCGACCACGGTGTCCTCGGAGCTCGGGTCACCCGGCTCGACCGCCTCGAGCGCCGACTTGAGCCCGTCCACGAACTCGTCGTAGAGCTCGTCGGCCACGATGAAGCGCTTGGCGGCGTTGCACGCCTGCCCGGAGTTGTCCAGGCGGGCGTCGGCGGCGGCCTCGACCGTGGCAGCCATGTCGTCCGTGCTCAGCAGGATGAACGGGTCCGAGCCCCCCAGCTCGAGCACCACCTTCTTGAGGTGGCGCCCGGCGATCTCGGCCACGGCGGCGCCCGCGCGCTCGGACCCGGTCAGGGACACGCCCTGGACCCGCGGGTCGGCGATCACCGACTCGATCTGCTCGTTGGTCGCGAAGATGTTGATGTAGGCGTCGGTGGGCACGCCGGCCTCGTGGAACATGGCCTCCATGGCCTCGGCCGACTCGGGGCACTGGGGTGCGTGCTTGAGCAGGATCGTGTTGCCGATGGCCAGGTTGGGGCCGGCGAAGCGGGCCACCTGGTAGTAGGGGAAGTTCCACGGCATGATCCCCAGGAGCACGCCCAGCGAGTTGCGCTTCAGGAGCGCCGAGCCGCCGCCCTCCAGCACGTCGAT
>DASQLM010000252.1:0-11010 GCA_035630015.1 Thermoleophilaceae bacterium | reverse complement strand
TTCACCGTCTGGGCCCACCACATGTTCGTGTCGGGCATGTTCAGCTGGATGCGGGTGCCGATGATGCTGACCACGATGCTCATCGCGGTCCCAACCGGCATCAAGATCTTCTCCTGGCTGGCGACCATGTGGAAGGGCGTGATCCACCTGCGAACACCCCTGCTGTTCGCGCTGGGCTTCATCACGATGTTCACCCTGGGCGGGATCAGCGGCATCATGCTCGCGGTCATCCCGGTGGTCATCCACGTGTCGGACACCTACTTCGTGGTGGCCCACATCCACTACGTGCTGTTCGGCGGATCGGTGTTCACGATCTTCGCCGGCATCTACCACTGGTTCCCGAAGATCACGGGGCGGATGTACGACGAGAGCCTGGGCAAGCTGCACTTCTGGCTGTCGTTCGTGTTCTTCAACCTGACCTTCGGCCCGATGCACTTCGTGGGCGTGGACGGCATGCCCCGCCGGGTGGCCGACTACGCCGACCAGTTCGCCACGCTGAACCTCCTGATCTCCGTGTCCAGCTTCCTGTTCGGGCTCTCGTTCCTGGTGTTCCTCTACAACATGATCACCAGCTGGGTGCGCGGCCCGAAGGCGGCCGCGAACCCCTGGCGCGCGCACTCGATCGAGTGGCAGGTGTCCTCACCGCCGCCGATCTTCAACTTCGACGAGATCCCCACCGTGGTCGGCGGCCCGTACGAGTACGGGGTGCCCGGGGCGGTCCACGCCGTGTTCGGTGACAAGAAGGCACCGGCCGGGGCCGCCGCGGCACCGGCGGGCGGCGGCGGAGCCCAGCCCCCGCCTGAGGGGCAGGTCCAATGAGCAAGGACATCCTGGTCGTGGCCAACGAGACCGTCGTCGGGTCCACCCTGATCGACGCCGTCCGCCGGCGCGCCGACGAGGGCTCCACCGTGCACGTGATCTCGCCCCAGAGCGCGCCGAGCCACGGCTACGTGATCTACGACGAGACCGTGCGGGGCGCGGCCGAGAACCGGCTGTCGATGACCATCACCCAGCTGGACGAGGCCGGCATAAAGGCCACCGGCGCCGTCATGGACCCCGATCCCTACTCGGCGATCATGGATGCGCTCGGCGAGCGCGACTTCGACGAGATCGTGATCTCCACCCACCCCTCCACCCGCTCGGGATGGCTGCGCCAGGACCTGGTCCAGCGCGTCGAGCAGGCCGCCCGCCGGCCGGTGGAGCACGTGGTGGTGGACCTGGACGCCGAGAAGGACAGCGCCACGCGCACGCTGGTGGTGGCCAACCAGACCGTCGGCGGCCAGCCGCTGATCGACCAGCTGAAGGCGCTGGCCGAGGAGGGCCCGCGCCGGTTCGTGGTCATCTCGCCCCAATCGGGCGAGGGCGGCGAGGAAGCGGCCGACCGGCTGGCGCGCACGCTGGACCGGCTGGAGTCCGAGGGGTTGCAGGCCATCGGCCAGGTCACCCACCCGGACCCCTACACCGCCATCCACAACGCGCTCGAGTTCTACGGCATCGACGAGGTGGTCATTTCGACCTTCTCCGAGATGCAGTCGGGCTGGCTGCGGGCCGACCTGGTCGGCCGCGTACGCAGCTCGACCTCCAAGCCCGTGCACCACGTGGTGTCCGAGGAGACGTCCGGCGACGCCGGTCAGAACGGCGACACGCAGGAGGCCAGCGCCTGATGGAGTCAGCGTCCGTGGCCCTGGGCGGCCAGGCACACGACGATCACGAGCACCACGGCCCGCCGGAGGCCAACCAGAGCTCCCGCGTGGACGCCATGACCCTGGGGATGCTGCTGTTCATCATCTCCGAGATCATGCTCTTCGGAGCGTTCTTCACGGCCTACTTCTTCATCCGGGTCGTGAACGGGGACCAGTGGCCCGGGGAGGGCATGGAGCTGCCGAAGCTGATCGCGGGCGTGAACACCGCCATCCTGGTCTCCTCCAGCTTCACCATGCACTGGGCGCTGGAGGGCGCGCGCAACGAGAACCGCCGTGCCCTGCACATCGGCATGCTGACCACGCTGCTGCTGGGCCTCACGTTCCTGACGATCCAGATCAACGAGTACGTGCACCTCGGGTTCGCGATCTCGCAGAGCGCGCAGTCCACCATCTTCTACGGGCTGACCGGGCTCCACGGCGCACACGTCTTCGTGGGCCTGACGCTCCTGCTGTTCGCCACCACCCGTGCCTTCCGGGGCCACTTCTCGAGCAAGGCCCACATGGGCATCGAGATCCCCGGCATCTACTGGCACTTCGTCGATGTCATGTGGATCGTCGTGTACACGACGGTCTACATCATCTAGTGCTCAACCCCCTCCGCTCCGAGCAGGAGGCCTTCCGCTTCTTCCTGTACGTGGCCGCGTTCTGCCTCGTCGTAGCCGTGATCGTCGTCGTGGCGCGGGCCCTCTGAGCCCCGACGCCGATCTGGACCTGGCGCGCCGCGCCGCGGTGGCGGCCGGCGAGCTGCTGATGCAGCGCTACGACGGCCCCGCCAGCGGCCTGGAGAGCAAGTCCTCGCGCACCGACATGGTCTCGGACGCCGACAAGGACGCCGAGGCGCTGGTGCGCGACCTCCTGGCCTCCGAGCGGCCCGACGACGGCCTGCTGGCGGAGGAGGGCTCCCACAGCGACGCGACCAGCGGCAGGCGCTGGGTGGTCGACCCGCTGGACGGCACAACCAACTACCTGTACCGGTTCCCCTCCTGGAACGTGAGCGTGGCGCTGGAGGACGGCCAGGGCAGCATGGTCGGCGTCGTACACGACCCGCTGCGGGGCGAGACCTACACCGCCATCCGCGGCCAGGGGTCGTGGCTGGGCGAGCGCCGGCTCGAAATGCATCCCCCGCCGGGCCTGGGCACCGCGCTGGTGGCCACCGGCTTCAGCTACGAGCCGGAGCGCCGCGCGGCCCAGGCCGAGCTGCTGACCACGCTCCTGCCCCGCGTGCGCGACATCCGCCGCGCCGGGGCGGCCGCGCTGGACCTGTGCTGGCTGGCCGCCGGCCGCGTGGACGCCTACTACGAGCGCGGCCTGAACCACTGGGACTGGGCGGCCGCGAGCCTGGTGGTCTCCGAGGCGGGCGGTGACGTGCGCCCGCTGGAAGGCGAGCCGGCGGGGCTGATGGCCTCGGCGCCGGAGATCGCCGACGAGCTGTACGCGCTCGTGGCCTGAGCCGCTACTTGACGGTCAGCGTGCCGACCATGCCGCCGGCCGCGTGACCGGGCACGGTGCAGAGGTACTCGTACTTGCCGGGCTTGACGTCGGCGGAGAACTCGGAGACGCCGCCGCCCGCGACCACCTTGCCGCCGGCCAGCTCCTTTCCGGAGGCGTCCTTGAGCGCGATGTCGTGGCCGGTGGACGACTCGTTCTTGCTCTCCACCTTCAACGAGCCGGCCTCTGCCGCCGCGCGCTTGGAGGCGTAGAACAGGCCGCCGTTGGGATCGGCGGGCATCATCAGCACGCCGCTCTTGGCGGCGATCAGCTTGTTGGAGGCCTTCGGGCCGGCGGTGGCCAGCAGGCCCTCGTCCTTGCCCTTCTGGCCGGCGACGGCGGCCACGTAGGCGGCCACGTCATGGGCCGTCTTGCCCTTGACCAAGTCCTTGGGCATGGTGCTGCCGCGGCGCACGTGGGAGATCTGGTCGTAGACCACTCCCTCTACGGTCGCGGCGCCGAGCCCGGAGGCGCGGGCGGGGCCGAAGGCCTCGTCCAGGTTGGGGCCCTGGACGCCCTTGGTGTTGGCACGGGCCAGGGTGTGGCACGAACCGCACTTCTCGATGAACGCCGTCTTACCGGCGATCTCGTCGTTGTCGCCGGAGCGCCCGCAACCGGCTGCGCCCGCTGTCATCAGCAGGGCGCCGCACACCAGTAGGGCCAGACGGTGCGAACCACTCCTCATCGGGCGGAACACTATCTGTTCAGGCGGTTGGGCCAGGTAGCTCGTCGAGCCGTCCCTCGGCCGTGGCGATCACGCCGCGCGCCACCGCCTCCCAGCCGAACCGCGCACGGGCGGTGCGAGCCAGCTCGGCGGCCGCCGGCTCACGCCGGGCGGCGGGCAGCGACAGCCAGGTGGACAGCTTCGAGGCGATCTCCTCCACCGCCCCCGGGCCCCGCCCGAAGGACAGCAGCGGCCGCAGGTCGGGCTCCAGGGCCGGCTCCAGCGCCGCCGTGACCTCGGCCAGGCCGGAGTGCGCCGCGGACAGCGGCAGGGAGCCGCAGCAGGCGGCCTCGGCGGCCACCATGCCGAACGCCTCGGGGAACGTGCTGGGCACCACCTGGGCCCGGCAGGCGGGCAGCAGAGCGGGCAGGTCGTCGTGCTCCAGGCGCCCGGTGAACACCACCCGCGCCGCCGCTCCGGGAGCGGCGTCCAGGTAGGCCTCGCGGCCGGCACCCTCGAGGCCGTCCAGGAAGCCCGCCAGGTACGTCAGCTCGCCCGCCGGCCCGCCCTCCGCCTCGCGCCCCCGGGCGGCGATCCGGCGCAGCGCCACCAGGTCGGCGGCCGCCAGGGCGTCCACGATCTCGTGCAGCGTGTCGCGGTAGGTGCCGAATCCGACCACGCACAGCCGGGCGTCCGGCACCCGGCCCACCACCAGCGGCCAGGCCGCCAGCAGCAGGTCCACCCCCTTGGAGACGATCAGCTTGCCCACGTAGCTCACGATCGGCTGGCTGCGCGGATCCAGGGTGCGCAGCGCGGTTCCCGCGCCGGGCTCGCCGCCCCAGCCGGCGGTGGCGGCGCCGTCCAGCTTGGCGGCCAGGCCCTCGAGCGCGGTCGCGGCCTCGTCGGGCGCGGCCGGCGCGAACGTCTGCACGTCCACGCCGGGCGGGCCCAGGCGGGTGCGGCCGGGCAGCGCGGGGTCGTCCATGACCTCCCACAGGCTCTCGGCGGTGTGGCGGGAGCCCACCAGGACACCCGAGGCCCCGTCCAGTCCCTCCTGGGCATAGGGCAGGAACCGCTCGCGGTGGGGCCGCACGGTGTACTCCAGTGCGCTGCCGTGCACCTTGACGGCGTACGGGGTGCGGCCGGCCAGCGCTCGCGCCAGCACCACCGGGCCCATGATCAGGTGGTTGGCCAGCGCCACGTCGGGGCGCACCTGCTCGGCCAGGTCGGCCACCGCCGCCACGTTGGCGGCCAGGTAGTGGTCCAGCGCCGCGTCGTCGAGGTCGGGGAAGGGCACGGCGTCGAAGCCCTCGTACTCGTCCGGCACGTAGACGGGCAGGATCCGGCCGATGTCGGGGTTGTGCACGGTCACCCCCTCGGGCAGCCCCACGTCCTCGGGATGGCGCTCCTGGCAGCAGATGTGCACCTCGTGCCCCAGGGCGGCCAGTGCCCGGCACAGGCTGGTGTTGTAGATGTTGCTGCCGGTGCCGCGGAGCAGGTAGCCGTGGAAGATCAGGACGCGCATGTGGTTGGTAGATTGCCGCACGTGAGCGAACGCCAGACCTACCGCCTGCGCACGCGCTCGGATCGCGAGGTCATTCGCGAGGTCGAGCCGGGCAAGACCTACGTCGACCACGAGTCCGGCGAGACGTTCGAGGTGGTCGGCAAGACCATCCCGCTGGCGCCCTCTCCCAGCAAGCTTCCGTGGGCCGTCGAGAACCTCCGCCTGTGCGGCTGCTCGCTCGAGCAGCTGAACCCGAAGGACCTCAACGACTGCATGCACTGCGGCCGGCGACTGCCCGCCGTAGAGGGCTGACGCTCCCGTCCGCGAAGTCCGGGGCATGAAGCGCTCACTGCTCGCGCTGGCCTGCGGCCTGCTGCTGTCCGGCCTCGTGGCCTCCTGCGGCGGCGACGACGAGAAGGCCCCCGAGACCGTGCCAACGGTGACCACCGAGACGGAGACCACTCCGACCGAGACCACTCCGACGGCCACCACGCCGCCCCCGGCGGCGACCACGCCGCCGCCCACGACCCCCTCGCCGCCCCCGGACACCGACTCCGGCGGCACCCCGGCTCCCCGCACCACCCCGCAGCCCCAGGACGGGCCCTACAACGACGTGCCGCCCGAGCCGGGATCGCCCGCGGAGCGCTTCGAGCGCCAATGCGAGCAGAACCCGCAGACCTGCGGCGACTAGCCGCCTAGGCGCGGCGCGTGATGCGCTGCGGCGACCCGGGCGAGCGCACGCGGGCGGGCAGCGTGCCGGGCCGCGGAGCCAGCGGCCGGCGGTGGCGCGGCTGGCGTGAGGGCCGGTGGCCGTCGCGGACGTGACCGCCGTTGCCCCAAGGGCCCGTCGGCAGGCGCAGTCCGCCGGGGCCGGGGCCGCTGCGGGGCGACTTGGGCTTGGGGCTCCCGCCCCCGCCGTCGCCTCCCCCCTCCTCGGGCAGCTCACCCTCGTCGTCGCGCAGCCGGAAAAACCAGATCAGCCAGATGATCAGCAAACCGACGTCGAAGACTCGGAAGCCGACCATGAAGATCCATGCCTCCGCACTCACAGGGAGAGACTACCCCGGTCGGGGGGCTGCGAAAAGGGGGTTCTGCTCAGCCGCCGCGGGCGGTGCGGGCGCCGACTGCTGCCGAGCCCTCGCGAGCCGCCGTGGCCTTGGCCGCGGAGGTCGGCTTGTTGTCCGGCACGTAGGTGGCCGTGTAGTACAGCCGTGCGGTGAAGTAGGTGCAGCCGAAGACCTTCTTGGTCTGCAGCTTGGTCAGCGACGCCATCTGGCTCACGTTGTCGCACTTGCCCTTGGCACGGGACGAACGCCACCAGTGATTGCGCTGCAGGCCGACGGCGAACACGGGCGCCCAGGTGGGCACGGTCAGCGCGACGATGTACTTGGCGCGCACCTCCAGCGGCTTGTCCAGGATGAACGTGGGCGCGGAGCCGAAGAACTGGGACACCTTGAAGGCCGGGCTCTGGGCCAGCAGCCGGTGGTCCAGGGTGGTCTTGCGCTTCTGGCCCCGGCGCAGGATCGACAGCTGGACCTGCGGGTCGTTGCCGTACAGGTCGTTGAAGAACTTGACCTGGTTGGCGTCGGGCTTGCCCAGGCGCACGGTGAAGGCGAGGATCTTGCCCTTGCGCGGGATCACGAACGGCTTGGCCACGGTGCCGCCGCGGCCCTGGTAGCCGGTCACGCGGCCTACGGCCTGGCAGTTCTCCGGACAGCTGACGGCCGCCTTGGGGATGGAACCGCCGAGCTCGACGATCTTCGCGGACGCCGCCTGGGGGGCCAGGAGGGCGGTGGACAGGATTGCTGTGGCCAGTAGTCGCTTCATCTCAGGGCTACCAACACTGCTGTACGGCGCAGAGTTGCGGGTTCCTGCCTACTTGTAGCGATAGGTGATGCGGCCGCGGTCGAGGTCGTAGGGCGAAAGCTCGATCTTCACCCGGTCCCCCGGCAGGATGCGGATGTAGTGCCGGCGCATCTTCCCGCTGATGTGCCCCAGCACCTCGTGGTCGTTGTCCAGCTTGACCTTGAACATCGTGTTCGGGAGGGCCTCGAGGATCTCGCCCTCCATCTCGATCTTCTCTTCTTTTGGCATGGGCGTCCGCGTTACAGCTTGCGGACGTTCACCGCCTTCGGTCCCTTGTCGCCGGCCTCTTCGTCGTACTCCACCTTGGAGTCCTCGGGCAGGGTCTTGAAACCGTCGCCCTCGATGCCGGAGAAGTGCACGAACAGGTCGCGCTCACCGCTGTCGGGCGTAATGAACCCGAAGCCCTTCTCGTCGTTGAACCACTTGACCGTTCCGGTAGGCATAGCGGCTAGAAGCTAGCAGTCAGTCCCCGGTAAACGTGGCCTTGCCGGGCCCCTCGGCCAGGAAGGTCTTCACGGCGCGCTTCAGATCGCCGGTCTCGAACAGGCGCTCGGCCTCCCCCGGCGTGACCTCGTCGGCCGCCCGCGTGCCACCGTCCACCTGTACCCGCACGATCCGCTTGGTGGCCGCGTGGGCGTGCGGCGGCCCCACCGCCAGGTGGGTGGCGAACTCCAGCGCCGAGCCCTGCAGCTCGTCATCGGCCACCACGCGGTTGACCACGCCCCAGCGCTCCAGCTCGGCTGCCGGGTACGGGTTGCCGCTGTACACGAACTCGCGGGCCCGGGCGGGCCCGGCGCGCTCGGCCATGCGCTGGGTGCCGCCCATGAACGGGGTCACCCCCACCACCCGCTCGACGAGCCCGAACTGCGCCGACTCCCCGGCCCAGATCAGGTCGCAGGCCAGCGCCAGCTCCAGGCCGGCGGTCAGGCACAGCTTGTGCACGGCGGCCAGCGTCGGGAACGGCAGGTCCTCGACCGAGTGGGTCAGGTCCAGCAGCTCGGAGGCGAACTCCTTCGCGGCCGGGCCGCCGAGGTCGTCGAACTCGTGCACGTCGACGCCCCCGGTGAACACCTTGCCCTCGGCGCGCACGAGCAGCGCACGGGGCGAGTCGGCCGCCGCGGCCGCGACGCCCTCCTTCAGCCCGTCAACCAGCTCGCGGTCGAACAGGTTCAGCGGTGGCTTGTCGATCACCAGGTGGCCGACGTCACCGTCGCGGCTGTAGCCGACCACGTCGCTCATGCGCGCAGCTCCGCGGCCACGGCCGCCAGCTCGCCGTCGGCGGGATCCTGGGGCTGCCCGGGCAGGCGCAGGGGGTCGTCGTCGTAGCGCGGGATCACGTGCACGTGCAGGTGGAAGACGGTCTGCCAGGCGGCGGCCTCGCAGCTGTTGAGCAGGTTCACCCCGTCGGCACCGAGCTTGTCGCGAACCCGCAGCGCCAGCCGCTGGGCGGCGGCGACGGTGTGGGCCAGATCCTCGGGCCCCACCTCGTACAGGTTCTTCGCGTGGTTGCGCGGGATCACCAGCGCGTGCCCCCGGGTCCACGGATTGATGTCCATGAAGGAGACGGTGTGCTCGTCCTCGTCGACCTTCTCCGCGGGCAGCTCGCCCGCCACGATCTTGCAGAAGATGCAGTCTGGGTCGCTCATGCGGCGACTACCCTACAACCAGCATTGGCCCTGCTCGACCAGTCCCAACTGCATGAGCGCGTAGAGCGCCTGGCCGCCATCGAGCGCGGATCCGCCTCGGAGGGCGAAGCACGCGCCGCGGAGCTGATCGCGACCGAGCTGCGCGAGGCCGGCGCCCGCGTGACCATCGAGCACGAGCCCGCGCACGGCACCTACTGGTGGCCGGTGGGGCTGCTGTGCGCCAAGGCGGCGCTCGCTGGCCTGATGCGGGGGCGCTGGAAGGCGGTGCTGGCGGGAGCGTTCGCCGCGGCCGCCATCACCGACGACATCTCCGGCGGCAGGCAGTGGTTTCGCCGCCGGTTCCTGCCCGCGCGCGTGACCACCAACGTGGTGGCCGAGTTCGGCGACCCCGATGCCGAGCGGACCATCGTCGTGCACGCCCACCACGACGCGGCCCACTCGGGGCTGGTGTTCGACGGCGGCCCGCCGCGGGCGCTGCTGCGGCGCTTCCCGAAGCTGCTCGAGGCCTCCAATGCGACGCCACCCACGATGTGGGGCGCCGTGGGCGGCCCGGCGCTGGTGGCGCTGGGGGCGCTGCTGGGCCGGCGCGGGCTGCGCCGGACCGGGATCGGCATCAGCGCCGGCTACGTGGCCGCCATGACCGACATCGGCGTGCGCGGCGTGGTGCCGGGCGCCAACGACAACCTCAGCGGCGTGGCGGTGCTGCTCAGCCTGGCCCGCTGGCTGGGCGAGGAGCCGCCCGCCGGGACCCGCGTGATCCTGCTCTCGGCCGGCGCCGAGGAGTCGTTCATGGAGGGCATGCAGGCGTTCGGCCGGCGCCACTTCGGCGAGCTGGACCGCGAGCGGACCACGTTCGTCTGCGTGGACACCGTGGGCTCGCCGCGGCTGCTGGCCCTGGAGGGCGAGGGCATGGTGTGGATGAACCACTACACCGAGGACCTGCTGGCAGCGGCCCGGGAGAGCGCCCGCGAGGAGGGCGTCGAGCTGCTGGAGGGGCTGCGCCTGCGCAACGCCACCGACGGTCTGATCCCGCTGCGGGCGGGCTATCCGACCGTGACCTTCGGCTCGGTGGACGAGTTCAAGCTGCCCACCAACTACCACTGGCCCACCGACACGCCGGACCGGGTCGACTACTCCACGGTGGAGGGTTGCGCGCGCGTGTGCCGGCGCCTGCTCACAGCCATCCCGACTTCTTGAAGGTGCGGAACAGCGTGGTGCACACCACCAGCATCACCAGCAGGATGCCCGGATAACCGTAGACCGAGCCCAGCTCGGGCATGTGCTCGAAGTTCATGCCGTAGATGCCGGCGATCATGGTGGGCACCGCCGCGATGGCCACCCAGGCCGAGATCTTGCGCATGTCCTCGTTCTGGCGCACGCCGACCTGGGAGAGGTTGGCCTCCAGGACGCTGGTCAGCAGGTCGCGGTAGCCCTCCAGCTGGTCCTGCACCCGGGCCAGGTGGTCGGTCACGTCACGGAAGTAGGCCCGCACCTCGTCGGGCACCAGCGGATGCTCGCGGTGGGCCAGCCGCTGCATCGGCTCGCTCAGCGGCGTGACCGCCTTGAGGAACTGGAGCACCTCGCGCTTGAGCTTGTAGATGCGCTCGGCGCGGTTGGTCGAGGACTCGGAGAACACCTCGTCCTCGACCTCGGTGATGTCCTCGTCCAGGCCCTCCAGCGCGGGGCCGTAGTCGTCGACCACCTTGTCGACGATGGCGTGCAGCACGCCCGCGGGGCCGTACCTGAGCATCTCCTTGTCGGACTCCACCTGCTCGCGGAGCCCGTGCAGGCCCGTCGCCTCACCGTGGCGCACGGTCACGATGAAGCCGTGGCCGATGAAGATCAGGATCTCACCGAGGGAGATGACCTCCTCGGAGTCCACGTAGCGGGCGGTCTTGAGCACCACGAAGATCGTCTCGCCGTAGAGCTCGAGCTTCGGGCGCTGGTGGGCGTGGATGGCGTCCTCGACCGCCAGCTCGTGCAGGTGGAACTCGCGCCTGACCGCGTCGAACTCCTGCTCGGTGGGCTCGTGCAGCCCGATCCACACGAACGCGTCGTCGTCGGCGGCGCGCTCCAGGGCGTGGTCGATCTCCATCGGCCCGTCGTTGCAGCGCTGCCCGTCCGCGTACGCGGCGCAGT
>DASQLM010000251.1:0-36674 GCA_035630015.1 Thermoleophilaceae bacterium | reverse complement strand
TCGCCGTGGCGGTAGCGCGTGTAGCCGGTGGCCGCCTCGATGGCGTGCGCCACGGTGTGGCCCAGGTTCAGCACCTGGCGGCGTCCCTCGTCGCGCTCGTCCTCGGCCACGACGGCCAGCTTGGT
Source organism: Thermoleophilaceae bacterium (assembly GCA_035630015.1). Taxonomy (GTDB): domain Bacteria; phylum Actinomycetota; class Thermoleophilia; order Solirubrobacterales; family Thermoleophilaceae; genus JAAYBF01. Next base: position 36,549 of record DASQLM010000251.1, on the reverse strand, counting down.
GCGCAGGCAGCCCAGGATCGCCGCCTCGTCCACCGGGCCGCCGGCGCGCACGCGTGCCCACAGGGGCCCGCCGGCGATCAGGGCGGTCTTGACCACCTCGGCGTAGCCGGCGGCCATCTCCGCGGCGGGCAGTGTGTCCAGCACCGCCGGGTCGCACACGACGGCCGTCGGCTGGTGGTAGACGCCGGCGTAGTTCTTGCCCTCGGGCAGGTCCACCCCGGTCTTGCCGCCGTAGGCGGAGTCCACCTGGGCCACCAGCGTGGTCGGCACCTGCACGTAGCGCAGGCCCCGCTGGTAGAGCGCGGCGCACAGCCCGGCCAGGTCGCCCACCACGCCGCCGCCGACGGCGGCAAGCACGTCGGCCCGGCGCACGCCGGCGCGGGCCATCTGGCTGAGCACGTCCTCGGCGGTGGCCAGCGTCTTGCTGGCCTCCCCCGCGTCCACCACCACCGTGTGCTCGGCGTCCACGTGGTGGTGTTCCGCCACGTTGCGGTCGGTGATGGCGAAGGTGCGCCCGTCCACCGGGTGGATCGGCACGGCGGCCATGGCGCCGCGGCCGAAGAACACCGGGTAGTCGCGGGACCGGGTGGGCGCCCAGATCATGCGCAGGTCGCGCGCACCCGCGGCCCGGGCCCGGTGCAGGGCCCGCAGGGCCGGCAGCGCGCGGCGCACGGCGTCGCGGCTGGCTGGCGGGATCGTGGCGTGGGCGATCGACTCGTACAGGGCGGCGCGATCGGCATGCAGCTGGTCGAAGCGCCCCCGGTCGCGCGCCAGCGGGCGTCCGCGCCCGGCGGCGCGCCGCCATGCCTCGCCGGCCTCCACCTCCAGGTGCACCACCGTGTGGGCGTCCATTGCCTCGCGGACCCGTTCGGAGGCCAGCGATCCGCCGCCCAGCGCCACCGCGCCCCCGTCCGCGCGCTCCAGCAGGCGCAGGACGGTGGCCTCCTCGCGCTCGCGGAACGCCTGCTCGCCCTCGCGGTCGAAGAACGACTCGATGGTCTCGCCGAGCTCGGCCTCGAGCTCGCGGTCGGAGTCCACCGGCTGGACCCCCAGCTCGGCGGCGACGGTGCGCGCGCCGCTGGACTTGCCGGCCCCCATGAAGCCGATGAAGATCAGCGCGCCCGTGGTGGCTCCTACCGCCTCCATCCGATGCGCTCCTCGTAGGCGCGCAGGGCGGCGCGGGCGTCGTCGATGTGGTCCCCGCCGAGCTTGTCCTTGTACGCGGGCGCCAGCACCAGCGCCACCATCGCCTCGGCCACGACGGCGGCCGCGGGCACGGTGCACGAGTCGGTGCGCTCGCGCAGGGCGGCCGCCGGCTCGTGGGTCTCCAGGTCCACGCTGCGCAGCGGCTTGGTCAGGGTGGGCAGCGGCTTCATCGCGCCACGCACCACCAGCGGCGTGCCGGTGGTCATGCCGCCCTCCAGCCCGCCCGCGCGGTTGGTCTCGCGGGCGAACCCGCCCTCTTCGCTGTAGAAGATCTCGTCGTGGGCCTGCGAGCCGGGCCGGCCGGCCAGGTCGAAGCCGTCGCCGATGCCCACGCCCTTCATGGCCTGGATGGACATGATCGCCTGGGCCAGGCGGCCGTCCAGCCGCTCGTCCCAGGCCACGTAGGAGCCGATCCCGGGCGTGACGCCGAAGGCGATCACCTCGTACACGCCGCCCAGCGACTCGTTCGCCTTCCGGGCGGTGTTGATCTCCTCGACCATGGCCCGCGAGCCGTCCGCGTCCAGGCAGCGCACGGGTGACTCGTCGACGGCGTCGAAGTCGGCCACCGTCAGGTCGTCCCGGTTGGGTACCGACACCGAGCCGATCTGGGTCACGTGGCTGCGGATCTCCACCCCGAGCGCGCGCAGGTACACCTTGGCCAGGGCCCCGACGCCCACGCGGGCGGTGGTCTCGCGCGCGCTCGCGCGCTCCAGCACGTTGCGCACGTCGGTGAAGCCGTACTTCTGCACGCCCGCCAGGTCGGCGTGGCCGGGCCGCGGCAGGTGCACCTCGGCCACCTCGGCCTCCACCGGCCAGGGGTTCATGCGCTCTTCCCAGTTGGCGTAGTCCTTGTTCGCCACCTTCAGGGCGATCGGGCCGCCCAACGTCCTGCCGTGGCGCACGCCCGAGGTCACCTCGGCGCGGTCCTTCTCGATCTTCATGCGCCCACCGCGGCCGTGGCCGAGCTGGCGCCGGGCCAGATCGGTGTCGATGTCCTCGGCGGTGAGCTCGATGCCGGCGGGCAGGCCTTCGATCACGGCCGTCAGGCCGGGACCGTGCGACTCGCCGGCGGTGGTGAAGCGGAAGGCCATGCGGCCCGCCAGCTTACTGGCGGGCTACAGCGGGAAGTAGAGCGGGCAGGTGCGGCTTCGGGTGTCCGGTGCGCACGGGTTGAACGGATTTGTGTTCCGCACGCCCGCCGGGGTGTCGATGCTGCGGTTGAGCATCTCGTCCAGGTTCGTCCAGTCGTCGTTGTCCTGGTCGTCCTCTCCGTCGAGCAGCGAGTCGCCGTCCACGTCGGGATCGGCCAGGTTGACGTTGGCGAACGGGCGGCGGCTGAAATCGCCCCAGTAGTAGTACTCCACGTACGGATCGGCGCCGGGCCACGGCTCGACGTCTTCCTTGGCCAGCTTCGCGCTCCACCAGCTGGCCGTGCCCTCGCCGTGGGCCTCCAGCACGTTGTTCAGGCCGTCGTGGTCGGCGTCGCGCTCGTTGTCGCTGAGCCGGGGATCGCCGTCCTCCTGCAGGATCGCGGGGTAGTTGGGGGGAATGAAGCCGATGTTGTAGCTCGGGCTCTTCCAGGCCGGCATCGGCATCGGATCGTCCGGGTAGCTGAACTGCGCGCCGTCGCTGTATCCCAGCGGCGACTGCGAGCCCGGACGCGACTGGTCGAAGTTGCGACCCGAGCTGACCCAGGCGTTGAACTCCTCCTTGGAGGTCAGCCAGTCCCCGTCGAAGTCGACCCCGGTGTCGGCGCTGTCCAGCGGGTTCGGGTAGGGCTTCTTGCCCGGGTAGGGCACCGAGCGCCGGTTCAGGTCCTTGGCCGACCAGAACTCCCAGCCGTCCTCGCTGCCGTCGCCGTCGGTGTCCTTCTTGCACGGATCCAGCGCGTACTTCAGCTCCACGTCCTTGCTCAAGAGGTCGTTGTCGGCGTCGCTGCCGGAGCAGGCGGCCACGACCCCGCGGGCCGACAGCACGATCGGCGACAGCCGCAGCGTGGTCTTCTTGCCGTAACGCTTGGTTACCACGCGCAGCTTCAGCCGGGTGGCGCCGCGCCTCTTGGCCTTGTCCAGCAGGTTCTCGACCGAGCCGGGAATCTTCACCACCAGCTTCTTGCGTGAGGCCCGCCGGGGCTTGGCGAACGCCTGGCGCTTGCCGGCGATGAACAGCACCGTGTTGCGCCTGCGGGACTTGGAGAAGTTCGTGCCGCGGATGGTCAGCGTCTTGCCGACCGTGGCCCGCATCGGGGTGACCCGCTTGATCGCCGGCTTGGTGGACTTCTTGGCGGCCTCCGCGACGCCCACGGGCGCCAGTAGCGCACCACAGGCCACCAGGGCGGTCAATACGGGCAGTCTGAGCATCGTGCTCCCCCTTACCGGTCTTCCGTGGCCGGTGCTCGAGTGATGAGGCGGCTTCATGAACGGCCGCCGGTGAACAGGTCGGTGATGACGGGCGGGATGAACCGGGGTACGCGCTGCTCGCCCACGGTCCGGGTGGCCCTGCGCGCTTGGCGCTTGCTGGCCTTGCGCGCGGCGGCGGCGGCCTTCGCCACCGAGGTCTCGCGCACCTCGACGATGCGGATGGTCCAGGTCTGGCCCTGGTCGTTGCCCAGCACGTGCTCCTCGCCAGGTGCCAGCGCCAGCGTCGCGCACTGTGCGGGCGACGGGCTGCAGGTGCCCTCCCCCTCGATCGACTTCAGCTTGGCGTCCACCAGGAACACGGCCTTGGTGCCGGCGTCCTCGACGCCCAGGAACACCAGCAGCGGGTTGTCCGCGGCGGGCAGCAGGGAGAGCTTGGGCAGGTTGCGGTAGCTGCGCAGGCCCTTGGGGCCGCGGATGGTCAGGTCCACCGCGTAGGTCAGCTTCTTCTCGGTCTTGGGCGCGGTGCCGCCGCCGTTGTCGGTGGGGGTGTCGTTGCCCTTCGGCGTGGTGGTCTGCTGCTGGTCGCCGCCACCGCCGGAGCCGCCGGAGCCGGTGTCCGCGCCGCCGCTGGAACCGCTGCCGCCACCCGGACCGCCGGAGGCGGCGGTGTTCGACGGCACGGCGTCGGAGGATCCGCCGCTGGAGGCGCCGTCGGCCGACACCTGCTCGATCGGCTTGAAGGGGTCCTTGGACTCGAACTGGTCCAGGTTTGAGTCGCCCTCCAGCACGGCCAGGCTGACCAGCGGCTTGTCGCTGAGTGCCTGCTGCGGCGTGGGCAGCCCGCCCGCGGGCGCGGTGTTGCCCGCAGCCGCGCCCTGAACGGGCGGAGCGACGGGCTCGGAGGAGGACTTGAGCGCCAGCAGCGGCAGCGCGACGGCGGCCGCGAGCAGCAGGATCGCCACCGGCAGCAGCCGGCGCTGGCGAAGGTCCTGGATGATGCTTGCGGCCATCGCGCTCACTGTGCGCCTTCCGACGCGGTGGTCGCGGAAGCCGGCGTGGCCGACGAGGACGAGCTGCCGGACGCCGGCGTGGCGGACGGGCCCTGGGCGGTCGCGCCGCCGGTGGTGCCCTCGGTCTTGGGCGCCAGGTAGACGGACGCCGTCACGTTGGCCGACACCCTGGGGAACTTGTCGCTGGTGAAGGCCATCGTGTCGATGGTCATCAGGCGGCCGCGGACGCGGATGTCCTCGTTCGCCACCCTCACGAAGCGCTTCACGCGGTGGAAGAAGTCCGCGAGGTCGAAGTAGCTGCCGGTGAACTTGAAGGTCAGGGGAACGGTGTCCAGGCCGGCGACACCGGACGTTGCGCCGGTACCGGTGGCCGCGGCGCCGGAGCCCGTCTTGGCGCCTGCCGCCTGGCTGGCGTTGTCCGAGGTCTCGGCCGCGTTGTTGGCGCTCTCGGCCGCCTTGCCGGCTCCGGACTGCGCCTTCTCACCACCGGCCGCGGTCGGCTGCGCGGAGGTCGTGGTGTCGGTGGTCGCATCGGCCGCGGCCGCCTGGCGCTCTCCGACCGTGATGCTGGCGAAATCGATCTTGGCGCCCTTGGCGGCAGCCTCGAGCTGCACGATCAGGCTGGGCATGTCCAGCGTCGAGGGGATCGCCTTGCCTAGCCGGACAACGGTGGCGTAGTCCTTGGCGTAGTTGGTGCGGCTGTTCTCGAGCTGGTTGGCCAGCGTCTCGGCCGAGTCCCGGTCGCCCTCGGCGGTTGTCAGCTCGGTGTCGAGCTTGGCGACCTCTGCCCGCTGGGGCGAGAGCACCAGGAACCAGTAACCCAGCAGGACTACGAGCGGCACCAGGAACAGCACGATCTTCTTGTCGCGATCGGTCAGGCTCATGAGCCGCCTCCCAGCCGCGAGGGCACGCTCTTCGGCTTCTTGGTCGTATTGCTCGGGGCCGCGAAGCTCACCACCGCGCTGAAGCGCAGGTAGGTGCCGCAGCCCGCGCCGCCGGAGCCCGAGTCACTCGTGGCCGCGCCCTCGGCCGCGTCGGGCGCCTGCGAGTTCTGGAGGTCGACCTCCTCGGCGCCGGCCAGGTTGCGCAGCCGGACCATCGTGGCGGCCACCGCGTCCTGCGAGGGCGCGCAACCGGCCACGGTCAGGGAGGTGCTGCCGCCGGCCGCGGCCGTGGGGGAGCTGCCGCTGGCGGGCGAGGAGGGGGTCGTCGAGGATGCGCCCGACGAAGCGTCGGCGGTGGCGCCGGCGACCTTGCCGTTGACCTCGGTCACCCACACCTTCTCCGGCAGCACCAGCGCCAGCTCGCGCATCAGGCGCTCCCAGTCGAAGCGCTTGGTGGCCAGGTCGGAGATCGACGTGACGCGGGTCTGCTTGATCTTGCTGAAGTCTCCGTAGGCCTTGAGGCCCTGGGTGCGCGCCTCGGCCTGGGCCTTCTCCTGCTCGGCCTGGGCGATCTTGTCGCGGCGGTCGGTGGCCTGGTTCTTGGTGACCACGAAGGCCGCGACGGCGATGACCAGGGCGGCCAGGCAGCCCATGACGATCTTCGACGCGTTCTCCGGCGCCGCGGCGACCGCGCGCGGGCGCTCGGTGCCCGGAAGCAGGTTGACGGGCTTCACGACTGGCTCCCCACGGCCAGGCCGGCGGCGACGGTGTAGCGGAAGGGGTCGTCCAGGCTGGGGACGGTGTGGGCGCCGAGGCTGCCCAGGGGAGCCGCCAGTGATACCTCGAGGCCGGTCCGCTGGGCCACGGCGTCGCGGATGGAAGCGTGCTCGGCTCCCGGGCCCGAGAGCACCATCGATTCCACCCGCCGGGCGTCGGGGCTGGCGGAGTAGAAGTCCAGCGACAGGCGGACCTCCTCGGCCACGGAGTTGGCCACCGCCTCGTCGTCCTCCCAGGGGGTCTGCAGGGGCCGGGTGAACACGCAGTTCTCACCGATCGCGATGGCCAGGTTGGTCACGCCACCGAGGTGGCAGATCGCGCGCGCCGGATGATCGGGGTCCAGGGCGGCGGTCCCGGACTCACCGAGCATGCGCACCAGCGCGAAGGCGCTCAGGTCCACGCCGTCGGGCTTCAGGCCGGCGGCCTTCACGGCCTCCACCAGCGCGGTGATCATCGACAGCCGGGCGGCCACGACCAGCACCCGCTCGCGGACGGCCCCGTCGGTGGTCTCGTGGGCGCCGATGGTCACGAAGTCCAGCACCGCCTCGTCCAGGGGCATGGCGATGGCGTCGGCAGCCTGGAAGCGCACGGCGGCGTCGCGCTCGGTGGGGTCGGCGATCAGCGGCAGGTCCAGCTGGCGGACCACGATCTGCTGGTTGACCACTCCGAGCCGCACCCGCTTGGGCAACTTGTAGGTCTCGAACATCTCCTTCAGGGCCATAGTCAGGCCGGCGGCGTCGGTGACCTCGCCGTCGTGGGTCACGCCCTTGGGCAGGTCCACACTGGCCATTCGTCCGATGGAACCGTCGTCGACGACGGCGGCGGCCAGGTACTCGCCATCGATATCGAGGCCGACCACGGAGGTGTCTTGTCTTGAGAACAGGGACATGGGCATGCGGGAAAGGCTTCCGAGTCCCTATCGACGCCTGGTGCCAGGCCTTTAGACCTGGATGTCGGGCGCGCGTGTGCGGATGCGCCTAGAGGAAGCGATCCGCGTACAGATCGATCAGCTCGGGGCCCACGAGCAGAGCCACGATGCCCCCGAGGGCCAGGAACGGCGCGAACGGCACCCCCCGCCTGCGCTCACCGGCGCCGCCGCGGGCGATCAGCACGATCCCCACCACAGAGCCGGTCAGGAAGGCCACCAGGAAGGCGGGCACCACGTCGAGCCCCAGGTAGAGGCCCATCACGCCCGCCAGCTTGACGTCGCCCATGCCCATGCCGGCCGGGTAGGCCAGCGCCATCAGCAGGAACGCCAGGAACGCGCCGGCTCCGGCGATCGCGACCTCGGGCAGCATCCCCGGGTCCACCACGGCCCAGGCCGGCAGGGCGTAGACGGCGGCCACCAGCACGATCGGGTTCGGCACCACCTGCTGCTCGAAGTCGATCACCGCGACCACGATCAGCACTGCCGCCAGCGGCAACGCGAGCGCGAGGTACGGGTCCAGGCCGTGCACCGCCGTGACCAGCGCGAACGCCACCGCGGTCGCGCCCTCCAGGGCGGGGTAGCGGGCTCCGATGGCCGCGCCACAGTTGGCGCAGCGCCCGCGCTGGACCAGCCAGGAGACGATCGGGACGTTCTCGCGCCAGCGCAGCTCGTGGCCGCACGACGGGCACGCCGACCCGGGGCTGACGATGGACTCCCGCGCTGGCACGCGGTGGGCCACGACGGTCAGGAACGACCCGATGATGGCCCCGAACACGCCCGCGAACACCACGACGATGGCCATCCGGTCTCCTTACGCCGCGGGCGGCGTGCTTCCTTCGCTACTGGATGCCCGGCAGGCAGGCGCCGTTCACGGTGGGGGTTCCGGTGGCGGGGTCAGGGACGCGGACCGTGGTCGTGCAGGCGGGCGACTGCTCGCCCTGGCGTAGGATCCGCCACGACGCCTGGAGCGGGTCCAGGAAGTGCGGCGGCGAGCGGAACTTCAGGTCCTGGTTGTAGGAGTACTTCTTGAGGTAGCCGGTGTTGCCGTTGCCGGTGCCCACCACGCCACGGTGACGCTGGGCGATGGCGCCCTCCACCGTCAGGTTGCCCAGTGCGCTGCCGCACCAGTAGTTGTCCACCGTGAACGACCCGCTGAGCGTGAGGATCGCGGCGTGAATGATCATGTTCGTGGGCGAGCCGGCCGTCTCGTCGCAGCTGGTGTAGCTATCGGTGTCGCTGGGGCCGGTGGGCCGGTCGACCACGTGCGCGACGCGCACGAACTGGTCCGAGATCAGGCCCAGCAGCGCGGTGCTGGTGGCGGTCTGCCTGGTCACGTTGCCGGTCACGATGATGTCGCCCATCGCGGCCACGGTCAGGTCCTTGTTGTAGGTGCCCGAGATCCTCACGTCACCGCAGCCCGGCGTCTTCGTGTTCCACTTGATCGGGTTGTAGCGCGTGCCGCAGGTGCCGTTGCGCGCGTACACGACGCCGCTGGGGGGCCACGACAGCACGGTCTCGGCCCCGCCGTTGAGGTTGGCGTTGGTGACCTTCATCGTGGTGTTGTCCAGCTTGATCTCCGTCTGGCCCTCGAAGACGTAGCCGGGGTCGGTCACCGCCTCCAGCGAGCTGTTGGTGGCCGGCGGCTCCAGCTCGGCCGCTCCGGTGCGGAGCGTCGGCCGGAACACGGGGTTGGCGCTCTGGGGCCGGTAATCCTCGCCGGAGATCTCGACGCGGTCGTTGCCGTTCAGGGTGCCGAACGTGGGTGAGCCGCTGACCAGGATCTCGTCGTTGGAGTGGAACGGGCCGTTCACCTCGTCGCCGGTCACGAACGTGATCTCGCCGCAGAAGTCGTCGGTGTCCACGTCGTCGTAGCGGTTGTTGAAGTCGAACTTCGCGTCGCCGGCGTACGTCCCGGACGCGTTCAGGTACTGCCCGCGCCAGGTGGGCTTCTCCCGCCGGCCCTCACCGCCGGCCTGGGTCCCCCACCAGTGCCGCTGGCACTTGTCCGCGCCCCACGCGGCCAGGTCGTCGGCGCCGGGGATGGGGTCCCCGTTGGAGTTCGTGGCGCGGCTGCCCCGGGCCCAGTCGGTGCGCTGGATGTAGGTCGGGTCCTGGTTCTCGAAGTCGGTGTAGTAGAGGAAGTCCAGGAAGCCGGCGCGGCGGAACGTGGCGGTGACCGTGCGGACGTCGCTGACCTCGGTGGCTGTTCCGGGAAGCGTCTTCACCACGCGACCGGTCGAGCGGATCTTGATGTTGCCGTCGTCGACCATGCTGGCCACCGCGTTGGTGGTGCTGCAGGCGCTGTAGCCCGGGGCGGGGATCAGCTCGATCGAGTACTCGGAGTTCGGGGAGCCGGGCACGGGGCGCCACTTGCGGGCGGCGTTGGTCACGCCCTTGTCGTTCACCGGCGACACGCCTACGCCGGTGGTGCACTTGGCCCAGAAGTTGGTGTCGGTGTTGAGGTTGCCCAGGTAGTCGTTGATCCCGGCCTCGGCAGCCGCGAACGCCTGCTTGTCGTCCTGGTCGTCGCGGGCCAGGTTGATGTCGCCACTGGCGCTCGCGATCGCCGCGATGCCGATCAGCATCACCACGAACATCCCGGCCATGACGGCGGGCATGGTGAAGCCCTCCTGGCGGGCCAGGCGACGCCTGAGTGTCGCGATCAGCCGCATCGGGGCCCCCATGAGCGGCCGATGTTGTCGCCGCCCGAGAAGTCGGAGTTGCGTGTGAGCACCGTGTTCGTCAGCGTCGTGCTGCGCCCGGCGCCCTGGTTGCCGCTCTGCGGCCGGGCGGTCAGGCCGACGTCGATCTTGGTGACCTTGGCCACCGAGTTGGGCGCGACGGTGCTGGACGCCAACGTCGTGTCCAGCGGCAGGTCGGTGCCGGGGATCGGGTTGTCCAGATCCTCGAACGAGTAGTACTTGAAGATCGACGATCCGCCGGCCGCGCCGGCGATGTGGTCGATCAGCGTCCGCTTCGTGGTCGGAGCGGCGTCGTAGGTCCACGGGCTCGAGGTGTTCGTGGGCAGGTAGGTGTCCTGCACCACGGACCCGCCCGCCGCCGAGCTGTAGTACAGCGCGACCTTGCGCGGGCGGAAGGAGCCGTTGCCGCCGGTGGTCGATGTGTCGCTGTAGAAGGTGACGGCCGAGGCGTCACCGGAGATGAGCGGCGGCGCGGTGGTGGAGGCGCAGACCTGCGTGCGCAGGACGCGGACGATGCGGTCCATGCCGATGCGCATGCGCTGGACGGTCTCGGTCTTGTCGGTCAGCCGGGCGCGGGCGCTCCCGCTGCTGTCGATCAGGGTCAGCAAGGCGATGATCACGACCATGCCCAGGCTGATGGCCACCAGCAGCTCGATCAGGGTGAAGCCGGACTCCGAGCGCGCGCGGGTCAGCATGTGTAGCTACCCGTCTGGGTGTACGGGATGGTGATCTTGGTCGACCCGTTGGTCCACAGCGTGCCGGCGGAGGTCGTGGTGGCAACGTTGTTCACCGTTGCCTTGGCTCGATTTACTGTGGTCGTGGGATGGACGTACTGGGCGCAGACGGTGTAGCTGCCCCAGGGGACGATGGCCTCCCACGTCGAGTAGTTACCAGTCGCTGTGCCCGTCGAGCCGGTGTTTGGCGAGACCCAGGTTGCGTTGACCGTGTCGGTACAGCCGGGCGTGGTCGGCGAGAACTTGACGATGGTCCGGCCATCGTTCGGTGTGGTGCCGTAGTTGTTGGTGGCGCTGGCCGTATTCGTGGTCCGGCGCTGGACCTGCACCCGCAGCCGGAACTCGCGCACGTTGGTCGAGACCGTGCTGCCCGGGGTCAGGGTCACCGCGCCCCGGTCGCCCGCGGTGGGCGGCTTGTTGCCCATGCAGACGCCCGCCCAGGCCTCCCAGCCGCCCGTGTACGGGAAGTTGACGAGGCCGGAGGTGGACGTGGCCGTGGGGGTGGCCGGGTCGTTGGCGAACGTCTTGAAGTCCGGCGACCCTAGGGAGGCGTTCTGGATCGTGAAACCCGTGCCCGTGGTGGTGTTGCCAGTTCCGCCCCACGTTGTCGAAAGCCAGGAGGCGTTCCTGATGTAGTTCACGGTTGCCGCTGCACCCTGGTCGTACTGGTAGGCCTTGCTGGCGATCGAATCGGCCGCCACCACCGCCGTGTCCTCCTCGGTGGGGTCGTTGGGGTAGGGAGCCAGCACCCAACCCGGCTTGGCAAAGCTGATCGTGTACCGGCCCGTGGCGATGTAGCCGAACAGCACGCAGCCCTTGGCGTTGGTGGTCGCCTCGGTGGTCACGCCGCCGTTCGCGGCTGCCTCCGCGTCCGGCACGATCTTCACCACGATCCCCTCCTGGCCCGCCCCGGCGCGGCCGTTGATGTCCACGGCCAGGCTGCCGAAGTCGCCGATCGTGCCGCTGGGGGTGGCGCGCAGGCTGTTGGCCTCCACAGGCTTGGCAGCGCGCATCGTCGGCCACGTGACGGTCGAGGTCAGCTTCAGGTACTTGGGGGCCTCGTCGTCGGAGGCGCAGTTGTCCGAGCCGGCCTGGCCGGCCAGGTACTCGCCCTTGGACTTGACGAAGTACTTCTCACCGTCCACGAGGACCGTACGGGGATCCGTATCGGCGCCCAGATCTGCCAGCTGGGTGATCTTCATCGCCCGCAGCCGCTCGATGTCGTCCTGAGCGAGGCTGGAGGCCACCGAGCGGGACTTGTTGGTGTCCTGGGTCCTGCCGGCGGCGTCGATGGCGGTCAGCGTGGACAGGGAGATCAGCACCACGATCAGGGCCGAGACCAGCACCTCGGTCACGCCGAAGCCGCGCTCGGCGGCCAGCCGCGTGCGCGCACGCGCCGCGCAGGCGCGCAGGGTCATTGCGAATCCATCGGCCACTTGAGGTATATCGGCCCCAACCACGCGGACTTGAGCGGCACCGGACGCATGAGGGGCGGACCGAAGCCCGCCCCTCGTGATGCCGTGGATGGTGGTTGGACTACCAGGTGCTGCTCGCGCAGGCCGCGACCGGCTTGGTGGTCGTGCCTCCACACCGGAATGTCACGCCCGTGCTGTTGTTACGCGTCAGGGCGTACCACTTGTTCGACTTCGACTGCGCGGTGAGCGTGTAGGCGGTCGCGCTTGGCGTACCTACCAGCTCCACCTTCGTCTTGAGCGAGCCGGCGTCGTCCAGGGAGGGCTCGATACCGGCCAGCAGGGCCTGGGTCATGCCGGTGTACTCGCCGTTCTTGTCCGTGGCGTAGGTCTCGGCAGCCGAGGCGCCGTTACGCACGGCCGACTTGGCCGAGGAGTCCTGCGCCTTCTCACGCTGGCCCAGGAACGCCGGAATGGCGATCGCGGCCAGGATGCCGATGATCAGGATGACGACGAGCAGCTCGATCAGGGTGAAGCCCTGCTGGCCGTGGACCAACCGGTTCTTGAGGTTCTCGATCATGGTGTTCCTCTGTCTTGGCAGTAGAACGCTCCGGTCCCGAAGAAGAACGGGCGGGCTCGCGATGAGCCCGCCCGTTTGCTTCGTCAGGTCCGGATTCGGTTACCAGGTGCTGCTGCCCGAGCAGGCAGCGGCCGGCTTGGTGGTCGTGCCGCCACACCGGATGGTCTGGCCGCTGGAGTTGTTACGGGTCAGGGCGTACCACTTGTTGGACTTGGACTGGGCCGCCAGGGTGTAGACGGTGGCGCTCGGCGTACCGATGATCTCCACCTTCGAACCGAGCGAGCCGGCGTCGTCAAGCGAGGGCTCGATGGCCTTGATGGCCGCGAAGTCCATGCCGGTGTACTCGCCGTTCTTGTCGGCGGCGAAGGCCTCGGCAGCCGAGGCGCCGTTACGCACGGCCGACTTGGCCGAGGAGTCCTGCGCCTTCTCACGCTGGCCCAGGAACGCCGGAATGGCGATCGCGGCCAGGATGCCGATGATCAGAATGACCACGAGCAGCTCGATGAGGGTAAAGCCCTTCTCCTCGGAGCTGACGCGGTCGCGGATGCGCTGCAGCATTGGATGTCTCCTTGTTGGGATGACTGGTCTGGGGTCTGATCCAGTGCCGCGGCCCTCTTTGCCGTCCGAGGAGGGATTACGTCCTTGGTGGCAGCTCGGCTGACTCGTCGAAGGGCTTCCCCTGTCTACGAGCTCCGGAGCTTTGCGTCCCCGCCTCACGACGGGTTTGCCTTTGCACCGTGACTCTGGCTAGTCCAACCAATCGGACTCGGGCCCTGATCCCTTTAGCGCTGATCGCTACGAGCCATCGTCCATTCGTCCGTGCCGCGGAGGTGGCAAGCTGCGGTCCGTGGAATTGCGCCGTGCCCTCCTGCTGTTCGCCATCGTGCTCGGAGTGGCCGCGGTCGTTGCCGCGCTGGCCAGCCCCACCTCGCGCCGGTCCGATACCACCACCTCGTCGGCACCCCCGGCCCGTGAGGTGGCGCCCCGCGGCAGCGGGCGGCCTCCCGCGCGCGTGCGCGTAAACGGCCGCCATGCGCCGGTCACCCGGAGGCTGCAGGTGGGGCGCGCCACCACCGTCGTGGTGTCGGTCGACGAGCCCGGGCAGGTCGAGCTCCGGGGGCTCGGACTGACCCAGCCGGCCGAGCCCGGGACCCCCGCGACGTTCGAGACGCTGCCCTCCGCCCGCGGTCGCTACGAGGTGCTGTTTACCCCGGCCGGTGGGGTACGCGCGCGTCCCTTGGGGCGACTTGTCAGCCGTCCCGCCAACTAGCTAACGTGCCCCATGCGTCCGGCACCGTGGCCCCCTGCGGTGCCGGGCGTATAACCCTTTTGGGGGACAGACAAACTGATCCCACCGGGGGTGGCGCGCGCCCGCCCGACCGGCGAGGATGAGCGCGGATGATCTTCCGCCAGGTGACCCACGACGACCTGGGCTGCGCCAGCTACCTCATCGGCGACGAGCACGCCGGTGTGGCGGCCGTCGTGGACCCCAAGATCGACATCGGCGAGTACCTGCGCCTGGCCCGCTACTTCAGCGTCGCCATCGAGCACGTGCTGGAGACGCACAACCACGCCGACCACGTCTCCGGTCACGGCCGGCTGGCCGCGGCCACGGGAGCGACGATCCACGTCAACCGGATCGCCGCGGCCGAGTACGAGCACGAGCCCTTCGATGACGGCTACGAGCTCGAGCTGGGCGCGTTGCGCGTGCGTGCGCTGCACACGCCCGGCCACCGGCCCGAGCACACCGCGTTCGTGCTCATCGACGGCGCCCGGGGCGATGAGCCCTGGGCGGTGCTCAGCGGCGACAGCCTGTTCGTTGGTGACATCGCCCGCCCCGACCTGGCGGTCGACAAGGAGGAGGGCGCGCGCGACATCTTCCACTCCCTCCGGGACGGGCTGCTGAGCCTGCCCGACCAGTGCGAGGTCTGGCCCGGCCACCTTGGCGGCTCGCTGTGCGGGGGGCCCGGCATGGACATGAAGGTCTCGTCCACCATCGGCTACGAGCGTGAGCACCAGGCGCTGCTGCGCCTGAGCGACGAGACGCGGTTCGTGACCGAGACCACGGCCGCCCTCGGCCCGCAGCCACCGAACTTCGAGAACATCGTCGCCCTCAACCGCGGCCCGCTGGTGCGCGACGGCGTCGAGCCGCACCCGCTGGCGCCGCGCCAGGTCGAGCAGCACCAGGCGGACGGGGCGCTGGTGGTCGACGTCCGCACCGAGCTCCAGTTCGACGAGGCCCACATCCCGGACGCGGTCTGCCTGACCGCACTGCGGGCCGGGTTCGGCTCCAAGCTCGCCTGGCTGGCCGATGTGGCCAGGGACGGCGTGGTAGTCGTCGGCCGGGACGACGACGAGGCCCGTCACGCGGTCACGCTTGCGGCCGCCGTGGGCATCACCAGCATCGCCGGCTACCTGGCCGGCGGCATGACCTCGTGGCGCGAGGAGCGGCGTCCGGTGCGGACCACGGCTCGTCTGACCGTCCCCGAGCTGCACGACCGCTGGGAGGGCGGGGACCTGCAGGTGCTCGACGTGCGCGAACGGTCCGAGTGGGACGCCGGCCACATCCCCGGAGCGGCGTTCACGCCCTACCACGACATCCGCGTGCTCCCGGAGGGCCTGGACCCCGAGCGCCCGATCGCGGTGGTGTGCGGCTCGGGCCAGCGGGCGGCCGTGGGCGCCAGCCTGCTTCAGCGCGCCGGCGCCGGCGACGTCATCCACGTGGTGGACGGCGGCGTCCCGGCGTGGAAGCGCCAGGGCTGGCCAATCGAGCCCTGAGGTTGTCGATTCCGGCGCCGCCCGTTCGACGGATGAGTATGTCCTCCACCGTGCTCTACATGTCGATGTCCCTGGACGGCTTCATCGCCGGTCCCAATGAAGGGCCGGGCAACGGCCTCGGCGATGGCGGTGACCGCCTCCACGACTGGGCCCTGAGGAGTGAGGTGACCGGCGTCGACCGCCAGGTCGTCGACGAGATGATGTCCACCGGCGCGATCGTGTGCGGCCGCGGGACCTACGAGCCCGCGAACGGCTGGGGCGGCGACCACCACGACAACGTGCCGGTCTTCGTACTGACCCGCCGCCCCGACGCCCAGCAGCCGCAGTGGCCCAACGTGACCTACGTCGCCGACGTCGAGAGCGCGATGAGCCGGGCGAAGGCGGCCGCCGGCGAGAAGGACGTGCTGGTCCACGGCGCCGGTACCGCGCAGCTCGCGGTGGCCGCGGGCGTGCTCGACGAGCTCGAGATCCACCTGATCCCGGTGCTGCTCGGTGAGGGCCGCCCGCTGTTCGAGCACCTGGGCGCCGGCCAGCGGGAGCTGGAGCAGGTCCGGGTGCTCGGGGGGTCAGAAGCGACGCACCTGCGCTACCGCGTGCGCCGCTAGTCGCCGGTCGCGGGCGCTACGAGTGCGCCGGCCTTCTCCTTGACCTTATCGACGCCCTTGCCGAGGCCGTTGGCATTGCCATTCTCCTGCCGCTGCCCCTGACTGTTGCCCTGGCCGAGCCCCGTACCCGGGGCGTGGCCGTAGGCGTTGCCGTTCCCCTGGGTGTGGCCGTAGGCGTTGCCCCGGCCGCTGTCGGGCTTGTCGTGGCCGTAGGCGTTGCCGTTGCCGTCGGCCGGCTTCTTTTCCTGGGAGGGCACAG
Organism: Thermoleophilaceae bacterium; assembly: GCA_035630015.1. Taxonomy (GTDB): domain Bacteria; phylum Actinomycetota; class Thermoleophilia; order Solirubrobacterales; family Thermoleophilaceae; genus JAAYBF01. The sequence goes on along the minus strand of DASQLM010000251.1, from coordinate 20,314 downwards.
GAGCATCGCCGTTGCCGGAGGTTCCGTCGCCGTCCTTCGCGGGCGCGCCGGGATCGGCGTGACCGCCGGCCGGTCGTTCCGAAGCGTGGTCCCGGTCGCGTGCGGCGGGCGCGCCGCCGATCTTCTTCTCGCTCGTGGCCTTCTCGGGTTTGCCCGGCGACTTGGGCTCGGGACCGTCAGTCCGTTCCGCGCGTTTGGTGCCACTGACCCCGACATCGGGGTCGGCGAGCAGCGAAGCCCGTACGGTGGTTATCCGATCGGCATCCCGGGCGAAGGGTGAAGACGAGGCGATCAGGACCGCGTCGGTCGCGCCCGTCTGGGAGGACGCCGGCACGGTGTGGGCACCGGGCCCGACGGCAACGGCGCCGACGGCGGCCGCTGCGGCGGTCGTGGCGATGACGTTGGTTCCGGTCACCGGGGAGAAGACCTGGCCGAGCGAGGCGCTGACGCGTGGCCGGGCGTTGATCAGCACCGCCCAGAAGGCGACGGGCTTCATGCCCGAGTAGCACTCGAGGAAGGCCTTGACCGCAACCGGGTCGAGCTGGGTTCCCGCCTCGGTCTCGAGGATGTCCAGCGCCTTCTTGTGCGGATTCGCCTGGCGATAGGGCCGCGTTGAGGTGATCGCGTCGAACGTGTCGGCCACAGCCAGGATGCGGGCGCCGAGGGGGATCTCGTCGCCGGCCAGCCCGTCGGGATACCCGGTGCCGTCCAGGCGCTCATGGTGGTGGCGGACGATGGCGGTCAGCTCGTCGTCGTCGAGGGTGGCGACCATGTCCGCCCCATCGACCGGATGGCGCTTGACGATGTCGAACTCCTCGTCTGTGAGCCTGCCGGCCTTGTGCAGTACCAGGGTGGGCGTCTCCACCTTGCCCACGTCGTGCATGGCGCCGGCGGCGCGGATCTTGGCCACCTCGGGGCCGGAGAGGCCCATCTGCTTGGCGATGTTGGCTGCGTGGCGCGCAACCCGGCGTGAGTGGCCGTGGGTATACGGGTCGCTCGACTCCAGGCTCGATGTGAGCTGGGTCAGCAACTGCTTCTTCTCCTCGCCGCTCAGCTGGCCACCGCTGATCGCCTTCGGGCGCCCGGCCGAGAGGCCGAGCAGATCGCTCGCCGCTGCCAGGCGGCGCTCGCTTCGGAAGCGCTGGACCCATCCCCACAGCATCAGCTCGTTGAAGAGCAACTCGGAGTCCGCCCTGGATTTCCAGATCGCCGCGCCCACCTGGGAAGCCGTCAGGGACATCACGACGCCGATGGCCAGCGCCAGCCACATGGAGTCCACGGTCCCGGACTCGCGCAGCCACAGGACGAACAGCGTGGGCGCCAGCACCACCACGGAGGTGGCGAAGACGACCAGCGGGAGATGCGCGATCAGCTTCCGGCTCTGCGACTTGCCCATGCGGCTCCATCCTTGGAGGACCAGGTCTTACGGGTATCGGCATCGCAGCGCCGGGACTTGAGCTGCACGCGTCCTGTAGTACTGGGCGGCGATGTCGCAGGAGCACGTGGAGACAGTCCGGGCCATCCTCGACCGGTGGGGAACAGGCGACTTCCGGCCCTACCCCGAGCTATTCGACCCGAAGATGGTCCTGGTCCTGCGCGAGGGCTTCCCGGACGCCGGGACGTACTCGGGCCGGGAGGAGGTCACCGGGTACATGCAGGTGTTGCTCGAGCCGTGGGAGCGCTTCACGATCGAAGCCGAGGAGATAGCCGAGGCCGGCGACGGCGTGGTGGCCGCCGTGCGTCAACGCGGCGTCGGAGTGACCAGCGGCATCGACACCGACTTCCGCTACTTCCAGGCATGGTCACTGGCGGGAGGGCGGGTCATCCGCCTCGAGAACTGCCGCGAGCGGGCCGAGGCCCTCAAGGCCGCTACTTGATCTACATCCCAGCTCAATCAAGCGCTGATGCATGTGAGACGACGCGGTACCGTAACTAACAGTCGTCACATTGCTTGAGGGGCTCTTCGCACGTCGGCTTCGGCTCTCCCGCACCAACATCTCGATGAAGCGCCGGCGGGGGAAGCACCGACATGAACACGGCTCACGCATCGGCACGGAGCGAGTGCCAGATCTGCGGCTCACACACCTCCGATCACTTCTGCGGTAACTGCGGAAGCGGCGCCTTGGTGGCCCTAGACAGCACGGACACGGTCCTCCCTCCTGGGCCACCGACGCATGGGCATCACGCGGTGCTTCTTGAGATCCCGGGGTACGCACATCATGGCTGGCGTGTCCCCACGAAGCCCTAGCCGGTTCAGTGAGGGACCCCCGACGCCTCAGGGGGCCAAAGCGCCGGGAGACCCCTCCCAGAGAGCCTCGACGGCGGGTCGCGACAGCATGAGCCAAGGAAGGCTCCCCTGGCCTTCCGGCGGCGCCGATAACGCCGCCAGTCGGCCCGAGGCTCCTCCCTCCGGGGGAGCGGTGCTGAGGGCATCGCCTCCCCTTACGGATCGAGCTACCCGGCACGACGGCTTCCGACCCTCCTGAGGCGGACTCAGTACGCGACTACTTCGGGATCCGAGAGGTCGGGGCCGGTCGGTGAGGCCTCCGCGCGGCGGCGTGCGGCCTTACGTTCCAGCAGGGCCGCGTCCGCCGCGGCCAGAAGCTGCTCCGCCGTCATACCGTCCTCGAGCTCAGCGCTACCGATTCCAATCGTGATCGCTTGGCCGTCTGGGCGATGGCAGGCGAGCTCCATCGCTTCGGCGACACGCGTCCCCACGACAGCAGCGTCCTGAAAATCTGAGTCGGGCAGGATCACCGCGAACTCGTCGCCGGCCCATCGGTACGCCTGGTCCGGTGACCGGACCGCACTGTTGAGTGCCGCGGCGATCTCGCGGAGACAGCCGTCACCCGCGGGGTGCCCGAAGGTGTCGTTGATCTGTTTGAAGTTGTCCACGTCGCACATCAGCACCGCGAGGGGCCTTCCCTGCTCGCGATAGCTCTCGGCCGTCTCGGCGAGCGTCTCCTCGAAGGAGCGTCTGTTCGGAAGACCGGTCAACTTGTCCATGCGGGCGAGGGAAGCTGCTAGTTCCCCCTCATCCCGCAGCTCGGCCCGATGTTCGCGCACTCCGGCCATGACAACCGAGACGATCATCGAGGTCGCTGAGATCAGCACGACTCCAGAGGCCGTCGCTGACACGTCGATGCTGCTGTAGAGCAGGGGCGAGAAGGCCGCTGCGGTCCCGAACGCCAACACGGGCAGCACCATCCCCACGGCGCGCTGCGTGGCCACGGCGATCATCGGCAGGATCAGCCACTGGATGTAGGGCGCATCCCCGCCGCCCGCCAGCCACTGGACCAGGGCGATCTGCGCGATTCCGTTGAACGAGCTCCCGTACAACCGGTTCCAGCTCAGACGGAGCCTCAACGTCAGGGCCATGAAGCCGAGCGTGAGAGAGATGACCGTGGACACCGCCACGAGGACCCAGCCGAGCTCGCCTATCTGGGCCGTCGGAGGGTAGAACGGCAAGAACGGGACCATCAACAGCGGGCCGATCAGCCAAAGCGCACCAGTGACCCGGACAGCGACGTCGTGCTGAGCGCCCCGAAACGGATCAGCGCCGTCGACCGCCTCATCTTGCCCCGGGCCCTGTTCTGACGTCATCCGGTTTGCTTCGACCCCTGGGCTTGCGACCTTGAGCACGAAAGCCGCACCGAGCAGATGTTTTGCACCCACGCTTGAGCCGCTCCCAGCCTGCGTTACTTGATCTGGTCGTAGACCTGCGTCGTCTCGGGGGTGCCCCTGAGGTTTGCCCCCGCTGCTGGCGACATCAGGACACTCGCCTTAGGTTGGACCGCAACTCGACCTGGGAGTCCGCTGTGTTGTCCAAGCTTCGCTCGCATCTGTCCTACGCCAACGTGATGGCCTCCATTGCCGTTTTCGTCGCGCTGGGCGGCACGTCCGTGGCCGCGGTGTCGCTGCAGAAGAACAGCGTCGGGTCCACACAGATCAAGAACAGCTCGCTGACAGGCGGCGACGTCAAGAACAGCTCGCTCACGACGTCCGACGTCAAGAACCGGTCGCTGCTGGCCAAGGACTTCAAGGCCGGACAGCTCCGCAGAGGCCGAACGGGCCCGCAAGGCCCCGCGGGTGCCCAAGGCGCGACGGGCGCCAGCGGCAACACAGGCGCCCCGGGCACGGCAGTTGCCTACGCAACGGTGAGAGGCGACGGAACCGTGGTCGCTTCCAAATCGAGAAATTTCACCCAGGCCAACATCGACACCGACTCGCAAACGGGCCTCTACTGCCTCACGGGGCTGCCGGCCAGCGTGAGGAGCGCGATGACGTCGGGCCAGGCGGTGTTCGACGATGGTGAGGAAGACGTCATCGCGACCGCTTACATGGCTGTGCCGGGCGACGCAGTGACCACGGGCGACTGCTCCGGAAGGGTTCAGGTGCGGACCTTCGACGTGACCACCGGCGCTCTCGCGAATCGTGCCTTCACGGTCTGGCTCGAGGACTGACAACCCACACGCCCACCACCAACCTGTCGGGACATGCCTGGGCGAATCAACGCGCACTTCTGACGCGCAGAAGAGCCGAACCCGCCCCAGCCTGCGTTACTTGATCTGGTCGTAGACCTTGAACATCCACCCGGCCCCGCGACTAGAGCCTAACGCCCCATTGCAGAGCGGGATCGGGACCCGTGCGGACCCGTCAGAACCCGTCGCATCAGCCGATTTGACGCGCGTTTTGACGCGCACTCGCCGCGGCCAGAAACACGGAGTGGCAGGATCGCAGCCGTGATCCATGCCCCGGCCAGAGCGTGGCTAGCGGCTCGCCTTGTGACGGTAGGTCCAAGTTGCGGAGAGGTTGTAATTACCGGCCGAATAGCAGGAGGAGTAATACGGATTCAAACTCGCGTAGCTTCGGTACGAAGAGCAATTCCACAAATTGCCGTTGCGGCCGATGCGGATGGCGCAGGTGTCGTCGAGGCCACAGGCATTGTTGCGCAACCACTTCTTCATCGCAGTGCCCGCGAGGCGGCAGCCGATGCCCCACGCCCGCAGTTTGGACACGTAGACGAACGACTCGCGGCACCGGCGTGCCCGTGCCGCCGTCGCGACAGTTTCGGTCGTCCCCTGCGTGACCTGCTCAGAGGGGGCGCTGGTGGCGGCCCTAGCCGGCGTGGTCACCACGACGGCGAGTGCGATGATGGTCAGGAACATAACCGCCATCGGGACGTAGATACGACATCTGGCTTGCATAGCGAGCCTCTCGCGCTTCCTCGTAGGTGAGGACCACGAGAAGGGGGAGGAAACGATGAGCCCCGCGGGCAGCCTGTTCGTTCAACGTAGCACCGAACTGGTCCGCCATCGCACACTTATGGGAACCCGCTTCACGCCTTAGGACCTCTGCCGGCAGGAGGTTGGTGTGTCTTCGGCAGTGGCATTCGGCGAAAACAAGACGTCAGCAGTGACCTAACGCGCATTACGCAGCGGGCCTGTCGATATACGCCTGAATGAGGCCGCCAGCCTCGATCATCGTCCCGGGCATCAGGTGGTGGTAGCGGTCCCAAGTGATCGTCACCGACGCGTGGCCCATCGCCGCAGACACGGCACCGATGTTCACCCCGGCCGCGATGGCGACAGAGGCGAACGTATGGCGGCACTCGTGCAGCGTGATTCGGTTGAACTTCGCGTCGGACCAAGCCTTGTCCGCTCGGGCGGTCAACCCGCTGCGCCCATCGGGCTCGAACGGGCGGCTGGGGGTCGGCCCGAACACGAAGTCTGATCCCCTCCTTCCCGTCTGCATCATGTGCTCGGCGAGGATCGTCTTCAGCGTCGGGATCAGCCACACCTTGCGACGCTCGCGGCCCTTCGTGTCCTGTTCGCCCTCCTTGACATCCCACCCGTGCAGGACGTGGATTTCGTCCCTGGCCAGGTCTATCGCGTCGGCCCGTAGGGCCATCAGTTCACCGCGACGCAGCCCGGCGTAGAACGCGGTAGCCCAGACAGCGCGATCGCGCGCGGGCAGTGCGGCGAGCAGGTGCTCGGCCTCCTCGGGGGTGGCGACGCGTTCCCTCCCGCCCCGGACGGCGGGCAGTCGAAGCCCTTGCGTGGGGCCGACCTTCAACCGGTCCTCCTCGACCTCTCGGCGGAACACGGAACGGAGTGCGGTGATGGCGGTCTGCACCGTGCTCGGGGAGAACCCGGCGGCGCTGAGCTTGTTGATGAGTGCCTGAAGGTCCGCGCGGGTGATGTCGCCGATGGGCTCGTCGCCGTACTCTGGCCACACGCGGCGCCGTAGCGCGAGTTCGTAGGAGCGGACGGCCGCGGGCTTGAACACGTCGCCGGAGCGGGTGCGAACCACGCCGGTGCGCGCGTCGGCCAGCCACGCCTCGCAGACGGCCTTGAGCGTCCCGCTGGGCCGCTGGAGGGTTCTTCCCCGCCTGATGGCCACCTTCGCGTCCCGCACCCAACCGACGGCCTCCGCCTGGTCCGTGAACGTACGGCGGATGCGCTTCTGCTCGGCGGCGTCCCACACTTGGGCTTCGTAGGTCGGGGCACAGTCGCACCGGCCTCCTCCGTGGGACCGGCACGCCCGCGCGTGGCGTTCTCGGATGCCCTTGGCCATCAGGACGCCATCCTGGTTTGGTCGGCCGTCATGTGTCTCCTCTGGTTGGTGTTGGGCAGACACCAGAGGGGACGGCCGACAGGTCGGGCACCGTCGATAGCGTGCCTGGCGCGTCAGAGCCACGAACTCTGATGCCACGCCTCCCGGGCCGGTTACCGCCGGTCGCGGGGGGCACTACGCCGCCCATCCTACGCCCGGCTCGGATGGCAGCGCAACCACCCTGCGGGATACTGGGCGGGCGATGTCGCAGGAGAACGCAGAGATTGTGCGGGACGGCTTCAACGCTCTCGCCACCGGCGACTTCGAGTCCTTCTTCGCGCTCCTCGATAACGACGTCGAGTGGGTGAACCCGGCCTACGCGGTCGAACCTGGAACAAGGCTGGGAATTGACGAGTTCCGAGGAGCGCTCGGCCGAATGGGAGCAAGCTTCGGGAACATCCGAGTAGAGGTCGACCAGGTCACCGACGCGAGCGGCAAAGTCGTCGTTGTTGGACGGTGGACCGGAGAAGGAACCGGAAGCGGCGTCACCCTGGAAAACACCTTCTCCTCGGTTCTCACCCTGCGAGAAGGCAAGGTCGTCCGTTACGAGTGGTTCCGCACGCGAGCGGAGGCCCTCCAAGCCGTAGGGCTGTCGGAGTAGGCGATGTCGCAGGAGAACGTGGAGATCGTGCGGGAGATGTACAAGGCGTTCCACAGCGGCGACGCCGAGGGAGCACTTGCCCATTTCGATCCGGAGGTCGAGGTCGATGCGTCCAGCCGGGTGGACGGGGAAGTGGGCCGCGGACACGAAGACCTCGCCCGGATCATCTCCCAGTGGACCGACGCCTTCGAAGCCTGGCGCGAGGACATCGAGGGCATCCGAGACGCCGGTGATCGGGTGTGCGTCGTCGCCACCCAGCGCGGTCGGGGCCGAGAAAGCGGAATCGACATCGAGACCCGGTACGCCGTGGTCTACGAGGTGCAGCGAGGCAAGATCATCGGCATGGCTCTTTACGCCGAGCCAGCCGAGGCCCTCGAAGCCGTAGGGCTTACGGAGTAGCCGCCCAGGCCGGACGGCAGCGCAACGCCGGCGCTCAGACCTCCCAGCCCCCACCTTCCTCGAACATGGCCAAGAGGCGGGCGACCTCTTCCTTGCCTCGTTGCACTGCAAGGTCAGCGGTCGCGGTTTCAAACTCCATGGCGTCCTCCGTGAAGGGGGACTGGTCGTCGTATCGCCAGCCGAAGACCCAGCGGCCTGTTCGGGGGTCCTGGAACATCCTTGCGACATCGCGTTCACCGTCGAGGGTGATCCAACGAACGCCACCCTCCCGCCGTACGTCCATGCGATTCGTGATGAGGCGGATGCGCTGGTCCCGATCCACGCTCTGACCCTAACGGGGTCCTGCTCGAGCGCCGCGACGCGAGTCAGTCCGGCGACATCAGGTCGATCACGAGCCTCGACCCCTCCGGCGTCACCACCAACACCCGGCCGTCGTCCAGCCTGATCGACAGCGTCGTGAACCGCTCCGCGCCAGCCCTGCCCTCCAGCCGGCCCGACACGTACCGGATCTCTCGGCCCACCAGTGCCTGCGACAGCTCGTACGGGGTCAGGTGGTCGGCCACGGCGGCGAGTATCCGCGGCGTCGCGGACGGGCCGGCTCAGAAGTAGTTCGACCACTTCGCGTCCCGGGGGTCGAAAGTCGGAAGCAGATCGCAATCCGTCGGGTCTTGAAGCCACACGACGGCCTGCTCCGCACCGTGCAACTGCGAGTCCGCGAGGGGTAGAGCAGTAAGAGGAGGGGAAGCATGCACACCCGACGGCACGTCTGCCTCAGTCGGAAGTAACTCAGCCGCTTTCGCCTCCCCCAGCGCCTCAGTGACAACGACCCTCATCCGGTCGTAGAGCTGGCCTATGCGCCCCGCGACCGCGTCCGCACCCTCGGGGTCCACCGGTTCGACCAAGCCGACCGGCCCGGGTGCTGCGGCCTGCATCTCATCGCGATGCTGCTTGATGGGCAGCATCGCGCTCAGCATCAAGTCCTTGAACTGCAGCCACCGCGCTGTCCTTTGCGTGACCTGTTTGCCCCGCCGAAATTCCTCACGAAGGCGAAGATCTTCGAGTCGAGTCACGCGATTGCTCATCGACACCAGGGTCATCTCGCGTATCTCGGCTTCGGTTTCCCGCATCGGAGTCATCTGCGGAAGCGGCTCAAGACCCGCGTCAGAGCCGAACACAAGACGGAACGCTGGCCAGTTCTCGATCAAGAGGCCGTCCACCCTCGTCTGCCACTCCGACTGGCGATGCCCACTGACGGATGAATCCCAGAAGGGGTTCTCGGCCATCTGCTCCCTTATCTGAGCGCCCTCCTTGGCAAGCGCCTCAAGTTCGGCGAGCGGCGCGGTGGCCTTGGTTCCGATGACGCGTGACGGCGTTCTCTTGATCTCCTCCAGGATTTTTGCTGGGGCGCGAAGCCAGTAGAAGGCCCGCACTGCGCCAAAGACCAGCACCAACGCGACGATGGCTGCGACCACGCCCGCCGCGACCTGAGCGCCTAGCCCAGCTGACGCGGTCAAGCCCGCCACGAAGATCCCCGCGGCCGCCGGTGGCACCGCGCACAGCACCGCGAAGGCCCTAGGCATGTGGGCAACTCGGTCCGCCTCGATGGCTGACTGCTCCCAGCGCGACCGTTCAAGCGCGGGAATGGCTCGCGCCGTATCGGCCCTAGCCCGTAAGGGAGCCTCCACCGCCGAGAAGAGCTCTCTGAGTCGACCCACGTCACCAGGCTACGGCGACCCTTACGAGCACGCCGCAGTGCAGTTCGGGCCCGCCGCAGCTTCAGCGGGAGACGGAGGGGGCGAAGTTCCGGCGCCGGCGCCTTGACCGGGTAGGCCGGCTCGACAAGAGTGGCCCGCGAACACGACGGGCGCGCACGTCCATCGCCGGAGGTGGCGCCCCCGGGTCCAGCGCGATGGCCCGGGGGCCCTGCCACACACGCCCCGCCGCGAGGCGCCGAGATGTCACCTAGAGTCGCCCGGGTGGCAGAGGACCGTACGTTCGTCCTTCCGGCGTTCTGTCGCCGGTGCGGGAATGCATTTCCCAGCGGCATTGCCATAAGCGGGTGGGTCCAAGCGGCCACCTTTGAAGGCAATACGGCAGGGCCCTGCCCTTGGTGCGGGAACGACAGAGGCGACGTTGTCGAAGGAACCTTCGACTTTGGCGACGGGGTCTTGAGCATCGTGTCGGCGCCTGACTTCACGCGGGAACGCCTTCGCCGACTTGCAAACGTCGTACAGGAGAGCCAGGCGGCGGGCGCCAGCGTCCAGGCCACCGTCGACGCGATCGAGAAAACCGAGCCCGCGGTTGCCGCGTATTTGCGCGGCGCGTTGAGCCCCCAGGCCTTCCCGGGATGGATCGTTCTACTGCTCCTCATCCTGCAGCTCGCGCTCGGAGGCGAAACGCTGGACGATCCGCCCAACCAGACCCAGCGCCAGCCCCCGGGTTTGGTGAGCCCACCCCCGCAGGAGCGTTCTCAACAGCCAGAGGATCGCGCTCGGCGAGACCAGCCGGCGAAACCCAAGAAGAAGAAAGCGAAGGCTCCGAAGACGTTCGGGCAAGCCAAGAAGAAACGAGGCCGTCGCTGAGAGCTCTAGCCGGCGTCGCCGTCATGCGCTCTGTCTCTGGTTCGTCAGTCGACGCAGCGCGATCTCGTCCAGCTCGAGGAAGATCTGCTCCTCAGCGCTCGGATTAGCTACTCGCCGCCGCTGCAGCAATTCCCAACACAGCCGCATCGCCAGCACGCTCCCAGCCCTGGCGGCACGCCACGCGACAGCCTCAAGTTCCTGCTCAGACAGGTCCGTCTCCTCGATCGCTCCCGACCGCTCCCGGGCAGCGTCGATCGCTGCCGCGAACCCCACGTAACGAGAGTCAGACTCTGACCGGCCACGGGCCAGCCAACGCTTCACCGTCCGATACGGAGCGCCGACTGTCACGGCCGCTTCAGCAACAGTCGCGCCGTTCACCACAGCAGCCACCAGCGGCGCCTGGACCTCCTCGAACGTGGCCCCCTGGCCCATCAGGAGCGCTCCTGCGCGCGCGGGGAGCCTCCCGGCGGCGCCGGGTTCAGGTCGGAACGGGGGTCGGTGCCCGGGGCTCCAGCGATGCGGGGAGAGAAAGTCGATCCCCTGCGTATTCCGGTCCCCGTCGCAAGGGGATGTGTGCCCACGTCCGCCCTGGACTTTTTCTCCCGGGCGCTCCCCACACGGTTCCGGGCCCCTGTTGCAACGCGGGAGGCGGCCCGGTTGGCAGGCCGTACACGCCCATCTGGGGAACGTACATAGTGCGACAGGACCACCAACGCGGTGCCCCTTCCTCGCTCGGGGGGATGGGTGGCCACCACCCTCATCGCTGGGCCCTCAGCACGGGCCATCTGGCTACGTCGGCGTCCACGCGGTCGGCACGCTGGAAGTCCTGCTCGAGGTCGGCAACGAACTGCCAGCCGGTTCGCCGGCCGTCCGCGGGCGATCCCAAACCCGCGGACGGTCCCTGGCGAACGGGATCAACGGCTTGAGCAGAGCCGCCGACGGGCGGGGGCGAACCAGCCCCGCCATGCCGTTGAGAAGTAGTGGAGTTCATGCCGCGGCCCGTTCGGCGGGCGACTGCCACGCCTCCTGATCCTCAGGACCGAGGTAGGCGAGCTTGCGGGGAGGCTTCGTCAGGTCAGGCAGCGGCCAACCAACCCCTTCGCCGACCAGCCGATCGAGGGCTCGGGCGATGGGCTGGAACTGATCGCTCGACGCCGGGATGTCTGTGCGGCCGTCGTAGTGGTCGAGATGCCGCAGCACCTGCTCGGCGCGGGCACGGACCTGCCCGTGTTCCATGAACAGCCGCTGAAGCTGTTCGGCGCACTCCATGATCTGCTCGTTGACCTCGGTCGCCTTCGGCTCTAGCTCCTGGATCAGCGGGACGGCCTGGGCGGCGATCACCTGGGCGCGCTGGTGCTCGACCATGCCGATCGCCTTGACGAGTGCCTGCCGGCGGGCATCCCAGTCGACCAGCTCCGACTCCTCATAGGCGGCCTTGGCCTCCAGGCGCTCCGTCACAGCCGCCTTGAGAGCGGCATCGACCTTGACCCCGGCCTGCCCCTGGGCATCGAGGTCGAGGGCGCGGGCTCTCGCTGCGTCGAGCCGCTGCGCTGGAGCACGGCGTTCGGTTTCGAGACCGTTCAGTTCGGCCTGGAGGCCGGCGAGCTTGTGGTCGAGCTTCGCCAGGGCGTCGCTCGGTGCGGTGGTCTTAGGCATTGCGGTCTCCTCGGACATCGGGATGGAACAGGGCGTTCAGGTCGTCGTTCTTGAGGCGCCCCGCGTCGAGCACTTCGGCTTCGGTGAAACGCTGCTCGGTCTGGGGCAGGTTCAGTTGGCCGGCGAGCTTGCGGGCGTTGGCCACCAGCTCCTCATGGGTCTCGCCGTCGAGGAGGCGGTGATACTTGGGCTCCAGCCCAACCTCGGCCAGCGCCGCTTCCTTCGGGTCCGTCTGAGTCGCCAGTCCGGACAAGAGCTTTCGCAGCAGCCGTTCGGCCTGCGGGTCGTCGTGGTCGGTCATGCGGCCTCCTGGAGTGGGGTTTCGGATGAGTCAGCAGCCCAGCGCTCAAGCTCGGCCACGGCCCAGAGCACGGCAGAGCCGCGACGGATGCAGCGGAGTTCGGGGCGGATCCGTTCGTCGAAGAACGTCGGTGAGCAGCCAAGGGCCGCGGCGGCCTCGGTGCGGGTGAGCGCAATCCGCGGTGGGTCGATGAGAGTCCTCGGCTTACTCATCGTCCACCCACACCTCGTCTGCCCAACGATTGCTGCCAGTAGGGCCCTCCCCTACGGGGAGGGGGCCCGTTACTGCCTGGCAGTAATCACCCTCGGTGGCAGTGGTCTGGCAGTCGTTGGCACCTATATGGCGCTGTCCGGTATCGCTGAGGCTGTAGAGCTTCGACCTGCCCTGCGGCTCGCAGTCCAACAATCCGCGCTGCGTAAGGGATTGAACAGCCCTGTAGAAGGTCCGCTCGGGGACCCCGGAGGCGACAAGCAGCTTCGCGGTGGTGGCGGGACTACTGCCAAAAGCCTCTGGCAGTGATCGCAGCACGCGCTCCTCTTGGTCGCTCAGCCGTTCGGTGTCGCTGCCAACCCGGATTACGCACGACTCGCCCACTTCGGCGAGATGCAGGCTCCACGGGTCGAACTTGGCTGCGTCCTTCGCCTTGTCGCACTCGAGCCGCAGGCTGGCACCGTCAGGAACCAGCTTCATCATCGCGTCCGCGGCCCCGCGCAGGGCGCTCGACCCGCGTTCGTTCTCCCCATCCTTCCCCGTGTGGTGAACCACCAGCCCGGCGGCACCGTGGTCGGCGCGGATCGTGTCCACCGCGTTGACGAACACGCCCACGTCCCGGGCTGAGTTCTCGTCGCCGCCGATCATGCAGCGGGCCATCGTGTCGATGACGATCGCCTTCAAGTCCGTGATCGGTTCGAGCGTTCGGCGGACCCGGTCGACATCGCCGTGGTCCAGCAGGTTGGGCGCCTCGGGCAGGAACCGAAGGCGGTCGAGCCCATCGGGTTCTCCGAGTGCGAGCGCGCGCTCGATTTGCCAGGCAGCGTTCCGATGGGCCAGGCCCCCCACTCCCTCAGCGGCGATGTAGACGACGGTCCCCTGCTCCGTTTCCCGGCCCCACCATGGGAGCCCGGTAGCGATGCACAGGGCGAAGTCCAGCCCAAGAAAGCTCTTGCCCGCGTTCGACGGCCCGTACAGGACCGAGAATGCGGAGGCGGGAATCATTCCCTCCACCAGCCACGACGGCGGAGGGATCTGCGCGATACCCGCCACATCCAGCAGCTCATAGATAGGAGCCGCCGCGCGGGGCGCGGCAGTGTCGGCGGCCGGTCCGCGGCCGTTCGTAGCCGGCAGCGGGAAGTTCGCGACCTGATCGGCAGGGATCGTCACGCTGGCAGCCCTCTAAGGAGCGCGGCCACGATCTCCATCTCGCCGCAGCGGCCATCTCGACACCGGGCGTTCAGCGCCCCGTCTCCAAGGACCGTGAACGTGACCCCTCCCCCGCACCCGCCCGGGCAGCAGTGGTGCCACTGGTCGTCGACGCGGCCGGGGACCGCTCGGGTCCACGGATACTCGCCGCCGGCCTTTTGAGCCCAGAAGGCTTCACAGGCCTGCACGGGCCGCGGTGTCGCCGGGGGCCTCACGCGACCACCCCGACCATCTCGCGGATCGGGTAGTTGTCAGCAACCCACCGTCGCCAGGAGCGCCGACCAGCTATCGCTATGCCCTTCGGCCCCCAGGAGCCGGGGGCAGCTACGTAAGGCGGAGAGGGAGGTGGTCCGGGGGGTTCCCCAGAGCCTCCCTCGCTACTGCCAGATGAGCCGCTGTCGCCAGACTTCGACGAGCTGCGCGTGACACGCCGTCCACGCGGTCGGCCGGCGCCGCGGGAACGGCAGGCGGCACGCGTGCGAACCCTCGCCGTGGCGGTCCGGGCCCGAAGGGTGAAGCGGGCGGCGTTGGCCTGCTCCGCATGTGCAAGATGATGCTCCCGGTATTGGCGATGCTCGGCTGCAGCGGTCGCGCAGTCGGCTGCCTTCTCGGCATCCGTGAGTGCGTACTCAGCGTCGAAGCCGTCAGCGTCAGCCACGACATCGCTGACCTCGCAGCGCAGGACACGCACTTGGCGGTCAGGTGACGACATGGTGATCCTTCCAAAACATCGCCGAGCGATCTTCGCATCAGCCGCGGATGGCATCGCGTACTTGGCCCCAGAACGGGAGACGCCGCCTCGAGGGCGGCGTCAAGAACCGGCGATATTCCAGAACGATCAAGCGTCAGTGAAGCAAATTGGTCGGATGTCGCCGCGGCGCCTAGAGCAGCCCGCGAGCTTCAAGAAGTTCGCGAATCTTGAGAACGGTGGCGGCGTTCAGAAGGGCGAGACGTTGCGCCTCGAGCCCGAACGCTTCGCGCTCCAAGGCTGCTCGATCTGACTCGTCGGAAGCCTTCAGGATCTGCGCCGTGCGTTCGAGACTGCGCTGGACTTGCCCGCGGCGGACTTCGACCATCTTCTCAATGGGCTCGATCAACTCCCGTACTGCGGCGGGGTCTGCATCGGGGAACGCCTCCACCGCCTCAATGGCGGCCAACAGCCCGCCCAGCTCGACCGCTTCATCCTTCTCATGCTCCAGACGCTCTTCGTACTTCATCTCGAGCTGCTCGCCTGAGTGGGCGAGCTTCTGGAATAGCAGCGCTATGTCGGCGGGCTCGTCAGCCATCGGCTAATCGTGCCGATGCCGACGGACATCCCGGAAGGGTGCGAGTCAAGTGCCGCGCACACGCAAACGGGCAGGACAACTCTCCTGAAGCGTGCGGAGTGATGCTGCAGCGGGCGATTAGGCTGGCAGCGTGGTAAGCGAAGGCATCGAGTTTCACGTCCCGCGCACGAAGGCAGTCTGGGTCTACTGGGCGCTGGATGTGATGCAGAGACAGGCAAGTATTGACTGGCGGCACCCTCGAAGTGCCGACTGGCGGCACCCACGAAGAATGCGATACGACCGAGGGCGATGCATCTACCTCAAAGAATCCCTGATGTACGCGTTGGGGGCGGCCGAGGCAAAGGAGGCCGATGACATCGTCCATGAGGCGTACCCGGTGACGGGCCGCTACTGGTGGGCGGCGCTGCATCGTGCCGGGCTCCGAGGTGAGGCGCACAAGCTGGAGGCGAGGTACGCGACGGGAGGCGCGCACCTCGTACGAGACCTGGATTGAGCTGCAAGCACCGGGCTTGGCCTCCAAGTGGGAGCCGGGCCACGGTCGGGCGTTCTCCGGCGAGTAGAGGTGCGCGGAGGCGAGGCTCGCCAAGGGAGCCGCCAAGCCAGCCAGCGCGCCCGCCTCCGGCCTGGAGTCTGACTTGTGGCGTGCGGGTGGTGCGGCATAGGTGCGGCATAAACGGCATGTTTCGTACGGGTTCCCACGGGACTAGACGGGACTGATCCGGCTCTAGTGCGCGGGCTCAGGCTCTAGCCCACGGCCCCTTCTAGATGTAGTACATCCGCTTGCGGCGACTCCGTTTGACGCACACTTTTGACGCGCGCCTAGTGGGATTCCGCTCCAACAGCGGCGCTACTTGATCTGGTCGTAGACCTTGAACATCGGCAGGTACATCGCGATCACGACGAACCCGACGATCGCGCCGACCACGATGATCATGATCGGCTCCAGGATCGAGGTCAGGGCCTTGACGGCCGCGGCGACCTGGTCCTCGTAGAAGTCGGCGATCTTCGACAGCATCGTCTCGATCGCGCCGGTCTCCTCCCCCACGCCCACCATCTGGGTGACCATCACGGGGAAGGCGGCGGGGACGCCGCGCATCGGAGCGGTGATCGTGCCGCCGCTCTTGACGGAGTCGCGCACGGCGTTCATGGCGTTCTCGATGACCTTGTTGCCGGAGGTGCGGCCGGTGATGTCGATGGCCTCCAGCATCGGCACGCCGGCGGCGATCAGGCCGGAGAACGTGCGTGAGAAGCGGGCCAGCGCCACCTTCTGGACGATGCCGCCGATCTTCATCGGGATCTTGAGCTTGAAGGTGTCCCACTGCAGGCGCCCGCGGTCGGTGGCCTTCCAGCGCCGGAACGCGTACACCACCGCCGCCGTGATGGCGATCATCAGGTACCAGCGCGTAGTCAGCAGGTTGGACATGGCCACGGTGAACTTGGTGATGGCGGGCAGGTCGCCGCCGAAGTCCTTGAACACGCCCTCGAACACCGGGACCAGGAACGCCACGAGGGCGATCAGCACGATCAGCGCGAACGAGCCGATGACCGACGGGTAGACCATGGCGGCCCGCACCTGGCGGCGCAGCGCGTCGTCGGCCTCGAGCTGGTCGGAGACCCGCACCAGCGTGCCTTCCAGGATGCCGCCGGTCTCGCCGGCGGCCACCATGGCCACGTAGAGGTCGTTGAAGATGTCGGGGTGCCGCGCCAGGGCCTCGGAGAAGGCCAGGCCGGCCTCCACGTCCTTGCGGACCTCGATCCACGCTTCCTTGAGCTTGTCGTTGTCGGTCTGCTCCTCGAGCACGTACAGCGCCCGCAGGAGCGACATGCCCGACGAGATCATGACCGACAGCTGGCGCGTGGCGATCGTCAGGTCGGCGGACTTGACCCGCTTGAAGTTGGCCAGCAGGTCGCCGGCGTTGGCGGGCTTGATCTCCTCGACATCGAGGACGATCAGGCCCTTGCCGCGCAGCTGGGTCGACACCGCGCGCTTGTCCTGCGCCTCGATCTCGCCGTTGGTCGGGACCCCGGCCAGGTCCAGCGCCTTGAAGCTGAAGTTGGCCACGGCCTAGGCCACCCGCACCGTGCCCATGAGGCGGCGCAGTTCCTCGGGCGTGGACGACTGGCTCTCGGCCATCTCGCGCGTGATCTTGCCCGCGCTGACCAGCTCGGCCAGGGAGGCGTCCATGGTCTGCATGCCGTGGCTGCCGCCCGTCTGGAGCGTGGAGTGGATCTGGTGGGTCTTGCCCTCGCGGATCAGGTTGCGGATGGCGGGCGTGGGCACCAGCACCTCGCTGGCCACGCAGCGGCCCTGGCCGTCGGCGGTGGGAAGCAGCTGCTGGGTCACGATGCCCTGCAACGCCACCGACAGCTGCACCCGCACCTGGTGCTGCTGGGACGGCGGGAACACGTCCACGATCCGGTCCACCGTCTGGGCGGTGTCCTGGGTGTGCAGGGTGGCGAAGACCAGGTGGCCGGTCTCGGCGGCGGTCAGCGCGGTGGAGATGGTCTCCAGGTCGCGCATCTCGCCCACGAGGATCACGTCGGGGTCCTGGCGCAGCGCGGCCTTCAGGCCCAGCCCGAAGGTCTGCGCGTCGGCGCCGAGCTCGCGCTGGTTGACGATGCAGTTCTTGTGCCGGTGCAGGAACTCGATCGGGTCCTCGATCGTGAGGATGTGCTCGTGGCGTTCCTCGTTGATCACGTCGAGCATGGCGGCGAGCGTGGTGGACTTGCCCGAGCCGGTCGGCCCCGTGACGAGCACGAAGCCACGCGGCTTGCTGGTGAAGGTGCGCAGGATCTTCGGCAGACCCAGCGTGTCCAGCGCCGGCATGTCCTGCGGGATCAGACGGAAGGCGGCGCCGATCGAGGCGCGCTGGAAGTAGGCGTTCACGCGGAAGCGGGCCTTGCCGGGGATCGAGTAGGCCAGGTCGATCTGCCAGTCGGTCTCCAGCTTCTGGCGCTGGGCGTTGGACAGGATCGAGTACACGATCTCGCGCACCTCCTGCGGGCCCAGGACTGGCGCGTCGATCGCGCGCAGCTGGCCGCGCTTGCGCAGCATGGGCGGCGAGCCCGCCGTCAGGTGCAGGTCTGAGGCGCCGGTTTCCAGCACCTCGAGCAGAATGTCCGCGAAATCGATCTCCATCGTGTTCCCCTATCGGCAGCCCAGCGGCTTACGTGACTCTTGCCACCTCGGCGATCGAGGTGACCCCCTGCTTGACGCGTTCGAAGCCGTCTTCGCGCAGCGGGCGCATGCCCTGCGCGATGGCCACGCGACTGATCTCGTCCGCCGAGGCGCGCTCGACGGTCAGGGAGCGGAGCTCCTCCGACATCCCCATGACCTCGTACAGCCCGTTGCGGCCCTTGTAGCCGCTGCCGCCGCAGCGGCTGCAGCCCTGCGGCTCGTACGCCTCGACGTCCTCGTGGCTGGCGAAGCCGGCCACCTCGAGGGCGGACCGGGTGAGCGTGGTGGGCCGGCGGCAGTGCACGCACAGCGTCCGCACCAGCCGCTGGGCCACGATGCAGTCCAGCGCCGAGGCCGACAGGAAGGGCTCGATGCCCATCTCGGTCAGGCGCGTGACGGCCGAGGGCGCGTCGTTGGTGTGCAGCGTGGACAGCACGAGGTGCCCGGTCAGGGCCGACTCGATGGCGATCCGCGCCGTCTCGGCGTCGCGGATCTCACCCACCATGATGATGTCGGGGTCGGCGCGCAGCATCGAGCGCAGGCCGCGGGCGAAGGTCAGGCCCGACTTGTTGTTCACCTGGAGCTGGTTGATGCCGGCCAGCTGGTACTCGACGGGGTCCTCGATGGTGATGATGTTCTTGTCCACCGAGTTCACGGCGGTCAGTGCCGCGTACAGGGTGGTCGACTTGCCCGAGCCGGTCGGCCCGGTGACGAGGACGGCGCCGTAGGCCTTGTGGAAGCCGGTCTCGAAGCGCGTCCGCGCGCCGCCCTCCATACCCAGGGTGTCCAGGTCCAGCAGGGCCCCGCTCTTGTCCAGGAGGCGCATGACGATGCCCTCGCCGTGCACGGAGGGCATGCTCACGATGCGCACGTCCACCGGGCGCTTCTCCACGGTCAGGCCCACGCGGCCGTCCTGCGGGAGGCGCTTCTCGGCGATGTCCAGGTCGCCCATGATCTTGATGCGGGAGATCACGCCGGCCACCATCCGCCGGGGGATCGTGGTGGTCTCCTTCAGCACGCCGTCCACGCGGAAACGCACACGCATGTCGCGGCCGTCGGGCTCGAGGTGGATGTCGGAGACGCCCTCTTCGACCGCCTGGCCGATAATCGAGTTCACCAGCTTGATCACCGGCGCGTCCTCGGCGGACTCGCGGATCTCGGTTACGGGGGCGAGGTCGTCCTCGTCCTCGTCCTCCTCCAGCGCGGTGGCCACCGCCTCGTCCAGGCGGCTCATGCGCGAGATCACGCCGGCGATGTCCTCGGCGGACGCCACGGCGGGCCGGACCTCGTGGCCCGTCATCAGCTTCAGATCGTCCAGGGCCAGCACGTTGGACGGGTCGGCCATGGCCACGATCAGGGCGCCGGACTCGTCGAAGCCGATCGGCACGGAGTCGAAGCGCTTGGCGGCCTGCGGGCTGATCAGGTTCACGGCGCCGAGGTCGGCCTGGAAGACGCCGAGGTCCACGTAGTCGAGCCCGAAGCGCTCGGCCAGCGCGTGCGCCAGCTGCTCGCGCGAGAGCGCTCCCCAGTCGATCAGCACCTGCCCGGTGCGCTTGCCCACGCGGCGGGATTCCTCGACGGCGGCGTCCGCCTGCTGGCGGTCCACGTAGCCGAGGGCCACGATCACGTCGGCGATGAAGCGCGAGGGGCCGGTGCGCCTGGTGGGCGGGGTCAGCCCGGTGGCGTCGACCTCAGGCTTGAGTGCCGCGACCGAGCCCCCCGCTCCAGGACCGCCCGGAGGCATCTGGGTGGGCGCGTCGCTCATCGCGCGTCGCGCACCTGCTGTCGCAGCGTGGCGGGGTCGACGTAGCCCTCGACCAGGCGGGCCTTGCGGTCCTTGCCCACGATCACGACCGCGGGCGCCTGGGTCACGCCCAGGCCGGTGACCACGCGCCGGTAGCGCGCGAGCTTGCTGATGGGGGCCGTGAACACGGCGACGTTCTTCTTCCCGCGGAGGGAGCGGACGGCGGCCGCGGTGGCGTCGTCGTCGGCTGCCGGCTGGCGGAAGAACAGGACGACCGTGCGGCGCGCCTTGAAGGCCTTGCCCACCTTGGGCGGCAGCCCGGCGAGCGCCGGATCGGCCTTCTTCTCGGGCTTCTTGGCCGGGGTGCTCTTCTTGGCCTTGGGAGCGGCGGGGGCGGGCGAGGTCTTCTGCGCCGCGGAGGATTCAGGGGCGGTCTTGACCACGGTGGGCGCGGCCGCCGTGTCGTCGGCCTGGGCGCGCTCGGCGGCCGAGCGCATGGACGTGAAGGTGCCCACGACGAGCACGGCTCCGAG
>DASQLM010000250.1:0-8931 GCA_035630015.1 Thermoleophilaceae bacterium | reverse complement strand
GGCGGAGGCCGCGCTGTGCTCGGCCAACCCGCTGTCCGCGCAGGACGACGTGGCGGCCGCGCTGGCGGGGGAGGGGACGTCCGTCTACGCCGCCCGCGGCGAGGACATGGACACCTACGCCGAGCACGTGGCCACCGTCGTGGGGGCGGGCCCCAACATCACGCTGGACGACGGCGCGGACCTGCTGTCGTTCGCCCACGCCGCCGGCGCCCTCGACGGGCTGATCGGTGGCACGGAGGAGACCGCCACCGGCATCCTGCGCCTGCGCCGCCTGGAGCGCCAGGGCACGCTGGGCTGCCCGGTGCTGGCCGTGAACGAGGCACTCTCCGAGCGCACGCTCAACGACCGCTACGGCACCGGCCAGTCGGCGCTCGACGGCATCCTGCGAGCGGCCAACCTGCTGCTGGCCGGCAACACGCTCGTCCTGTTCGGCTACGGCTACGCGGGCCGCGGCATCGCTCAGCGCGCCCGTGGCGCCGGCGCGGCGGTCGTGGTCTGCGAGGTCAACCCGTTGCGCGCCCTCGAGGCGCGGATGGAGGGCTACGAGGTCATGCCCGCGCTTGAGGCCGCCGAGCGCGGCGACCTGTTCGTGACCGTGACCGGATCGCGGTCGGTGCTGCGCGCGGAGCACTTCGAGCGCATGAAGGACGGCGCCGTGCTGGCCAACGCCGGCCACTTCGACGTCGAGATCGACCTGCCGGCGCTCAAGGATGCGGCCGACGGCCCGCCCACCCGCGTGCTGCCGCTGGTCGAGCGGTTCGACGTCGGGGGCCGGCGGCTGCACCTGCTGACCTCGGGCCGCGTGGTCAACCTGGCGGCCGGCGAGGGCCACCCGGCCGCCGTCATGGACGTCAGCTTCGCCCTCCAGGCCCTGGCCGCCGAGCACCTGGCCCTGCACGGCAAGGACCTGCCGCCGAGCGTGCTGGGCATGCCACGCGAGCTGGACGACGAGGTGGCGCGGCTGAAGCTGGCCGCCCTGGACGTCCAGATCGACGAGATGACCGACGACCAGCTCGACTACTGGCGCAGCTGGAGCGAGTAGCGCCGCGCGATCTGGTCCACCCGGGCCGCCGTTTGGGGGCGCGGTCCGCGGGATCCCGACCACCACGCCCACCTACCGGCCCGGGCCAAGTGGCGGTCACGATCGCGAAGGGCGCCGGCCGAATGTACGACCGTCGCAGCCTTGACCGTGCCCGCGTTCGCCCTCACTATCGTGGCAATGCTCCGAAGTCTGCTGGCCTGCGCCGCCACCGGCTTGTTGCTCGGTGCCGCGGCCGCCGCGAGTGCCCAGCCAGCCGGGCCCGCCGCGCGCGCCAAACCGAGATCTGCCGCCTATCCGGCCACCATCAACGTGGCCGGGGACATCATCGTCAAGCAGCGCCGAACGTCGTCGGGTCCCTGTTCGAGCGACGGCGCGGGCGGCAGCTACGAGTCCACGCTGAACGTCGACAGCGGTGTGCGCTTCGGCACGGGCACGCCGCGAAAGACGGTCGTGACCTTCAGATCGGGCCGAACGGGTGGCTCAATCATGACCAGGAAGCGCGCTGTCGTGCACACCACCGACGTGCTGCAGTTCGCCGACAGGCGGTGCCCCAACGAGCAGGAAGACGAGCCGCCGATGACCGCCCCGCGTTGCGCCTCCAAACTCACGGGCCGGCTTCAGGTCGATATCATCAATTTCCCGCTCGCCGATCCCATCCACCGCACGGGTAGGGGCGTGAAACCGCAGGTCGGCCTCTCCATCACCCGCTACGGCGGCGGACGGCAAGGTGTGGAGTGTCTGTTCCAGGAGCGCCAAGCGCCCCTCGCCTTCCTCGGCGGGTCCGGAACGTGGAACGCCACCGTCGGAGCGTGGATCTCGCCCATCTTCCAGGTGCCCATCGGCGCCCGCACGAGGAACTTCCTGCGGCTGCCGGCCGGTAAGCGACTCACGCGCACCGTCAGCTTCGAGAAAGATTGCTCTCGCGGATACTCACCTCGTCTGGTGATCTCCGCGCGCGTCGCCGCCGACGTCAACACGCGCTCCTGCACTGCGCGGGGCCGGTTCGTCTTCACCCTGAAGCGGCTGCGGCGACGCTGACCCGGTCGCGCAGGTGTCCGGCGACCAGCTCGACTACTGGCGCAGCTGGAGCGAGTAGTCCAGCCACCGGGACGATTCGCCGCCGACCCGGTCGTACACCTTCTGCGCGCGCTCGTTGTCCAGTGCCGTCGACCACTCCAGTGACACCGCGCCGTGCTCGCGACCGCGCTCGGCGCAGGCCTCGATCAGGGCGTCGGCCGCTCCGCTGCCGCGGGCCCCGGGCGCCACGTACAGGTCGTTCATGACCGCCAGCCGCCCGGCTCGCGTGGTGGTCCAGCTCCAGAACACGGTGGCGAAGCCGACGGCCGCACCGCCGTCGTCGCGGGCGATCAGCTGCACCCCCTCGCGCTCGGGGTCGGCGATCAGGGCCCGCGACAGCGCCAGCAGCTCGTCGTCCGAGGGCTCGACCTCGTAGAAGTCGCAGTACGCGCGCATCAGCGGCAGCAGCTCGTCGAGGTCGCCCTCGCGGGCCGGCGAGATCTCCATGGGCCGACTCTAGACCGCTGCGGGCTGGTGGGCGAGCACCGCCAGCAGCGCGGCGACCACGTCCGGGTCGAACTGGCTGCCGGCGTGCGCCTCCAGCTCGGCGCACGCCTCCCGGGTGCTCATCGGGCTCCGGTAGGGGCGGGCGGTGATCATCGCGTTGTAGGCGTCGCAGGCCAGGATCACGCGGCTGCCCACCGGTATGTCGGTGCCCGCCAGGCCGTCCGGGTAGCCCTCGCCGTCCCAGCGCTCGTGCTCGTGGCGCACGATCGGGGCGATGCCCACCAGCTCGGGCGTGCGCCGGATGATGCGCTCGCCGATCACCGGGTGCTCGCGCATGACCGCCCACTCGGCGGCGTCCAGGGGGCCGGGCTTGTAGAGGATCTCGTTGGGGATGGCCACCTTGCCGACGTCGTGCAGCATCGCGCCGTCGCGGATCAGCTCCACGTCCCGGTCGGACAGGCCCAGCCGGCGGGCGACGCCGGTGGCCAGGGCCACCACCTGCTCGGAGTGCGCGTGCGTGTAGTTGTCGCGTGCGTCGATGGCCGCGGCCAGAGCGCCGACGGCGGTGCGCGAGGCACCGCCCACCTGGCCGATCAGGGCGGTCACGGCCTGCGCCCCGATCAGCTCGGCCAGGCGCAGCGAGGCCAGCGGGAACGGCGACTCGGCCGAGCGCATGACCAGCAGGCCGTGCATCTCACCGTCGTGCTGGAGCGCGACCGCCGCGTGTGCGCCGGGCCCCTCGCGGATGGGCAGCGGTTCCGTCACCGCCAGCGCCTCGCGAAGGGAGGCCAGCGTGGGGCGGCCGATGCCGCCGCCGTCGATCCGCCGCAGCAGCTCCTGGGTGTTTCCCAGCAGCGAGGGGTGCACGAGCACGCAGTCGGCCAGCTTCAGCGACCGGGTCAGCAGCGCGGGCAGGCGCGCCAGCACCTCCCGGGGGTGGTCGCATTGGCTGACCAGGTCCCACAGGTCGGCCAGCAGCGCCGACGGCTCACCGCCCGCGGCCTCCAGCCGCGCCAGCTCGGCCTCGGTCTGGTGCCCGGCCACCGCCACCTGGTCCTTGCCCCGGCGCTTGGCTACCAGCAGCGCGCGGTCGGCCCGGTCCAGCAGCTCGCCGCTGGTCAGCGGGTCCCGCCAGTGGGCCACGCCGACCGAAGCGGTCACGTGGGCCAGCGCCTCGCCGCTCATCGCCTGGGAGACGCTGCGGCGCAGACGGTGCGCGGCCTCCGTGGCGCCGGCCTCGTCCACGCCCGGGAGCACCAGCACGAACTCGTCGCCGCCGAAGCGGCCGAGGCCGTCGTAGGTCCGGAACTCCTCGGCCACGGCGTCGGCCACGCGGCGCAGGATCTGGTCGCCGACCAGGTGTCCGTGCACGTCGTTGACCGGCTTGAAGTGGTCGAGGTCCATCAGCAGGCAGGACAGTGGCTCGCCTGTCCGGGTCACACGCGCGATCTCCTCGCGCAGGCGGATGTGCAGGGCGCCGTGGTTGAGCAGCCCGGTCAGCGAGTCGGTGCGGGCCGCCACCTGGGCCCGCTCGAACGCCTCGGCGTTGCTGCACGCCACCGCGGCCAGGTCGGCCATGGCCTGCAGGATCTCGATGTCCTCGTCGGTGACCGCGCGCATCGACCGGAAGCCCACGGACAGGGCGCCCTTGAGCCGCTCGTCCCAGCGGACGGGCACGCCGACCGCGGTGCTCACCGACCGCAGCTCGTCGGTGTCGGGGATCTCGACCTCGGCCTGGTACGCGTTGCTGACCACCGGCTGGCCGGTCTGCAGCACCTGGCCGGCCACGCCCTCGCCGGGGCGCATGACGAAGCCGTACCAGTCCGATCCCGACTCCATGCCGTGGCCCGCCACGGCCACGCCGCCCCTGCTGCCGTCGCCGAGGTAGAAGCCGGTCACGTCGCCCCCCAGCGCCAGGTCGACCTCGTGGCACAGGGTCTCCAGCACCGATTGCAGGTCCAGCCGCGCGTTCAGCGCCGACGCGGCCCGCGCCAGCGCGGCCTCGCGCTCGGCCTGGGCGTTCAGAGACGCGCGCATGTCCATGACGGCCAGGGTCGCCGCGCACTGGTCGGTCATCAGCATCATCTGCGCGAGCTCGCGCCAGTCCGCCTTGTGCGGCTCACGCCAGCACGGCACGGCCACCGCCATCGGGCCCTCGTCGAACGTCACCGGGAGGAAGACCGCGCTGGCCACGCCGAAGCGTTGCACCAGGACCTGGTTGACCTCGCTCGAGGCGGGCGCGTCCTCGATCACCAGCGGCACGCCCGACAGGGCCACCTTCACCACCCCGGAGGGACCGTCCAGCGTGTGCGTGTAGGTGGCCGCCGGCGTGATGCGGTCGTCCTGGGGCACGAGCTGCACGCCCCGGCCGGTTGCGCGGTCGGGGGCGATCTGGGTCATGTGCACGTGGTCGGCGCCGAACGCGGCGACCAGCTCGTGGGCCAGCGCGGCGTGCACCCCGGCCACGTCCTGCGCGGCCAGGGCGGGGAACGACAGCCGCCGCAGGGCGCCGGCGATCGCGGGAGGCGAGCCGGAAGCAGCGGTCTCAGCCACCCAGCTCCTCGATGTCCTGCCCGCGCCTGACCAGCAGGCCGACGGGACGGTCGAACTCGTCAACCCGCACGGCCACCTGGGCGGCGATCGACGGGTCCAGACGGCTCTCGGGGCGCTCCCCGGGCGCCACCGGGCGCGACAGCGCCTCGTAGCCGCAGACGATGCCGCGGCGCAGGTCCACGATCGGCTGGAAGTGGGCCTCGAGTGACAGCACGCCCGAGCAGACATCCTCGACGAGCGCCTGCCACTCGGTTGCGATCGCCCCCTCTTGACTCATCTGGAGCATCGTTGTCTCTCATCGGGCTTAATCGGCGCCCGCTTTAGCTCGCCCTAAAGGGCGTCGACGCCGATGCCGACCCCGGCTGGACCGCGACGTCCCGCCCGAGGTCGTGGACCAGGTGCGGGCCAATATCGTCGAGGCCTAGCGGGGGCCCTCACGGGGCGGTCGCGCGGGCCTGGTCCTCCAGGCGCTCCCGGCGCTGCTCGTCGATCTCCGACTGGGTCAGCATGCGCGAGAACAGCACGACGAGCGCGATCACGAACGTCAGCGACTGCTCGACCATCATGATCGCGCCGCCGGTGTTCTGGTCGCCGATGGCCGAGAGGCCCCACACGCGCGGCACGTTCTCGTAGTACTCGTAGAGCACGGTGCCCGACCAGGTCAGGTACAGCCCCAGGGCGGCCAGGCCGAACTTCGCCGTCCCGATGTAGGCCACGGTGTGCAGGCCCGTCAGCCGGCGGCGCATCGGCACCGGCTGGATCAGGGGCCACCACACCATCACCCCCGCGGTGAAGAAGGCCGCGTGCTCGGCCACGTGGATCACGGGGTACTCGAGGGCCGCGTCGTAGGCCGCGGGCACGTGCCAGGCGTACATGATCCCCAGCCAGATCGCGATGCCCGTCCACGGCGAGGCCAGCGGGCCCAGCGCCCGCTCGACGCCCATCAGCCGCTTGGTGGCGGGGCGCAGGATCACCCGCGAGAGCGAGAGCAGCAGCAGCGCCGGCGCGATGTCGCCCAGCAGCACGTGCTGGACCATGTGGGCGGAGAACAGGTACTCCTCGCCGAGGGCGTCCACCGGTGAGGCCAGCGCGGCCAGCAGCGCCAGCATGCCGCCGGTGAACGCCAGCGCCTGGGGCCAGCCCGCGCCGCGGCCGCCCGCCTCGCGGCGCGCGCGGCGGAAGCGGCGCACGTAGGCCACGACCAGGACGGCCAGCGGCGCCAGCACCAGCGGGTCGGGCAGCCACCTCAGCTCGGGGCTGGCGGCCAGCACGGTCACGAGATCGGAGCCGTCCACGCAGGCGATTGTGGCACCGGTGCCCCACCCGTAACCCGCCACGCGCCAGGCTCGGCGCATGCCCGCGCTCCTCACCCGCCTGGCCGCCGTCGTCGCCCCGCCGTTCTGCTGGGGCTGCGGCGCCGACGCGGGCCGGACCGAGCCGCTGTGCGGGCCCTGCCGCGCCGGGCTGCGGTGGCTCGGCCAGGAGGTCGTGCGCCTGGAGGGGGTCCCGCTCTGGTCCGCGGTGGCCTACGAGGGGCCGGCGCGCTCGCTCGTGCGAGCGCTGAAGTACCGCGGTGCGCCCGGGTTGGCCGACCCGCTGGCCGCCGCCATCGCGGCCTGCGCGCCGCGCGGCCTGCTCGTGCCCGGCACCGTCCTGGTCCCCGTGCCCATGCCGGCGGCCCGCCGGCGCAGGCGCGGCTTTGACCAGGCCGAACGGATCGCCGCGGCGCTGGCGGCGCGCACCGGGCTCGAGCTGCGCCCCTGCCTGGCCCGCGGCCCGGCGCCGCGGCAGGTGGGCAGGGGCCGCCAGCAGCGCCTGATCGAGACCGCCGGCAACGTGCGGATGGACGGCCCGCCGCCGCCCGGGCGGGTGGTCCTGGTCGACGACGTGGCCACCACCGGCGCCACGCTCGCCGCGTGCGCCGCCGTGCTCCGCGGCGCCGGAGCCGGTCCGCTCGGTGCCGTCACCTACGCGCGGACGCCCGGCCGATGATGCCCTTGGCAGCGGCCGCCTCGACCACTAGCATCGATCGTGACCTAAGCCACAAGCGAAGCCCTGAGGAGGGTCCGCATGCGCATCGACGTCAAGGGACGGAACGTTCCGGTCAACGACGAGCTCAGGAGGCGGGTGGACAAGAAGTTCGCCAAGGTCGCACGCCAGGTCTCGGATCTCGCCTATATGGACGTCGAGCTCCGGGAGCAGCGAAACCCGGCCATCAAGGATTCGCAGATCGTCGAGGTCACGCTCTACCTGAAGGGGGTAACGCTTCGTGCGTGCGAGGCCTCAACGGACATGGTGCACTCGGTCAACGAGGCCGCGGAGGACCTGGCCAGGCAGGTCAAGAAGCACAGGGCGAAGCGCAGACATCGCAGAGAGGCCAAGCAGTCCTCGCCCAGGATGGGCCTGGGCTAGCCGCGTTCAGTACTCAGCACTCAGCATTCAGCTTTCAGGCGTCGGCGGCCGCGCCCACATCAGCGCGGCCGCTGCTCGTCCAGGGCCTGAATGCTGATTGCTGACCCCTGAAAACTCGCTGTTCGAACCGCTAGTCTCGGACGAATGCCGCTGTTCGACAAAGCCCTCCGTCTCGGCGAGGGCAAGAAGTTCAAGCAGTTCGAGAAGAAGGTCGCGCAGATCAACGACTTCGAGGCCGAGGTCGAGCTCGACTCGGACGAGGAGCTGCGCGAGCGCTACGAGGCGCTGCGCGTGCGCGCGCTCGCGGGCGAAAGCCTGGACGAGCTGCTGTACGAGTCGTTCGCGCTGACGCGAGAGGCGGCCAAGCGGACGCTGGGGCAGCGCCACTTCGACGTCCAGCTGATCGGCGGCATGGTGCTGCACGACGGCTCGATCGCGGAGATGCGGACCGGCGAGGGCAAGACGCTGACGTCGACCCTGCCGGTGTGCCTGAACGCGCTGCTCTCGCGCGACGAGGAGGGCAACCCGGTGCAGGGCAGGGGCGTGCACCTGGTCACGGTCAACGACTACCTGGCCCGCCGCGACGCACTGTGGATGAAGCCGATCTACGACCTGCTGGGGATCACCGTCGGGATCCTGCAGTCGGACGAGAACGACTGGGACGTCAAGCGCGCCGCCTACGAGGCGGACGTGACCTACGGCACCAACTCCGAGTTCGGCTTCGACTACCTGCGCGACAACCTGGCCACCGACGCGGCCGAGAAGTCACAGCGCGGGCACTCGTACGCGATCGTCGACGAGGTCGACAACATCCTGATCGACGAGGCGCGGACGCCGCTGATCATCTCCGGCGCCCCCGAGCAGGCCGCCGACCTCTACTACAAGTTCGCCGAGCTGGCGCCGAAGATGGAGCCGGGCAAGAAGCCCGAGGGCATCGAGGCCAAGTCCAAGGCGTGGGTGGCCGACTTCGACTTCGAGCCGGACGAGAAGCACAAGACCGTGGCCGTGACCGAGAAGGGCGTCGAGAAGGCCGAGCGGTTCCTGGGCATCGACAACATGTACAAGGCCGAGCACGGCAACCTGGTCAACCACCTGCAGCAGGCGCTGAAGGCCGAGTCGCTGTACCGCCGCGACAAGGACTACTCGGTGATCGACGGCGAGGTCAAGATCATCGACGAGTTCACCGGCCGCATCCTGGAGGGCCGGCGCTGGTCCGAGGGCCTGCACCAGGCCGTGGAGGCCAAGGAGGGCGTGGCGATCCAGGAGGAGAACCAGACGGTCGCCACGATCACCTACCAGAACTACTTCCGCCGCTACGGCAAGCTGGCGGGCATGACCGGCACGGCCCTGACCGAGGCCACCGAGTTCATGAAGATCTACAAGCTGCAGGTGGTCGAGGT
>DASQLM010000249.1:0-5709 GCA_035630015.1 Thermoleophilaceae bacterium | reverse complement strand
GGCCCGCGGCGGCAACATGGCCGAGGCGATCAGGCTCCAGCGCGCCGAGACGGGCCAGAGCCTGAGCGAGGCCAAGGACGCGGTGGTCGGCGCGGGCTAGCCCGCCGGCTCGATCCGCTCCGGCGCGCCCCACTGCACGAGTGGCGCGGGCAGCACGATCGAGCCGTCCTCCTGCTGGCCGTTCTCGACCAGCGCGATGATCGTGCGGCCCACAGCGACCGCGGTGCCGTTGAGCGTGTGGGCGTGCACGGTGCCCTTGCCCTCCGACGGGCGGTAGCGGATGTCCAGGCGGCGGGCCTGGAAGTCGGTGGTGTTCGAGCACGAGGTGAGCTCGCGGTGGCGTTCCTGGCCGGGCAGCCACACCTCCACGTCGAACTTCTTGGCGGCCGAGTTGCCCAGGTCGTCGACCGCGATGTTGACCACGCGGTAGGGCAGCTCCAGCGCCTGCATGATCTCCTCCTCGACCGCCAGGATGCGCTCGTGCTCGGCCTCCGACTCCGAGGCGGGCACGAACGAGAACATCTCGACCTTGTCGAACTGGTGCACGCGGAACAGGCCGCGCGTCTCGCGGCCGGCCGCGCCGGCCTCGCGCCGGAAGCAGGGCGAGTAGCCGGCGTAGCGCAGCGGCAGCGCCGCCTCCTCGAGCACCTCCCCCGCGTGCAGCGAGGCCAGCGGCACCTCGCTGGTACCGGCCAGGTACAGCTCGTCGTCGGGCACGCGGTAGATCTGCTGCTCGGTGTCGGGCAGGAAGCCGGTGCCGTACAGGGCCTCCTCGCGCACCAGCACCGGCGGGATCACGGGCGTGAAGCCGTGGCCGCCCAGCAGCTCCATGGCCCAGCGCACCAGCGCCAGCTCCAGCAGCACCAGCGGGCCCTTGATGTAGGCGAACCGCGAGCCCGCCACCCGGGCCCCGGCCTCCAGGTCGACCAGGTCGCCCAGCAGCTCCAGGTGGTCGCGTCCCGAGGCGCCGGACCGGCCGACCTCGCGCACCACCGTGTCCTGGTCCGCGGCCGTGGGGTCGGGCGGATTGGGCAGCTGCGCGACGGCGCCGTCCAGCTCCTCGGCCACCTGCTTGGCCTCGGCCTCCAGCGCCTTCTGGCGCTCACCGCTCTCCTTGACCTCGGCGATCGCGGGCGCGGCGTCCTGGCCCTCCCGCTGCAGCTCGCCGATGCGCTTGGACGCCGCGTTGCGCGCCGCGCGGAGGGCGTCCAGCTCGGGCGTGATGGCCCGGCGGCGCTCGTCCAGCTCCAGCACCCGGTCCAGGCGCTGCTCCGAGCCGTCGCCGCGCCTGGCCAGTGCCGCGCGGGCGGGAGCCGGGTCCGAGCGGATGGCCTTGAGGTCGAGCATCGCCGTGCAGGCTATTTCACGGCGAAGGGGACCAACCCGTGGTAGGTGTGGATCCATGCGCCCGCTCACCGATTTCGTACTCCGTCACAAGCGCCTGGTGGCCCTGGGCTGGGTGCTGCTTACGCTGGTGGGCGTGGCCGCCGCCGGGCCCGCGTCGGAGGCCCTGGACCAGCAGTTCTCGGTTCCCGGCCGCGAGGGCTGGGACACCAGTCAGGAGATCCTCCAGGTGTACGGCAACGGCGGCGAGACGCTGCCGCTGGTGCCCGTGGTCAAGCTGCCCGAGGGCAAGACCGTGGACAGCCCCGGCGTGCGCGCCCAGCTGCTCAAGATCGAGGCCACGGCGAAGAAGACCGTGGCCGGATCGCGGGTGGCGGGCTTCGGCTCGACCGGGGACCGCGCCTTCGTGTCGAAGGACGGCCGCACCGCGTTCGTGTACGCGTTCACCCCGCGCAGCGACGATCCGTTCGGCGCCAACACCGACGTGATGCGCGAGCTGCGCGGCGCGCTGGCGGGCTCCACCGTGGCGGGCGCACCCGTGCGGCTGACGGGCTACGACGCCCTGTTCGACTCCTCCGGCGAGGGCGACGAGGGGCCGGGTGTGCTGCTGGAGGCCGTGCTCGGCGGCGTGGGGGCCCTGGTGGTGCTGGTGTTCGTGTTCGGCTCCGCGCTGGCCTTCGTCCCGCTGGCCATGGCCGTCTGCTCGATCCTGGTCTCGTTCCTGCTGCTGTACGCCCTGACGACGATCACCGAGGTGTCGCCGATCGTGCAGTTCCTGGTGGCGTTGGTGGGCCTGGGGATCTCGATCGACTACGCGCTGCTCGTGGTGGTGCGCTGGCGCGAGGAGCTCGAGCGCGGCAAGGAGGGCGACGACGCGGTGGCCGCCGCCATGAGCACGGCCGGCCGCGCGGTGGTGTTCTCGGGCACCACGGTCGCCGTCGGCCTGCTGGCGCTGATCGCGCTGCCGCTGCCGTTCCTGCGCAGCATGGGCTACGGCGGCATGATCATCCCGCTGGTGGCCACGCTGGCCGCGATCACGCTGCTGCCGGTGGTGCTGGCCACGATCGGCCCGCGGCTGGACCGGCGGCGCATCCGCCGCAGCGACCGCAGCGCGCGCTTCTGGCAGCGCTGGGCCGAAACCATCGTGCGCAGGCGCGGCGCGGCCGCCGCCATCGCCGTCGCCATCCTGGTCGCGCTCCTGATCCCCGCCACCGACCTGCACCTGGGCAACTCGGACCCGGACACGATCGCCAAGGCGGGCAGCGCCAGGGAGGGGCTGCACGACCTCCGCGACTCGGGCATCGGCACGGGCGCGATCGCCCCGTTCGAGACGCTGGCTCCCGAGGCCGACGCCGAGAGGGTGGTGGCGGCCCAGCAGGGCGTCGACAACATGCACGGCGCCGTGGCGCCGGAGGCGCCCGGCTGGCGCAAGAACGGTGAGGCGCTGATCGCGGGGATACCCAACGACGGCGACGAGACCGCCGAGGGGCGGGCGGCGGTCGACGAGGTGCGCGAGGCCTCACACGCCGTCGGGCCCGACGTGCGCATAGGCGGCTCGGGTCCGCTGAACGCCGACTTCATCGACGCCGTCTACGGGGCTTTCCCGCTGATGATCGCCCTGATCTCGCTGCTGACCTTCCTGCTGCTGGCGCGCGCGTTCCGCTCGCTGCTGCTGCCGCTGAAGGCCGTGATCCTGAACATCCTGTCCGTGGGCGCGGCCTGGGGCGTGATGGCCCTGGTGTGGCAGAGCGGCCACGGCTCGGACGAGATCTGGGGCATCGCCGCCACCGGCTCGATCGCCTCGTGGATCCCGCTGATGGTGTTCGCGTTCCTGTACGGGCTGTCGATGGACTACGAGGTGTTCATCCTCTCGCGCATGCGCGAGGAGTACGACAAGGGCGGCGACACCGACAAGGCGGTCATCGAGGGCCTGTCCCGCACGGGCCGGCTGGTCACCAGCGCCGCGCTGATCCTGTTCCTGGCCTTCGCCTCGATGGCGTCGGGCCCCGAGACCGACGTGAAGATCCTGGCCACCGGCCTGGCGGCGGGGATCCTGCTGGACGCGACCGTGGTGCGGGCGCTGCTGGTGCCCGCGGTGGTCTCGATGTTCGGCCGCTGGAACTGGTGGCTGCCGCCGGGGCCCGCCCGGCTGCTGCGTGTCAAGCCGTCGCCGGAGCCGGCGACGGACCCGGCCGGCTAGTTGTCTTTCGTGGAGCGCTCGCGGCCGGAGTACTTGGCCAGGTAATCGGCCAGCTGGCCGGCCTCTTTGCCGGTCACGATGTTGGCCGGCATGATCGCGCCCGAGAAGCCGCCGTTGCGGATGGCGTACAGGGCGTCGTCGGCGTTGACCTTGCGCTGGTTGAAGTTCGGGCCGTTGGTGCGCTCACCCGGCTTGATCTGACCCTGCGGCTTGGAGCCGTAGGAGTTGGCCGGCTTCAGCGAGTGGCAGCCCGAGCAGTGCTGGTTGAACGAGTCGGCCGCCGCGC
Organism: Thermoleophilaceae bacterium; assembly: GCA_035630015.1. GTDB lineage: Bacteria > Actinomycetota > Thermoleophilia > Solirubrobacterales > Thermoleophilaceae > JAAYBF01. The sequence continues at coordinate 1,879 of DASQLM010000249.1, read as the reverse complement.
GATCCGACTCGTTGTCGGCCTTGACCTCGCCGCCGCAACCGGCGCCGAAGACGGCCAGGGCACCCGCGCACGCGAGCACGGCAGCGCCGCGGGCTGTGTGCGAGCGAGTCACGCGCGGGCATATTACCTACGTGGAGGATCGGGCCCCGGAGCGACGAAACACCAGGTGCCCCGGCGGCGGCCGCGGCAGCCCGGCTCGCCGGGCTGCCCACATCGGCGGCGATACAGCGCCGGCGCCGGGGCCTATGCAGCCGCGAAGCGCTTCGAGAAGCGCAGCGAGCCGCCGCCCTCGCGGCGTACCAGCTTGACCTCGTCCATGACCATGGAGACCAGCTCCAGGCCGCGGCCGCCCTCGTCCAGGCGTTCGATCGGGTCGCCGGTGTCCAGGCGGCCGGGGTCGGTGACCTCGAACACCAGCGCCTCCTCGCCCTTGCAGGCCACGATCCGCACCACGTCGGTCTGCTGGCTGGAGCCGTGGATGATGGCGTTCGTGACCGCCTCGCTCATGGCGAGCTTGATCTGGAAGCAGTCGTCCTCCGACAGCCCCTGCTCCTCGGCGATCCGATTCGCCCATTCGCGCGTCTCGTGCAGCCGGTCGAGTTCCGCGGGGATCTCGAGCTCCTGCCGACGAGAGCGCTCACCACTCGTGGTGCCCACTGACGTTGCCCTGCCCTTCGTTTGCCTGCCCGACACCTCTGCTATCCCCGGATGCCCCATAACTGAACCCCCCGGCTGGGCGAGGCATCAGCCACCCGTCTGGTAGGCCCGTAGCGACAAGGTCAGAACGAGCAGGACCCCCACGGTCATGACCCCCATCTCCGCCAGCGACACGCGCCGGGCCAGCGCGATCTGCTCGTCGCGGTCGAGCGCGTCCAGGTCCGGGACCTCCTCGAGCAGCCGCTGCGCCGCGCCCAGCCTCGTGCCCTCAGCCACGAGCGTCACGGCCAGCAGGGCTACGCCATAGGCCACGTGCAGGCCGTCGGGCGCGCTGCTCCCGCGCGCGAGGAGAAGGAGCCCGATGACCACCTGCACGACCACGGTGATCTGGGCCACGCGCAGCAGCCACCAGAACTGGTGCGAGGGGAATCCGCGCAGCCACGAGACGCCGCCCCAGGCGGCGGCCACGGCGTTGCTGGCCAGCACCGCGATGCCCACGATCATGTGCACCTGGCTCATCCCCGGGCCCTAGCGTGGTTTCGCACTATGTAGCAATGCCGCACAAGCCTGCGTTATACATGCGCAACCTTGCTGAAGAGCTATCTGCCAGCACTTGTGTTCCTGCTGCTTGGCGTGGGCATCGGAGTGGCCTTCACGCTGGCCAACAGCGCCCTCGGGCCGAGCAGGCCCGGAAAGGTCAAGAGCGAGCCCTACGAGTCCGGGCTCCCCTCCGACGTACGCAAGAGCTTCCGCTTCGGGATCAGCTTCTACATGATCGCGATGCTGTTCATCCTGTTCGACATCGAGGTCGTGCTGATCTACCCGGTCGCGGTCGGCATCCAGGAGTTCGGGGTGGCCGCGCTGGTGAAGATCGCGATCTTCGTCGCCCTGCTGGCGGTGGCGTTCGCCCACCAGTGGCGAAGGGGTGCGTTGGATTGGAAGTAACCCGCACCAAGATGCCCGGCTCGAAGGACGAGTTCCGCTCGCGCCAGCTCAAGGCCCAGCAGATGCTGCGCGGCGACCTGGAGGGCTCGGACCTGGACGAGTACGTGGAGAAGTCGGTTCTGCTGACCCGGTTCGAGGACGCCCAGAACTGGGCCCGCAAGAACGCGATCTTCCCGCTGGGCTTCGGCCTGGCCTGCTGCGCGATGGAGATGATCAGCGTGATCGGCTCCCCGCGCAACGACCTGGCCCGCTTCGGCGCCGAGGCCATCCGCTTCAC
>DASQLM010000248.1:0-21051 GCA_035630015.1 Thermoleophilaceae bacterium | reverse complement strand
GGTGGCCGTGACCGAGCACTACACCGGCTTCGGCCGCGGGCTGATTACCGGCGGCGAGCGGCGGCTGGCCCGGTTCGCCTTCGAGCGGGCAGACGTGGTGGCCCCCGTAAGCCACGAGCTCGAGGGCACCCTGCGCGAGCTGGCGCCGAAGGCGAACTTCGTTGTGGTGCCCAACACCGTGGACACCGGCGCGTTCGAGCCCCCGCCGGAGCGGCCCGAGGGGCTGCGGCTGCTGAACGTGGCCGCGCTGGCCGAGAAGAAGGGCCACCGGTTCCTGCTCGAGGCGATGACGCGGCTGCCGCGCGCCACGCTGCAGATCGTGGGCGACGGAGAGCTGCGCTCCGATCTGGAGCGACAAACCCGCGAGCTCGGCCTGACCGACCGGGTGAGCTTCCTGGGCGAGCAGCCCAAGCACGAGGTCGCCCGCCTGATGCGCGAGGCCAGCCTGTTCGTGTTGCCCAGCCTGGCCGAGAACCTGCCGGTGGTGCTGATCGAGGCCATGGCCAGCGGCCTGCCGTCGGTGGCCACGAGCGTGGGCGGGGTGCCCGAGATGCTGGGCCCCGAGGACGGCGAGCTGGTCGAGCCGGGCGACGCCGGCGCGCTGGCCGCGGGCATCCGCGCCGCCGCCGGGCGTGACTTCGACCCCGCCGCCATGGCCGGCCGCGCGCGGGAGCGCTGGTCCTACGCGGCCGTGAGCGGGCGCTGGACCGAGATCTACGAGGACCTGCTGAGCAGGCGCGGCAGCAGCTCCTCGGCCACGCGCCGGCGCACCGCCTCGTCCCCGTAGGGCGCCAGCAGCTCCTTCGCCCGGCCGGCGTACACCTCGCGCTCGGGACGGTCCAGGGCCAGCGCGGCCGCCAGCGCCCGGCCCAGCGAGGCGGCGTCGCGCTCGGGCGCCACCAGCCCGGGCGCCAGCTCGCGGGCCAGCGCCAGGGCCGCGTTTCCGCCCGGCGCGGGCGCGCACACCAGCGGCGTCCCGGCGGCCAGCGCCTCCATCTGGGCCATGCCCCAGTCCTCGATCCGAGCGGCGCTGAGGAACACCCGCGCGCCCGCGACCAGCTCGAGCCAGCGCCGCCTCTCCACCGCGCCCAGCCAGCGCACGCCCTCGGGCTCGGTCCCGCCCTGGCGTGAGAGCCAGCGCAGGCCCTGCTCGCGGTCCAGGCCGCCTATGCCCAGCGACGCTCCCTGGGAGCGTGCCCGTTCCCACGCCGCGCACAGCACGTCGAGGCCGCGCTTGTCGGGGTTCGCCGCGTAGGCCAGCACGTCGGGGGAGTCGGCCGCCGGCGGCGCCGTCTCCACCGGAGGCGGCAGCACCAGCGCGTCCCGGCCCGGGGGGGCCGCCTGTTCGCTCCAGGGCAGCAACAGGTCGGAGGCGGCCAGCACGGTGCGCTCACGGCGGCGCTGCCAGGCCCCACCAGGGCCGGGGCGGTTGACCGCCGCCAGGCCGTCGAAGCGGACCGCCGTCGGGACGTCGCGCCCGGGCTGCAGCAGCGCGGCCGTGATCGTGGAGAACACGATCGCTCCCGCCGTCACGCCGCAGGCGGCCCGGCGGGCGGCCAGGGCCTCGACGAGGTCGGTGGTGGCCATCGTGCGCCGCAGCGCCGCGGCCCGGCCCAGCGGCACCGGCACCACGGCGCAGCTGGCGCCCGCCTCGCGCACGTGGCGCGCCAGCGCGGCGTCGGCGTGCCGCCAGCCGAAGGTGGTGCCCGGCGAGACCAGCGCGATGTCGGGCGATGTCACGGGCGAAGCGTAGGGTCCAGTGCGGTGGCAAGCGACTCCCGCCCGGCAGCTCTGATCACGGGCACCATCTCCCCGTACCGGCGTGAGCCGTTCCGGCTGCTCGGCCGGAGCACCCCGCTGGAGGTGCTGGCCTTCGAGGACACCGGCCCGCCGATCGACGGCCTCGTCACCCGCCGCGTGACCCAGGCGCAGGCCGTGCGACTGGTGGCGGGCGGCCGCTACTCGGCGGTCATCTGCGGCCTGGGCGGCCGGGTGGCGTTGCCCGGGGCCTACCTGGCGGCGCGTGCGCGGCGGATCCCGTTCGTGCTCTGGGCCACGATCTGGGAGCACCCGCGCACCACCGCCCACCGGCTGTCCTGGCTGCCCACGCGCCACCTGTACCGCCACGCGGACGCCGTGGCCACCTACGGCGCCCACGTGAGCCGCTACGTCCAGCGCCACCGCGGCGACCGGGGCAACGTGTTCGTGGCCCCCCAGGCGGTGGACGTGGAGCACTTCGGCGCGCCCGTGCCCCCGGCGGAGCGCGACGCGGCCCGCGAGCGGGCCGGCGCGGGCCCCGGCGATACGCTGTTCCTGTTCGTGGGCCGCCTGGAGGCGGAGAAGGGCGTGGACGTGCTGCTGGACGCCTGGCGCACCGCCGGGCTGGACCGTGGGCGGCTTGCGCTGGTGGGGACGGGGCCGCTGGAGGCCAAGACCGCAAGTCAGGGCCCCGCCGTCCGGTCCCTGGGCTACGTTGCCGAATCCCAGCTCCCAGCCCTCTACGCCGCTGCCGACGCCCTGGTGCTGCCCTCCGTGGCCACCGCAACTTTCAGGGAGCCCTGGGGATTGGTTGTCAACGAGGCCATGCTCCAGACCACTCCCGTCATAGCCAGCGACGCCGTAGGCGCCGCAGCCGCAGGCCTGGTGGCCGACGGCCGCACCGGCCTGGTGTCCCCGGCCGGGGACTCCGGGGCGCTCGCCGGGCGCCTGGAGGCGTTGGCAACGAACGTCCAGCAGCGCGAGCGCATGGGCCAGGAGGCTCGCGACGCCGCTCTGGAGCTGGATCCGGCGGCCTGGGCCCGCGGCATGTGGGCCGCCCTCGACAGCGTGCTGACAGGTGAGTGAACGAGTTGCTAGCCTGCGCAGTTCGCTGCAGGGGGATGTGTCGTGCAGTCGAAGTAAGCGCACGACACGAGAGAGCAGCAACCGCAGTCCGATTCATATGACCAGTCGCATGAGACATCTCATTGCGCCGGCCTTCTTGGTGCTGGCGCTGGCGCTTCCGGCGGCCGTACAGGCCAGCCCTGACGCCGTCGTGCGCGATTGCGCCGAGGACGGCTCCGTGGACGGCTCCTACTCCAACGCCGACAAGCGCGCCGCGCTGAAGAAGATCCCGGCCGACCTCGACGAGTACAGCGATTGCCGTTCGGCCATCTCCGGCTCGATCGGATCCGGCGGACCGAAGGCCGGCAGCTCGAACAAGAAGGGCGACGGCGGCGGCGGTGCCAACGCCTCCAGCTCCGGCTCGGGTGGCGGCACGCCGACGATCGACGCGGACACCAACGGCGACGGCAAGGTCACGGACGCCGAGAAGGCTGCTGCCGGCAAGACAGACCTGGCCCTCAAGCAGGACGAGAAGCGCGACGAGACGGAGACCAAGCTCGGCGGTCGCAGGACGGACCCCACCAAGGTGGGCGCCATCGACGCCAGCGAGACCAGCAACGGCATGCCAGCGCCGGTCATCGCCTCGATCGCCGCACTGGCGCTCCTGGCCGCGGCGGCCGCCATGTTCTTCCTGGCACGCCGTAAGCCCGGATTCGCTCAGGCTGTGCGCCGTGTCCCGCTTCCGAGCCGCTTCCGCCGCTAGCCCAGCGCTGGTCGCGGTCGCCCTCGCGGCGATCGCATTCGGTGCCGGAGGCGGCACCCAGACAGGTCGCGCCGCGCCCGTCGAGGCCATCGTGATCCTGGTCGCCGGAGGGCTGCTGGCCGCCGCGCTTCCCTCGTTCGACACGCGCCGCCCGCTCTACGGCGGCGCCGCCATCGGCCTGCTGACGCTGCTGACCGTGCTCACGGGCCTGTCCATGACGTGGTCGGTGGCGCCCGACCTGAGCCTGCAGGAGCTGGCCCGGACGTTCACCTACCTGTCGGTGTTCGTGGTGGCGGTCCTGGCCGCCCGCCGGCTGCCGGCCCGTGGCGGCGCCCTGCTGAACGGCGTCCTGCTGGCCGCCGTGGCCGTGTGCCTATGGGCGCTGGCCACGCGGGTGTGGCCGGGATCCCTGGGCGGGGACGTCCTGGGGGCCCGCCTCGGGGAGCCGTTCGACTACTGGAACGCGCTCGGCGGCATGGCCGCGCTGGCGGTGCCCGGCGCGCTCTGGGTGGGGTCGCGCCGCGACGCCTCCCGGCCGGCGGCGGCGCTGGCCTACCCCGCGCTCGGCGCCCTGCTGCTGACGATCATGCTCACCCAGTCCCGCGGCGCGCTGGCCGCCGCCGTGCTGGCCGCGCTGATCTGGCTGGCGTTCGTGCCGCTGCGCCTGCGCACCGCCCCCGTGCTGGCCGTGGCCGCCGTCGGAGTGGCTCCCGTGAGCGCGTGGGCGCTGTCCCAGGAGGCGTTCACGGCCGCGCTCCAGCCGCTGGCGGTGCGCGAGGACGTGGCCGGGACGTTCGGCCTGCTGACCGCGTTCACGCTGATCGCGCTGACCATCGCCGGGTTCTCCGCCGTCTCCATCCGCGCCACGATGAAGCCGTCGCTGCAGACCCGCCGCAGGGCGGGCATCGGGCTGGCGGCGTGCCTGGCCGTGGTCGCCGTCGTGGGTCTGGTGGGAATCGGCGCCAGCGGCGGCGGCATCGGCAAGCGCATCGACGACCTGACCACCAGCCAGAGCTCGGCCCCCGGGTCCGGCGCGGAGCGGCTGGGCTCGGTGTCCTCCTCGCGCGGTGAGTACTGGCGCCAGGCGATAGACGTGTGGAAGGACCGCCCGCTGCTGGGACGCGGCGCCGACGGCTTCACGCTGGCCCGGCTGGAGTACCGCGAGGACCCGCGGGCGGCCAGCCACGCGCACGGCTTCCTGCCCCAGACGATGGCCGACCTGGGGCTGGCCGGGCTGCTCGTGGCGCTGGCCCTGCTGGCGGCGTGGCTGGTGGCGACAGCCCGCACGCTGGGGGTGCGCCTGCGCAACGGGCGGATCGGGCCCGACTGGACGTCGGAGCGGCTCACGCTGACCGGGCTGGCGCTGACCGCGGTGGCCTACGGGATCCAGTCGGCCATCGACTGGACCTGGTTCATCCCCGGGCCCACGGTCGCGGCGCTGGCCGCCGCCGGCTTCGTGGCCGGGCGCGGACCGCTGCCCCCGGTTGGAGAGAGCGAGGGCCCGGCTCCCGCCCCGGCGCGAGAGCCGCGCCGGGACCCGCTCCGGCTGGCGCTGGCCGTCGGCGTGGTGATCACCGCGCTGCTGTGTGCCTGGACGGTCTGGCAGCCCGAGCGCAGCCAGCGGGCCACCGACGAGGCCGTCGCGCTCGCCGAGCGCGGCGACACGGAGGCAGCGCTGGAGGAGGCGGCCCGGGCGCGGGACATCGACCCCTACTCACCCGACCCTCTGTACGCACGCGCCACGGCGCTGACCGACGCCGGGCAGCTGGTGGCGGCCTACCGCGTGCTCGAGCAGGCGGTGGCCGAGCACCCGCGCAACCCCGAGACGTGGCTGCGCCTCGCCCAGTTCGAGCTCGACGAGCTGGGCCTGGGACTGCGCGCGGTGCGCTCGGCGCAGGCCGCCGCCACCATCGACCCCGCGTCCACGCGCGTGGCCGAGCTGGTGCAGACCACGAGAGGCATCTACAACCGCCAGGCCCAGGCCGCCGCACGCGCCCAGGAGGTCCTGCGCATCCAGCGCCTGCGCGAGCAGGGCAAGCTGCCCTAGACGGCCGCGCGCGAGGAGCCGCCGGCGGGGTCGGTGGCCCGCTCGAGCTCGCCCAGGCGCTCCATCGGCAGCGGCCCGTGGCCGCCGGACTCCGAGACCTCGAGCAGGAGCTGCTCGTAGGCCGCGGCGACCGCCTCCCACGAGTACAGCGCCGCGCGCTCGCGGGCCTGGTGGCGGTAGCTCTCCACCAGCTCGGGCTGGTCCAGCAGCTTCTCCAGCTGGCGCGTCAGGTCGGGCACGCCGTCACTGCCCGAGAAGTACACCCCGGCGTCGCCGACGGTCTCGGCGTTGGGCTCGTAGTCGTTGACCAGCACGCAGTTGCCGGCCACGAGCGACTCCAGGATCACCGGGTGGGTGCCGCCGACCTCGGTGGGGGCGCAGAACAGGTAGGCGTTTCGCTGCAGCTGCCAGTAGCCGCTCCCGAACACGTAGCCGGGGAACACCACGCGCGGGTCGGCCGCGCGGCGGACGCGGTTGATGTAGTCGGAGGCGTAGGGCGCGCCGCCCACCACCACCAGCTTCATGCCCTTGGTCTTGGCCGAGGGGATGCGCGCCCACGCCTCCACCAGCATGTGCGGGTTGTTCTCGGGCTCGAGCCGGCCCACGAACAGCACGTAGCGCCGCGGCTCGAGGCCCAGGCGCTCCAGCACGTCGCTGTCGCCGTCGGCGGGCAGCTCGGCGCCGTAGGGCACGACCCCGATGCCGCGCCCGTAGCGGCTCTCGTAGATGCGGGCCACGGCGTGCGAGTCGGTGATGGCGCGGGTGGCCAGCCGCGGCGACAGCCGCTCGGCCGCGCGCAGGTAGGACTTGGCCACCCGGTTCCACTTGCGCCGGTCGGAGTCCAGGCCGTCCACGTTGATGACCGTGGGGATCCCGGCGGCGCGCGTGACCAGGCACAGCGGGCTGTTCCCCGCGATGAAGAACAGCGCCACATCGGGCTTGACCCGCCGCGAGGCGTGCAGGCTGGACAGCAGCGTGTGCACGAACGTGTCGAGGTACTTGTTGCGAACCGTCGGCAGGTGCACCAGCTTCGCGCCCTTCCACTCGCGGATGCCCGGGTCGACCACGTGCGGGCGGCAGTACACCGTGACCGTGTGCCCGCGGGCGGTCAGGCGACTGGTGATCTGCTCGACCGCGGTCTCGAAGCCGCTGTACGAGGCGGGGATGCCGCGAGTGCCGAGGATGGCGACGTTCATGGGCCGACGGCCAGCGTATAGGCGCGTAGGTGCGCCCGCGCACTGCCCTCCCAGGTGAAGCTCCTGGCGCGCTCGCGCCCCCGCTCCGCCAGGCCGGCCCGCAGCTCCGCATCGCCGGCCACGGCGGCGATGCCGTCGGCCAGCCCGTCGGGCTCCACCAGCAGCGCCGCCTCGCCGCAGACCTCGCGCGCCCCGGCGCTGGCCACCGCCACCACCGGCACGCCCAGCGCCATCGCCTCGACCAGCGGCAGCCCGAAGCCCTCGTGCAGCGACGGGTGCACCAGCGCACGGGCACCGTCCATCAGGCCGGCCAGCTCTGCCGCGCTGGGCCCCGGGGCGCCGGTCACCCCCGGTTCGCCCGCGGCGCCGGCCGCGGCGCCGACCAGCACCAGCGGCGCCGGATCGGTGGCCTCGGCCCGGTAGCGCGCGTAGGCGGCCAGCAGCCCGGCCAGGTTCTTGCGCGGCTCGGCGTCGCCCACGAACAGCAGCGCCCCGCCGGGGCGGTCCGCGCGCGCCGTGGCCACCGGTTCGACCTGGCCGGGGCCGTGGTGGGCCACCACCAGCCGTTCCCGATCTGCGCCCAGGACGCCGACGGCCTCGGCCGCCGTGGCCTCGGACACGCACACCAGCGCCTCGGAGCCGCGCGCGGCGCTGCGGTAGGCACGCAGCGCCAGCCGCCGCCAGGCCCCGCTGTAGTGGCGACGCATGCCGGCGAAGGCCACGTCGTGCACGGTAGCCACCTGGGGCACGCCGATCCGGGGGCTGAAGGCCGGCAGCGGGTGGTGGACCACGTCGGCACCGGCGGCCCGAGCCGCGCGCGGCAGGCCCACGTGCAGCCACAGCCAGTCCAGCGTGGCGTTGGCGGCGCTGCGCGCGGGGTTGCCGGCGCCCGGCGCCAGCCTGCGGGGCTGGGCCGCCTCCACGACCTCGACCCCCTGGGCACGCAGCGCGCCCACCAGCCGGCGCACGTAGACCGCGGTGCCCGACGCCCCGCGGGCGGCGTACGAGGTGTCGATGAGCACCCGCACGGCGCCCCGGCCTCAGACCGCGAGCGCGGCGCTGCGGGCGTGGGCGGCCTGGAAGTCGATGCCCGCCTCCAGTGGCACGGCGGGCTCGTAGCCCAGCTCGGCCCGGGCGCGGCCCAGGTCGGCCGCGGTCGATCGCGGCTCGCGGCCGTCGGGGGCGGCGGGCGTCAGCTCCGCGCGCACGCCCAGCGCGTCGCCCAGCCGGGCGAACGCGGCGGCCAGCGTGGTGGGCCGGCCACCCGACACGTTGTAGGTGGCGCCGGGACGGCCGTGATCCACGGCCAGCAGCGTCGCGTCGCAGGCGTCGCCGACATAGGTGAAGTCGCGCGTCTGGCCGCCGTCGCCCAGCAGGGGCATCTCATCGCCGTCCAGCGCCGCCTGGGCGAAGCGGGCGAACGCCATGTCCGGGCGCTGCCGGGGGCCGTAGACCGTGAAGTAGCGCAGCACCACGAGCTCGATGCCCAGCTTGTCCGCCATCCGCGCGGCCAGGCGCTCGGCCCTGAGCTTCGAGCGCCCGTAGTGCGACAGCGGCCGCAGCGGCGCGTCCTCGCGCGCCGGGGCGTCCGCGGGACCGTAGACCGACGACGAGGACGCCAGCACCAGCCGCCGCACCCCGGCGGCCCCGGCCGCCCGCACCACCGACTCGGTCGTGCGCACGTTGGCCGCCTCGAACGCGTGCGGGGCTCCGGCACGGACACCGGGACGGCCGGCCAGGTGGCAGACCGTCTCCGCCCCCACCAGCGCGGGGGCCAGGCCCTCGGGCCGGGCGGCGCTGGCCTCGAACAGGCGGAAGCCCGGGGCGCGGTGCACCTCGGCCAGGTTGGCCTCCTTGCGGGCGCGGTCGTAGAAGGGGGTGAACGAGTCCAGCCCGTGCACCTCGTGGCCCGCGGCCAGCAGCCGCTCGCTCAGGTGGGAGCCGATGAAGCCGGCGGCTCCTGTGACCACGATCCTCATGCGCAGGGAGCTTTCTACCGGGTCGCGCGCGCCAGCAGGGTCCCGGCCCGCCTGTCCAGCGCCGCCACATCGAAGCCCATCGCGTCCAGCAGGCCGCCCAGGGAGCGGGCCGAGAAGAAGCGCAGGTGGGGCGAGAGCGGATCGAACACCCGGCCCATGCCGCGGGCCGCAACCGCCAGGCCGGTGCGGCGGCCGTGGGCCGGGGTGGTCACGGCCAGCGTCCCGCCAGGCACCAGCACGCGGCGCGCCTCGGACAGCAGCAGCTGCACGTCGCGCACGTGCTCCAGCGTCTCGGCGCACCACACGAGGTCGAACGACGAGTCCTCCAGCGGCAGCGGGGCGTCGGGCTCCACCAGCACGGCGGTCGCCTCCGGCAATCGCTCCGCGGCGCGCTCGAGCGCCACCCGGGAGACGTCCGCCAGCGTCAGCTGGCCGGCATCGAGCTCCGCGCCCAGGCGACCGTCGCCCGCCCCCAGGTCGAGCACCCGCCCGGTCGCGCCCAGCGAACGCGCGAACGCCGCCAGATGGGCGGGCGCGGGGCCCGCGTCCGGAGGCACCAGCCGCCAGATCTCGTCGTCGTAGCGCGAGGACAAGCGCAGGTAGCCTAGTGGCGCATGGATCGGCCGGCCGTCGACCTCGTCGTGCCGTTCCGCGGCTCCGCCCCCGAGTTGTCGGCGGTGCGCGCACGCCTGGAGACGCTGGCGCTGGGGCCGGCGGACACGGTCACGGTGGTCGACAACTCGCCGCACCCCCACGGGGGCGCCGACGTGTCGGCGCCCCGGCTGCAGACGCCCGGCTTCGCCCGCAACCGGGGCGCCGAGCGGGGGTCGGCCGAGTGGCTGCTGTTCCTGGACGCCGACGTGCTTCCCGAGCCCACCCTCCTGGACGACTACTTCGCCACCGCCCCCGCGGCGGACACCGGCCTGCTGGCCGGCGGCGTGCGCGACGAGCCCGTGGGCGCGGACGGCGGGCCCGCAGCGCGCTACTCCTACCTGCGCAGCTCGATGAGCCAGGACATGACCCTCCAGCACGGCGAGTGGGCGTTCGTGCAGACCGCGAACTGCGCCCTGCGCCGGCGGGCCTTCGAGTCCGTCGGGGGGTTCCGGGAGGGCATCCGCGCCGGCGAGGACGCCGACCTGTGTTACCGGCTACGGGCCGCGGGCTGGGCGACCGAGCGGCGCGAGGGCGCGGTGGGCTCGCACCGCAGCCGGGCGACCGTGCGGGCGCTGCTGGCCCAGAAGGCCACCCACGGCGCGGCCGGGGCGTGGCTGGACCGCCGCTACCCGGGATCGTTCCCCGCGCGCCGGGTCCCCGGGCTGACCTGGTGGGGCGTGCGCCGGGCGGTCACCGGCGTGACCGCCGCGGCCCGCGACCGTCGCCGCGACGATGCCCTGGTGGCCGTCATGGACCCCCTGACCACGCTGGCCTACGAGCTCGGGCGCTCGCTGCCCAACCACCGGCCGTTGAGGTTCCGCCGGTGACGGCCCCGGTCGACGTGATCATCCCCGTGTACGGGGAATCGCCGTTCCTGGGCCAGGCGCTGGACGGGGCGCTGGACCAGGAGCCCGCGCCCGCGCGCGTGATCGTGGTGGACAACGGCTCGCCCGAGCCGTTGCGGCTGGAGGGGCGTCACGCCGAGCGCTGCACGCTCCTGCGCCGCGCCACCCGTGCCGGGCCCGCCAAGGGCCGCGCCCACGGCCTGGAGCACAGCGACGCGCCGTTGGTGGCGCTGCTGGACTCCGACGACGTCTGGGAGCCCGGCAAGCTGGCGGCGCAGCTGGAGGCCTTCGAGCGCCACCCCGGCGCCGGCCTGTGCTTCGGGGCGGCCACCGTGGTCGACGAGCACGACCGCGAGACCGGCGAGGAGTTCGCGCAGGTGGAGCCCGGCCTGCACGACGCGGCCGACATCGGCCGGATGCTGTTCCGGCGCAACCCGATCACCACCTCCAGCACCCTGATGCGCCGCACCACCCTGGACGCCGCCGGCGGCTTCGACCACCCCGCCACCGACGACCTGGGCTGCTGGATGCGCCTGGCCGAGACCGGCGCCCCGATCGTGTTCGAGCCGCGGGCCCGCATCCGCTACCGCCGCCACGAGGCGGGCTACTCGCGCGACGTGCGGGTGGGCGCGCGCCTGGCGCTGGCGGCGCTGGACGCCCACGGCGGGATGCTGGACGACGGCGAGCGGCGCGAGCTGCGGCGCGACTGGCTGACGCTGATGGCCCGCGGCGAGTTCCGCGCGCGCGAATGGGCGCGGGGCCGGCGGGCGCTGCGCGAGGCCGCCGCCGAGGCGCCGCTGGCGCCGCGCGAGCGCCTGCTGGGCGTGGTGGCCGCGGTGCCCGTGGTGCGCTCGGCCCTGGGCCGGCGGGACCCGCATGCCTGACGGCCGGCGGGCGGTCGCGGTGAACCCGTTGCCGTGGGTGGCGGGCGGCGAGACGACGCTGCTGCGGCTGCTGCCGGGCCTTGCCGCGCGTGGGTGGCGGATGTCGGCCACCGTGCCCGCGCGGGGGCGGCTCGGCGACGCGCTCGAGAGGTCCGGCGTGCCCGTGCGGCGGCTGCCGCTGGGACCGCCCGAGCGCCGCAGCGCCGGCTCGTACGCGGGCGCGCTGGCCGCCCCGGCCGTGCTGCGCGGCAACGACGTCTGCCTGCTGAACGGGCTGTCCACCCAGCGCGCCGTGCCGGGCCTGCGGCTGCTGCGGACACCCGGCGTGCTGCTGGTGAACAACCCGCTGGAGCAGCCGCCGGCGGCGTGGGACGACCCGCGCCACTGGCGCACGGTGCGGGCGGTGGCGGCCGCCAGCGACCACGTGGCCGCCGAGTGCCGCGCGGCCGGCGCACCCGCGGAGCTGGTGCACACCGCCTACCCGGCCGCCTGGGACGGCCCGGAGCCGCCCGGCGCCGCGGCGCCGCCCCCGGCCGGGCAGCACGTGGGCTTCGTGGGCCAGCTCGAGCCGCGCAAGGGCGTGCTGGAGCTGATCGAGGCCGCGGGCGCGTTCCTGGCGGGCCGCCCGCAGGCGCGCCTGACCATCGTCGGCGAGGCCGCGGAGCCGGGGGACCCCTACGCCGAGGAGGTGCGCCGGGCCGCCGCGGCGCAGGAGCGGGTGGAGCTGGCGGGCTTCCGCGCCGACGCCGCCGGGGCGATGGCCGGCTTCGACCTGGTGGTGGTGCCGTCGCTGGCCGAGCCCTACGGCACGGTGTCGGCCGAGGCGGCGGCCGCGGGGCGGCCGGCCGTGATCTCGTCCGTGGGCGGCATGGCCGAGGTGGTGCTGGACGGCGTGACCGGCCTGCAGGTGCCGCCCGGCGACCCGGCCGCGCTGGCCGAGGCGGTGGGCGGCCTGCTGGACGACCCGGCCCGCATGCGCGCCATGGGCGCGGCCGCGCTGGAGCACGCCGGGCGGTTCGCGCCCGGCGCCTACGCCGCGACCATGGACGGCCTGATGCGGGAGGCGATCGGCCGGTGACCGCGCTGCGCGTGACCGTGGACGCCCGGCCGCTGGACATCGACTACCTGCGGGCGCAGGGCATCGGCCGCTACGCCCACGGCCTGCTGGGACCGCTGGCCGGCGTCGCGCGCGAGCGCGGCGGGCAGCTGATCAGCCTGCGCTCCCCGGGCGGCGGGGCCAGCCCGTTCGGTGCCGGGCCCGGCCAGGGGGACGGCGTCAGGCGGCTGCGGCGGCCGCCGTGGCCCAGCCGCTACGCCGACGTGCTCGAACAGGTGGCGCTGCCCGTCGACCTGCGCCGCGCGCGCTCACAGGTGCACCACTCGCTGTCGCTCTACCGGGCGCCGGTGGCGGCCGGCGTCCCGCACGTGATGACCATGCACGACGTGGTGCCGCTCATGTGGCCCGAGCGCTACCTGCGCACCGGGCTGCTGCACAAGATGCTCTACCGCGCCGCCCGCAGGGCGGACCTGCTGCTGGCAGTGTCCGAGGCCGCGCGACGGGACATCGTCCATCACCTCGGCGTGGACCCGGCGCGCGTGGAGTGCGTGCCGGAGGCGGCCGACGAGCACTTCCGGCCGGACGGGCCCGGCCCCGCGCGGGGAGAAGACGGCTACCTGCTCTGGGTCGGCGGGCTGGCCACCCACGACCCGCGCAAGAACCTGGAGGGGCTGATCACCTCGTTCGCCTCCTGGCAACGCGAGGACGGCCGCGGCGACACACTGGTGCTGGCCGGCGGCATCGGGCCGGCGGGCCAGGAGCTGCAGGCCCTGGCGGAGCAGTCGGGCGCCCGGATCGAGTTCCCGGGCTTCGTGCCCGACGACGAGCTGCCCGCGCTGTACCGAGGCGCCCGCTGCCTGGTCACCGCCAGCCGCTACGAGGGGTTCGGGCTGCCGGCGCTGGAAGCGGTGTCGTGCGGGACGCCGGTGGTGGCGTTCGACGCCGGCGCGGTGCCCGAGGTGGCGGGTGCGGGCGCGCTGACGGTGGCCGACGGCGACCTGCCCGCGCTGATGCGGGCGGCCCGGCAGGTGTGCGACGACCACGACCTGCACGCCCGCCTGCGCGCCGGAGGCCTGGAGCACGCCCGCGGCTACTCGTGGCAGCGCACGGCCGAGCTGACGTGGGACGCGTACGAGCGGGTGGGCACAAGGAACGGCCCGCCCTCGCTCTAGGCTCACCCGGTGCCGACCGTGGCCATCGACGCACGCGACGCCTTCGCCCCCCAGTTGCGCGGCTGGGGCCGCTACACGCAGCGGCTGCTCGAGGCCCTTGACGCCGAGCCCGCGGAGGACATCCACCTGCGCGTGGTGCGAGAGGGCAGCAGCGGGCCGGAGGTCATGTTCGAGCAACTGGGGCTGCCCTCCCTGCTGCGCCGCGAGGGCGTGGACGCGATCCACGCCCCCAACTGCTTCCTGCCGCTGCGCCGCCCCTGCCCGGGCGTGGTGACCGTGCACGACCTGGCCTTCGAGGAGTTCCCACACGACTTCGCGCCGCGCACCCGGCTCAAGTACCGCCACCTGGCCCGGCGGGCGGCGCTGTCGGCGGAGCTGGTGGTCTGTGACACCGAGTTCACGCGCGGGGACATGCAGCAGCGCTGGGGCGTGGATCCGGAGAAGGTGCGCGTGATCCCGCTGGCGCCGGCCCTGCCGGACGGCGATGCCCCGCCCCCGGACGGCCCCTACCTGCTGGCCGTCGGCGACCTGCGGGCGAAGAAGAACCTGACCCGGCTGGTCGAGGCGTTCGCCCGGCTGCACGCCGGCGGCCTGGAGCACCGGCTGGTGCTAGCCGGGCTGGACAGCGGCGAGGGCGAGCGGCTGCGGGCCGCCGCCGGCGACGCCCCGCTGGAGCTCGTGGGCTACGTGCCCGACGCCGAGCTGGACGCCCTGCTGCGCGGCGCCGACGCGCTGGTGCACCCCAGCCTGTATGAGGGGTTCGGCTTCGTGGTGCTGGAGGCCATGGAGCGTGGCTGCCCCGTGGTGTGCTCGGACGCCACCTGCCTGCCCGAGACCGGCGGTGACGCCGCCCGCTACTTCGATCCGCTGGACGTGGACGCCATGGCCGCCGCGATCGGCGACGTGCTGGCCGGCCGCGATCGCTGGATCGAGGCCGGCCGCACCCACGCCGCCGGCTTCAGCTGGCGCCGGACGGCAGCGGCCACGCTGGACGCGTACCGCGAGGTGCTGGCGTGAGCGCCGCCGACCCCACGATCCTGATGATGAGCTGGGACGAGGCGCCGATGCTGCGCCACTCGCTGCCTCGGGCGATGGCCCAGGACGGCGCGCGCGTGGTGGTCATCGACAACGCCTGCGCCGACGACTCGGCGGCGGTGATCGCCGAGCACGGCGCACAGCGGCTGCACCTGCCCGAGCGGCTGTCGTACGCCGCCGCCGTCAACCGCGCGCTCGGCGGGATCGACGGCGACGCGGTGCTGCTGCTGAACGCCGACTGCTTCCTGGAGCCGGGTTTCCTGGCCGCCGCCATGGACCGCCTGGGCCACCCCGGCGTGGGCTCGGTGGCGCCGCGGCTGCTGCGGACGCTGGGGCCCGAGCCCGGGCAGCGCCTGGACGCCATCGATGCCGCGGGCATGGTGGTGGACCGCAGGCGCAAGAACGGCCTGGTGGGCCACGGGCGCCCGGGCCTGGCGCACGACCGGCCCGCCCCCGCGTTCGGCGCCGACGGCGCCGCCGCGCTCTACCGCCGGGAGACGCTGGCCGACTGCGCGCTGGACGGCGAGGTGCTGGACGAGGACATCGAGCGCTGGGCGTCCGACGTGGACCTGGCCTGGAGGGCGCGGACGTTGGGCTGGGAGTGCGTCTACGAGCCCCGGGCGGTGGCCTACCATGTGCGCACCTACAGCCCGTCGACGCGGGCTCACATGCCGGCGCACGACCGGCGGATGCAGTTCCGCAACCGGTACCTGATGATGGTCAAGAACGACACCCCCGGCGCGCTGGCGCGGGACCTGCCACGACTGGCGGCCTACGAGCTGGGCCAGCTGGCCTATGTCCTGGCCGTGGAGCGCGAGCTGCTGGGCGGCTACCGCGACGCCGCCCGCCTGGCGGGGGCGGCCCGCCGCCGGCGCCGGGCGCTGCGCGGCCGCCGCCCTGCCACGCCCGCACCGCTGGGGCTGGAGCCGGCGGCGTGAGCGCCGTCGAGGCGGCCAGCCCGCCCACCGACCTCTTCGGGATCGCGGTCGAGACCGACCCGCCCGAGGACCTGCTGCACCGCATCCTGGGCTGGGCCGAGCGCGGCGAGCGCCGGCGCGTGAACTATGTGAACGCCCACGTGCTGAACCAGTCGCGCTCGGACCCCGAGCTGCGGCGGGCGCTGCAGGGCTCGGACCTCGTGTACTGCGACGGTTACGGGGTCCGCCTGGCGGCGCGCCTGATCGGCCTGCGGGTGCCGCACCGCATGACCGGCGCCGACTGGATCTGGGGCGTCGCCGCCCTGTGCCAGGAGTCGGGCCGCTCGCTGTACCTGCTGGGCTCGGACCCGGGATCCTCCTCGGAGGCGGCGGCCACGCTCAAGCGCTGGTACCCGCGCCTGGACGTGCGCGGCACCCACCACGGCTACTTCGGGCTGGACACGCCGCACTCCGAGCGCGTGCTCGAGGACCTGTCCGAGCACAAGCCCGACATCCTGCTGGTGGGCATGGGCACGCCCCAGCAGGAGCTGTGGGTGGAGCGCAACCACGACCGCATCGACGCCTCCGTGGTCTGGACCGTCGGCGCGCTGTTCGACTACGTCTCGGGCCGCGTGCCGCGCGCGCCCCACTGGATCGCGGACAACGGCTTCGAGTGGATCTTCCGCCTGGCGGTGGAGCCGCGCCGGATGTGGCGCCGCTACCTGCTGGGCAACCCCGCGTTCCTGTACCGGGTGCTGGGCGAGCGCAGGCGGCGGTCCGGGGGCGCGTGAGGCCGGCCGCGGTCGCGGTCGCCCTGGCCGCGCTGTACCTGGCCTGGAAGGCGGGGGTCAAGGGCTTCGGCGCCGTGCCCCCGGCGCTGTCGGTCGGCACCGCGGTGGTCGTGCTCTTCGGGCTGCCCGGCTACGCCGTCGCGGCCTTCCTGCTGCCGCCCTCGCTGCGCCGCCACCTCGGGCTGTTCGTGCTGCCGGTCGGCGCCTGCGTCAGCGCCCTGGGGCTGACCGTGCTCGGGTTCGCGCAGCTGCCGCTGAACGCGTCGCTCGCGGTGGTGATCGCGGCGGGGGGCGTGGGCTCGGTGCTCGCGTGGCGCCGTGGCGCCCGCGGCGGCGAGCACCTGATCGCGCCCGCGGCGCTGGGGCTGGTGATCGTCGCCGTGGGGCTGCTGCCGATGCTGCGCGCCGGCGAGGGCGTGCTGACCGGGGCCAACGGCGACGCCGTGCTGGCCGTCGGCGTCGGCGACTTCCTCCAGCGCACGCAGCCGCTGGGCACCGACGAGTCGCTGTACGTGGACCGGATGCCCGCCAACTGGCGCTCGAAGTACCCGATCTACTACGCGCTGGCCGGCGTGGCGCGGCTGTCGGGGCTGCCGGTCGAGCAGGCGTTCCCGCCGCTGATCGCGGTCATGCTCGGCCTGACCGCCCTGGGGCTGATGCTGTTCGCCTTCCACACGCTGTCGGCGGGCCTGGCGGGGGCGCTGCTGGCCATGGGCCTCGCGGGCCTGGACCGGATCCTGGTCTACCTGACCGTCGGCCCGTTTTACAACCAGATGTGGGGCCAGTTCGCGCTGGCGTTCCTGCTGGTCCTGGCCCTGGAGCTGGTGCGGGAGCCGAGCCGGCGCACGGGCGGCCTGTTCGCGCTGTTCGCGCTCCTGGGCGCCTTCGCGTATCCGCTGATGCTGCCCTTCCCGCTGGTGCTGGTGGCGGTGGGCGGGTTCGTGGCCTGGCGCCGCGCGGGCTCGCCGCGACCGCAGCGGCCGCGGCTGCCGGAGAGCGGCCCGCGCAAGGCGCTGGTGCTGGTCGCGGCGGTCATCGCGGCCCCGGCGCTGCTCGTGGCCTCCCTCGGGGTGCTGGAGAAGAGCTGGGGCGCGGCCAAGGTCATCCTGCCCGGGTCGAACCTGCTGCCGTGGAACGCGCTGCCCGTCTACCTGCCCTTCCACCAGTTCTTCGGCCTGACCGACCCGCTGGGGCTGGCCGGCCCGGCGGCCGTCGGGCTGATCGTGGTGGCCTTCCTCGGGCTGCGCCGCCTGCCGCGCGAGGTGGCGTGGTCGCTGGGCGTGATGCTGGCCGGCGCGCTGGCGTTCGCCGTGTACTTCCGCATCCGCGAGAACGGTGCGTTCTTCTACTTCAAGATCCTGGGCTTCGCCGGGCCGATCCTGCTGGTGCTGGCGGTGGTCACGCTGGCCCGCGCCTACGCCGACTCGCGCCGAACGGCCGTGCGGTTCGCGGCGGCGGCCGTGCTCGTCGTGCTGGCGCTCAGCGCCGTGCACGGCGCGCGCTGGGAGGTCAACCAGCAGAACGAGCTGTTCACCGCGCAGGTGCGCGAGCTGCGGACCTGGAGCAGGGAGCTGCCCGCGGGCGATTCGATCCTGCTGGCCCTCCCTCCGAGCGGCGCCCAGCTGAACGCCACGTCGATGATGGCCGCCCATCCGCTCTCCTCGCCGACGGCGCTGGGCAGCAGCACCTTCCCGGCCGTCGCGTTCGGCACCCGCGCGGACTGGGTGCTCACCGAGCGCCGCCCCCAGCGCGCGTACCGGCGGCTGGGCACGGGCCGGCCGCGGTTCGCGAACGAGGACTTCGTGCTCTACCGGGGCAACCCGTCGGCGCCCGGCCGCGACACCTCCACGCAGCGCTCGTTCGAGAGCGCGCCGTGGGGGCAGGCCGGCGTGCCGCCCAAGCGCTAGCGGGGCCGGCGGGCGATCAGCATCAGCGTGTGGCCCAGCCGTGCCGGGCCCGGCCGGTCGCCCAGGCCCGCGTCCACGCGCCACAGGGCCCGTTGCAGCACGGGCGGCATGCGCCGCCACGTGTAGGTGACCGCGTGCAGCTCGGGCTCCAGCCCCGCGTCGCGGGCCTCGGCCACCAGGCGCAGCGGCGACAGCGGGATGTCGTCGGGCGTGCCGTGCACCGCCGTCCCGGCGCCGGCCCGGTTGGCCAGCGACAGGCCCGCTCCCACCGGGTGCCACGCGCCCGGCTCCACGGCGATCAGCGCCCCGCCCGGCCGCAACAGCTCGGCCGCCTCGTCGAACACCGGCGCCAGCGGGCCCTGGTAGGCGATGTGGTGCAGCACCAGCCGGTAGAGCACCACGTCGAAGGTGCGCGCCTCCAGGCCCAGCTCGCCGGCCCGGCCCGCGAAGCCCGCGTCCAGGATGCCGTCGGCCACCAGCGCGTCCGGCTTCGTGGGCTCCAGCTCCACGCCGGTCATGCGCCAGGCGGGCGCCGGGAACATGTGCCGGCCCGGGTTCCATCCGCAGCCGACCGACAGCACGTCGCCGCCGTCGAGCCCCAGCCGCCGGGCCAGGATGTCCGCCTCGCGGCGGCGCACCTGCTCGTAGTGCACCTCCATCGTGGCCTGCGGGGTGTTGCGGTCCAGCAGGTTGTCGGGGTCGTACTCCTCGCTCATGCGAGCGCGTCCTTTATCGCCGCCTCGATCCGCTCGGCGGTGTGGGCGTGCTCGTACTCGGCCAGCCGCGCCCGCCCGCGCCCGGCCAGCGTGGCCCGCAGCCCGTCGTCGTTCACCGCGGCGTCGATCAGCTCCGCGGTCACCGCCAGGTCGTCCGCCCGGTCCCACAGCACCGCGTCGCCGCCCACCTCGGGCATCGCCCCGGCGGGCCGGGCCACCACCGGCAGGCCGAAGTGAAACGCCTCCAGCAGCGGCACCGAGAAGCCCTCGTGCTCGGACATCGACAGCATCACGTCGGCGTCCTCGTAGGCGGCGTTCAGGTCGGGCTGGGACAGTCCCCCGGCCAGCGTGACCGTGCCGTTGGCCAGCCCGCCGATCAGCGCGGCGTACGACGGCGACAGCGGCTCGCCCACGCACAGCATCCTGGCGGGGCCGCCGTGCTCGGCGCGCCAGGCGTCGAACGCGGCGATGGCCAGGTCGTGGCGCTTGTTCGGCGCCAGCCGGCTGACCACCAGCACCAGCGGGCCCTCGCCGCCCGGGGCCCGGCCACGCTCGGCCAGCCGGGCCGGGTCGAACAGGATCGGCAGCACGCGCGCGTCGGCCACCCCGGCGGCGCGCAGGTCGCCGGCGTTGAACTCGGAGTCGGCGGCGCACACGTCGGCCGCACGCGCGAACAGCGGCAGCTGGGCGCGGCCCACCGCGCACGCCACGGCCACGCCCGGATGGTGGTTCCAGAAGTACCCCGGCGGCGTGACGTTGTGGTAGACGAGCAGCTTGCGCTCCAGTCGCTCCAGCAGTCGCAGCAATCGCGGCGAGTACGCCGACCAGCGGATCACCAGCAGATCGCCGCGTGCAGGGCGCAGGCGCTCCAGCGGCGCGAAGTCACCGCGGGCGCGCGGGTCCACCGCCGCCGCGTGGTCGGCCCCGCCGTAGCCGCGCTCGGTCAGCAGCGAGCGCCACAGCCGGGCCTGCACGCTGACCGCGTCGTAGGGCCCCGCGCTGGACAGGACCTGGTGTACCGCCGTCACTGCTTCTTCTCGAGCGCGTCCAACCGCTCGAGCAGGGCGATGTTGAAGCGCGTCTGGCGCGCCTCCAGCTCCACGAAGTACTGGCGCAGCAGCCGCACCAGGATGCGCTTGAGGAACGTGATCGGCGCCCCGCCCTTGCGCGTGGAGTACAGGATCTCGTCGGTGTCGATCTCGATCACGGCCCACTGGGCCAGCAGCTCGCGCGATGGCGCGCCGTGTACGATCGACTCGTCCAGCGGCCCCTGGCTCCCCACGCCCGCGTAGCCGCCGGCCGCCCGTCGCCGCTCGGCCTCCTCGCGCGCGCCGCGCTCGGCGTCTTCGGGCGTGCTCACCTGACGACCTCCCTACGCCCCACCAGCGACCACGTGCCGCGCAGGTCGGCCACGCCCTCGCCGTCGGTGGTGTGGGCCACGGAGAACCGCGCCACCCGGTCCAGGAACCCGCTGGCCGGAGCGTCCTGGTCGTAGGCGCCGACCGCCACGTCGTAGTCGCCGCCCAGCAGGTTCAGGCGCGGCACCGCGAACGACACCGCGGTCTCGCCGCCGAGCTCGCCAACCGTCTCGTCGGTGCGGAAGCAGACCTCGCCGCGCTGGTCGCGCACCTCGAGCGCCACCACGGCGCGGTCGGCGGGCTCCAGCGCGCGCACGGTCAGCCGCACGCCCAGCTCCTCGCCGGTGCGGAAGGCGGCGCGCGGATGGCCGCCGGCATCCACGAGCTCCAGCTCGGCGATCTCCAGCTGCGCCCGCTCGGCCGTGTCGGGCCGCAGCGAGCGCGACCGCCCCTCGCCGGTGCCAAGCAGCCGGTGGTAGAACAGCAGCCCGGCGGCGGTGTCGCCGTCGAAGGCCACCTTGCCGTCGTCCAGCACCACCACCCGGCGGCAGATGCGCTCGATCGCCGAGGGGTCGTGCGAGACCAGCACCAGCGTCGTGCCCGCCGCCATCCGCTCGGCGATCCGTGTCATGCACTTGCGCTGGAACGACTCGTCGCCCACGGCAAGGATCTCGTCGATGAGCATCACGTCGGCGTCCAGGTGGGCCACGATCGAGAAGCCCAGGCGCAGCTGCATCCCCGACGAGTACGCCTTCACCGGCACGTCGATGAACTCGCCGAGCTCGGAGAAGTCGATGATGGCCTGGACCCGCTGCTCCATCTCCTCGCGGCCGAAGCCGTGCAGCGCGCCGTTGAGGTAGATGTTCTCGCGGCCGCTGAAGTCGGGGCCGAAGCCGGCGCCCAGCTC
>DASQLM010000247.1:0-3958 GCA_035630015.1 Thermoleophilaceae bacterium | reverse complement strand
GGCGGTGTCCATCGAGCAGAAGAGGATGCCCAGGTCGGCGTACTCCTTCTTCAGGTTCTCGTACACCGGCTCCTGGCGCCAGGTGCCCACGACGCCGGCCAGGTGCTCACGCTCGGCCTCGGGGATGCCCAGGTCCTCGTACGTCTTCTTGATGTCCTCCGGGACGTCGTCCCAGGAGTCGAAGCGACCGGCCTCGGGCGGGCTGTAGAGCACCAGCTCGTTCAGGTCCAGGTCGGACAGGTCCACACCCCACGTGGGGATGGGCTTGCGCTCGAAGATCTCGAAGGACTTCAGGCGCAGGTCGCGCATCCACTGGGGCTCGTCCTTGATCCGGGAGAGCTCCTGGATGACCTCGCGCGAGATGCCCTTCTGGGCGACCAGTTGGCCCTGGTCGTCCTCGGTGATCGGGCTCTGCTTGGGGATGCGCGTCTTGTCCGGAGTAGCCATGGAGTCCTTGTGCGTCGGGGTACGAAATCCGCTCGGCTGAGTCGGATATCCAGTGTACCTACGTGGCGCGCGAACGACCGGACGAAAAGCGGGTTTAGGCTAGCCTAAGCGGCTGTGTCCAGGCGCTCTCTGATCATCGTCCTGGCCCTCGGCGCGCTGGTCGTGGCCGGCGGGTTCGTGGGCGTGGTGCTGGCCACCTCGGGCGGCGACGACAAGCTCACCATCTACACGGCGCGCTCGCACTACGGCGAGGAGGCCCCGTTCAAGACCTTCGCCGCGGACGAGGACGTGAACCTGACGCTCTTCGGCGGCTCGGCCTCCGAGCTCTACGAGCGCCTCAAGAGCGAGGGCTCCAACACCAAGGCCGACGCCCTGATCACCGTCGACGCCGCGAACCTCTACCGCGCAGAGGAGGCCGGCCTGCTGGCCGAGAACCGCGACCCCGAGGTCGAGAAGCACGTGCCCCCGAACCTGCGCGACCCCAAGGGCCGCTGGTACGGCCTGACGGTGCGGGCGCGCACGATCATGCGCTCAAAGGACCGCGTGAAGCCCGACGCCGTGACCACCTACGCCGGGCTGGGCGACCCGCGCTGGAAGGGCAGGCTGTGCCTGCGCTCGGGCACCTCGGAGTACAACATCTCGTTCGTCGCCGACCGGATCGCCAAGGACGGCGCGGCCAGTACCAAGGCGATGCTGCAGCGCTGGATGGACAACGAGCCCACGATCCTGGGCTCGGACACCGACGTCCTGAAGTCGATCTCGGGCGGCGCCTGCGACGTCGGCCTGACCAACTCGTACTACCTGGGCCGCGAGCTGGAGGAGGACGAGGACTTCCCGGTCGTGCCCGTCTGGGCCGACCAGAAGGGCCGCGGCACACACCTGAACCTGTCCGGGATCGGCGTGGTCAAGGGCGCGGACCAGGCCGCTGAGGCCAAGGCGCTCGTGCGCTACCTGACCGAGCCCAAGGAGCAGCGCGTGTTCGCGCAGAACAACCACGAGTTCGGCGTGGACTCGCAGTCGGACACCACCCCGGAGATCAAGCAGTTCGGCAGCTTCAAGAAGGACCCGATCGACGTGGCCGGTGCCGGGAAGCATCTGGACGACGCCGTGAAGATGATGAACTCGGTGGGGTGGAACTAGCTTCAATGCCGCGCCCGGGCGCCACGCGCGCCCGCGGCAGGCGACCGGACGGCTGGTCGGTCCTGACCATCGTCGCGGCCGCGCTGGTGGCCGGGCCGCTGCTGGTGCTGCCCGCCAGCTTCGTCGTGGCTCCCGACGCGCTGTCGGACTTCACCGGGCTGCTTCCCGAGGCCGTCGAGGCCACTCTGTACCTGCTGGTGGGGGTCGGGGCGGGCACGCTGGTGCTGGGCACGTCACTTGCCGCCCTGGTGGCGTTCTGCGACTTCCCGGGCCGGCGCTGGCTGGAGTGGGCCGTGGTGCTGCCGCTGGCCATGCCCGGCTACGTGTTCACGCTGTTCGCGCTCGGTGCCCGCGACGACCTGGGGCTGACCTGGCTTCCGCTCCGCTCCGCCGGCGGCGCCATCGCCGTGTTCACGCTGACGCTCTACCCGTACGTGTACCTGCTGGCCCGCAACGCCTTCCTGAGCCAGGGCGCCGAGCTGGTGGAGGCGGCACGCGGGCTGGGCCTGAGCCCGCTACAGGCCGTGCTGCGGGTGGCCGTGCCGATCGCGCGCCCGGCGATCCTGGGTGGCGTGGCGCTGGCGCTGATGGAGTCGCTGGCCGACTTCGGCAGCGTGAACCTGCTGGGGCTGCAGACGTTCACCAACGCCATCTACAAGGTCTACAACGGGGCCTTCGACCGCGACGCCGCGCTGCAGCTGGGCACGCTGCTGGTGTCGGTCACGCTGACGCTGCTGGTGCTCGAGCGCGCCACCCGCGGGCGGGCGCGCTACTCCGCCGAGGGCGGCCGCCGGTTCACCCCGGTGCGCCTGCGCGGGCTCCCGGCGTTCGCGGCGGTGGCGCTGCCGCTGGCGCTGGTGGCGCTGGTGGTGCTGGCCCCGGTGGCCCAGCTGACGGTGTGGTCGGTGCAGTCGGTGTCGGAGGGCCTGCTGGCGCCCGAGTTCGGCACCGCGGCGCGCAACAGCCTCCTGCTGGCCTCGATGTCCATCGCGCTGGTGGTCGGGGCGGCGCTGCTGATGGCCTATGGGCGGCGGGTCTCGCGCTCGGCCCAGGCCGGCCGGGCGGTGCGCGTGGCCACCATCGGCTACGGGCTGCCCGGCTCGGTGGTCGCCGTGGCCGTGCTGGTCCCGCTGGGCTGGATCGACCACCGGCTGGACGACGCGGCGGGCGTGGGGCTGATCCTGACCGGCACGGTGATCGGCCTGTTCGTGGCCTACACGGTGCGCTTCGTGGCGCTGGCCTACCAGTCGGTCGACGCGGGCCTGGAGCGCGTGCCCCGGTCCCTGGACGAGGCGGCGCGCGGGCTGGGCAGCGACCGCCTGGACGTGCTGGCCCGCATCCACGTGCCCCTGGTGTGGAGCGCCATGGCCACCGCCGGCCTGCTGGTATTCACCGAGGTCATGCGCGAGCTGCCCGCCACGCTGCTGCTGCGCCCGCTCGGTGGCGACACCCTGGCCATCGCCGTGTGGCAGGCCACCACCGAGTCGCTCTACAAGACCGCGGCGCTGCCGGCGCTGCTGATCGTGCTGGTCGGCCTGGGCCCGGTGGCCGTGCTCATCCACCTGTCGCGGAGGATGGCGTGAGGGGCCTCCCGACTGCGCCCGCGGAAGCCCGGGCGAACAGCTGGCTGGGTAGGGCTGGGTTCATTACCGCCGTGTTACACCCGGCGTCTCCCTACGGGCTGAAACCGCCGGCGTTCGTAGTTCCGTCCCACATAGACACGGAACTACGAACGCATCGATCCGGGTCCAGCGGGGAGTGCTGCAGCAGCGTCACAAAGGTGACGAAACGCCCCCGGCCGCCCTACCCAGCCGGCCGTTTCACCGAGCAATCCCCCAGCGCGAACAGGAGCGCGAAACCGTGAGCGTCGCCGTCCAAGACGTGCACAAGTCCTTCGGCGCCACCCGTGCCGTCGCAGGCGTGGACCTCGAGCTGTCCGGCGGCGAGCTGGTGTCCGTGCTGGGGCCGTCGGGTTGTGGCAAGACCACGCTGCTGCGCATGATCGCCGGGTTCGAGGCGCCCGACGCGGGCACGATCGTCGTCGGCGATCGCACGGTGGCGGGCCCGGGCGAGTGGGTCCCGCCCGAGCGCCGGCGCATCGGGATGGTGTTCCAGGACTACGCGCTGTTCCCGCATCTGCGCGTGCGCGACAACGTGGCCTTCGGGCTGGCACGCCGCGGGGCGGACGAGCGCAACCGCCTGACGGAGCAGACGCTGGAGCTGGTGGGGTTGCAGCACAAGCACGACCGCTACCCGCACGAGCTGTCGGGCGGGGAGCGCCAGCGCGTGGCGCTGGCCCGCGCCCTGGCCCCCGAGCCCGAGCTGGTGCTGCTGGACGAGCCGTTCTCCAGCCTGGACGCCACGCTGCGGG
>DASQLM010000246.1:0-8379 GCA_035630015.1 Thermoleophilaceae bacterium | reverse complement strand
GTGATGGTCTGCTCGCGGATGGCGTCCACGTAGCGCTTCTGGGTCACGGTCTTGGGGGCCACCTTGAGCCCGCGGTGGCGCCAGACCACGTCCTCCAGGATCTGGCTGGGGCTCTCGTGGCGGTCCAGCGCCGAGCCGATGGCCTCGATCGTGCCGGGCGCCACGTCGTGGCCCTGGCCGACGAGGTCGGAGAGCTCACGCACCACCTCGCGGCCGGCGGCCACGGCGTCGGCGTCGCCGTCCAGCGTCAGCACGTTGCCGCGCAGGAACACGTCGCAGTCGAGGCGCTCCTCCAGGGTGCGCATGATCATGTCGTTGGCGCCCGCCAGCTCGGCCGCCACCTCGTTCGTCAGCTCGATCTGCTCTCGCACTAGCCGGCCAACAGCTCCTTCGCGGCCCCGCTGACGCGCTTGCCGTCGGCGCGGCCCTGGACCTGCGGCATCACGATCGACATGACCTTGCCCATGTCCTTGGGCGATGTGGCACCGGCCTGCGCGACCGCGTCGGCCACCAGGGCCTTCAGCTCGGCTTCGGAGATCTGCTCGGGCAGGTAGGAGGCGATCAGCTCGGCGTCGCGCTCGGCCTCGCCCGCCAGCTCGTCGCGGCCGCCCTCGCGGAACGCCTCGGCGGACTCCAGCCGGCGCTTGCGCTCCCGCTGGAGCACCGCGATCTCGTCGTCGCCGCCCTCCTTGACCGCCTTCTGCAGCTCGGACAGGACCACGCGGAGCGCGCCCGCGCGCTCGCGGTCGCCCGCTTTGAGCGCGGCGTTGGCGTCGGACTGCAACTGGTCGAGCACGGCCATTAGGGTCAAGTGTAGGCCGCATGCCAGCGTGGAAAGCCGCAACCTTCGACTGCTACGGGACCCTCATCGACTGGGAGGGAGGCGCCGCCGCGTTCCTGTACGACGTGGCCCGGCGCAACGGTGACGAGGATCCCGGCCCCGCCTACCTGCTGCGCCGGCGCTGGGAGGAGATCCAGTTCGAGCACATCCAGCAGGACTACCGCAGCTACAACGTGGTGCTCGAGGAGAGCCTGCGCGAGTGGGTCGCCGAGCGTGGGTACCGGTGGAACGTGAACGTGGGCTACGCCTTCGCCCGCTCGATGCAGTCGTGGCAGCCCTTCCCGGACACGATTCCGGCGCTGACGCGCGTGCGTGAGGCGGGGATCCCGCTGGCCATCGTGTCCAACTCCGAGAACGCGATCATGGACCACACGCTGCGCCAGATGCGGCCGCTGGAGTTCGATCATGTGGTCTTGGCCGACGAGGTGCGCTGCTACAAGCCCGCGCGACAGCCGTTCACGCGCATGCTGGACAAGCTGAGCCTGGCGCCGGCGGACGTGCTGCACGTGGCCTTCGGCTTCAAGTACGACATCGGCATGGCCAAGAAGCTGGGGATGCAGACCGCGTGGATCAACCGCCACCGCGAGCCCCTGCCCGACCCGGACACGGTGCCCGACCACCAGTGGCGCGATCTCTGGGGTCTCGCCGAGCTGGCCGAGCGCGACTAGAGCTTCCGGATGGACTACGGAGAACTCCTGCTCCTGGTGGGCGCGCTGCTCGGTACCGGGATAGCGGCCTCGCTGGTGGCCGGCAGCCTGCGAGTGCCCGGCCTGATCGTGGTGCTCGGCCTGGCCATGGCGATCGGGTCCGACGGCCTGGGGCTGATCCACTTCGGCGGCTCGAAGGAGGACGTGGAGCTGGCCCGGTCGATCGGGGTGATCGCGCTGGTGTTCATCCTGTTCGAGGGCGGCCTGGCCTCGGGCTGGGGGGAGATCCGGCCGGTCCTGCGCACCAGCGTGATGCTGGCCATCTTCGCCACCATCGCGCAAGCCGTGATCGTGGGGCTGGCGGCCGCCTGGCTGCTGGACCTGACCACCGAGGAGGGGCTGCTGCTGGGGTCGATCGTGTCGGCCACCGACAGCGCGGCCATCTTCTCGGTGCTGCGCGGATCCTCGCTCAAGAAGCGCCTGGCCCGCATCCTGGAGGGCGAGTCCGGCATGAACGACCCGGTGGCCATCGTCCTGGTACTGGGCTTCATCGAGTTTATCCAGGATCCCGCCTACACGCTGGGCGACCTGGCGCTGCTGGCGGTGACCGAGCTGGGCCTGGGCGTGCTGATCGGCCTGGGCGTGGGCCGGCTGGCGGTGCTGACCTTCCAGAGCGCGCGCATCACCGCCCCGGGCCTGTTCCCGGTGGCGTCGCTGGCCTTCGCCGCGCTGGGCTTCGGCATCGCCGACGTGGTGCACGCCTCGGGCTTCATCGCGGTCTACCTGGTGGGGCTGGCGCTGGGCAGCGGCAAGATCCCCGGCAAGCGCACCATCGACGAGTTCCACGACGGCCTGGCCTGGATCAGCCAGATCGCCATGTTCATGACCCTGGGCCTGCTGGTCAGCCCGTCCGAATTCGGCGGGGTGATCGGCGAGAGCCTGCTGGTGGCCGTGGTGCTGATGTTCGTGGCCCGGCCGCTGGCCGTGTACGTGTTCACCCTCGGGACCGGCCTGAACTTCCGCGAGTCGACGCTGGTGGGGTGGGCCGGCCTGCGCGGCGCGGTGCCGATCGTGCTGGCCACCTTCCCGGTGATCGACGGCGTCGACGAGGGCGGCATGTTCTTCAACATCGTCTTCTTCGTGGTGCTGGCCTCGACGCTGATCCAGGGCGTGACCCTGGACCCGCTGGCCAAGGCCCTGGGCCTGACAGGCGACGAGCCCGCCGTGCCCCGGCCCCTGCACGAGGTGGGCACCATCCGGCGCCTGGGCGCCGAGGTGCTGGAGTACCCGGTGGCCGAGACCGACGCCATCCCTGGGCTGCGCGTGAACCAGCTCGAGCTGCCGCGCGAGGCGCTGGTGAGCGTGGTGGTGCGCGACGACGAGGCGCTGCTGCCGCGCGGCTCGACCGAGGTGGCCGCCGGCGACCGCCTTCACATCCTGGTGCGCGGGGCCGTGCGCGGCGCCGTCGAGGAGCTGTTCGAGCGCTGGCGCTCGGGCCCGATCGGCCAGCCGGACGCGGTGCCGAGCGCGCGCTCGGGCCGCGCGCCGATCTTCACGGTGAAGCCGTGGACCAAGGTCATGGGCGACCCCGGCAACCCCGCAGCGGTGGAGGATGTGCGCGCCATCCGGGTGCTGCGGACCCGGCGCGACGACCCGGGCGCGCTGGTGCTGCTGGACGACGGCCGGCTGGCCATCACCGGCAGCGGCGTGGTGGCCGTGGGTGGCCCGCGCCAGCTCTCGCGCTACTGCCGCGACCGCGTCTCGCGCAGCGAGACGGCGGAGGAGCGAGCCTGGTGGCAGGAGGTCACCGGCGTGGTCAGCCAGACGGTCTCGCGCTGAGCCGCAGCGCCGTCCATCCCTTGTCGCTGTAGCGCTTGGCCTCCTCCAGGGGCGCGAACGCGGCCGCCACCTCGTCCGCCTCGTGGTCCAGCAGGCCGGAGAGGATCAGGGCCGGCGGTGGCGCGGGCATCAGCTCGGCCACCCGCAGCAGCAGCGGGCGCATCAGGTTGGCCAGCACCAGGTCCGCGGCAGGCGCGGGCTCCTCGCGCAGGTTCACGCGGCCCACGTGCTCGAGCATCACGCCGTTGGCCGACGCGTTCTGCCCGGTGGCCTCCACCGCGAGCGGGTCCGCGTCCAGCGCCGTGACCGGGCCGAAGCCCAGCCGCGCGGCGGCGATGGCCAGCACGCCAGAGCCGCAACCCAGGTCCACCACCGACCCCTGCGGCGCGACCTCCGCCAACAGCGCCAGGCACAGCCGCGTGGTGGAGTGCGAGCCGGTGCCGAACGCGCGCCCCGGGTCGATCTCCAGGTCGATCTCGGCGCCCACCGGCTGCTCCCACGGTGGCCGCACGTAGACCCGGTCGGCCACCAGCACCGGCCGGTGGAACGCCTTCCAGCGCTCCTCCCAGTCGTCCGGCACCTCGGTGCCGCTGACGGTCACCCGCACGCCGGCCACCTCGGCCTCGCCGACCTGCAGCTCGGGCAGCTCCCCGGGCGGGCCGTAGACGGCGAACTCCACGGTGTCGCCGTCGTCCACCTGCTCTATGCCCGACGGGGCCATCTCCAGCATCGCGCCCAGCACCTCCTCGGCGTGCGCGGCCGGCGCGCGCACGGCCAGCCGGATCACGACTCGAAGCCCTGGTAGTCGTCCCACCCGCGTTCGCGCTCGCGCTGGGGCTTGCGCAGCACCGCCACCCGGCCGGCGGGGCGGCGCCAGCGGCGGCGGCGAAAGCCCTCGGGCAGCGCATCGGGCTCGAGCGCGTAGCCCAGGTTGCGCTCGACGTACGAGGTGGCCGTGCGGATGGCAGGCATCCACAGGTCGTCGATGACCACCACGCGCCCCGGCTCGAGCAGCCGGTCGGCGTACACCAGGTCCAGGAACACGTCGTCGAAGCGGTGGCCGCCGTCGACCAGGATCAGGTCGAACCGCCGCCCCTCGCCCACCATCCGCGGCAGCGCCAGCTGCGAGGGCTCGCGCAGGCGCGTGACCATGCCGTCGACCCCGGCGTCGCGGAGGGCGTGGACGGCCACGTCGCCGCCGAAGGCGTAGGGGTCGACCACCGTGTGGTCGCCGCCGCCCCGCCCGAGCAGGGCCTCGCACATCGCGAGCGTGCCGACGCCGACCCCCGCGCCCACCTCCAGCGTGGTCCGCGCCCCTTCGGCCGCCGCCAGCGCGGCGATGCCATCGGAGTCCGCCTTCGGCAGGCCGTGGGGCAGGACCGGCACCTCGCCGTCGTCGCCCGTGAGGCTGCCCCGCTCGTACAGGCCGTGACGGAAGGCCCGCACCTCGGCCGCCGAGACAGCCACCGTCAGCGCAGCGCCCGCTTGACCTTGCTGAAAAGCGACTCGGCGGCCGCCTCGCGCAGGTTGTCCTCGGTCACGCTGTCACCGAGCTCGCCAAGCAGCTCCTTCTGGCGCTCGGTCAGATTGCGCGGGATGACCACGTTCAGCACCACCTGCTGGTCGCCGGCGCGCCCACGGCCGCGGCCCAGCGTAGGCATGCCCTTGCCGCGCAGCGTGACCACGGTCCCGGGCTGGGTGCCGGCCGCCACCTCCACGTCCTCCTCGCCCTCCAGCGTCTGCACGGTCACGGTCGTGCCCAGCGCGGCCGCCGGGGCGGGCACGTCGACCACGGAGATCAGGTCGCTGCCGTCGCGCAGGAAGCGCTCGTCCTCGGTGACCGCGACGCTCACGTACAGGTCGCCCGCAGGGCCGCCGCGGTCGCCCTCGTGGCCGCGGCCGGTCAGGCGCACGCGCTGGCCGTCCGCGATGCCGGCGGGCAGGTCCACCGACAGCGTCCTGCGGCCCGCCTTGCGCCCACGCCCGCCGCACTGGCCGCACGGGGTCTTCGCCACCTTGCCGTCGCCGCCGCAGACGTCGCAGACCTGGGCGCGCACCAGCTGGCCGAAGGCGGTGTTGGAGACCGCGCGCAGCTCCCCCGTGCCCCCACAGCGGTCGCAGGTCTCGATCGGGGTGCCCGGCTCGGCGCCGTTGCCGTGGCAGTGCTCGCAGGCCTCGACGGCGTCGTAGGAGACCTCGACCTCGGCGCCGCGCGCGGCCTGCTCCAGCGTGATCTCGACCTCGACGCCGATGTCGCCGCCCTGCACCGCCCGCGGGCCGCCGCGGCCGCCCCCGAACGGGTCGCCGCCGAAGAACGCATCGAAGATGTCGGCGAACGAGCCGAAGCCCTGGGCCTGGCTGGAGTAGCCCTTCGAGTCCACCCCGTCCCAGCCGTGACGGTCGTAGACCGCCTTGCGCTCGGGATCCGACAGCACCTCGTAGGCCTCGGCCGCCTCCTTGAACTTGGCCTCGGCCTCCGGGTCGTCGGAGTTCACGTCGGGGTGCAGCTCGCGGGCCACCACGCGGAAGGCCTTCTTGATCGCGCGCTCGTCGGCGCCGCGCTCGACACCCAGCACCTCGTAGGCGTCACGCCTCATTCGTCGTACACCTGCCCGACGAAGCGCGACAGTTCGGCTGCCGCCTGGCGCACGGCCATGATGGTGCCCGGGTAGTCCATGCTGACCGGGCCGATCACGCTGACCGCGCCGAGGTTGCGCCGGGCCAGGCCGTAGTTGGCGGCCACCATGCTCAGCGAGCGCAGCTCGGGCGCGGGGTTCTCGTTGCCGATCCGCAGGTACACGTTGGACTCGGTGAGCGAGGCGCGCAGCACGCCCAGCAGGGCGACACGGCGCTCGAGCACGTCCATCAGCTCGGACAGCTGGGGCAGGTCCTGGAAGCGCTGCTCGCTGAACAGGCGGGCGGCGCCGTCCACGAACAGGTTGTGCTCGGCGGAATCCTCCAGCTCGGTGAAGGCCGGGGCCAGCGTGGTCAGGAAGCCGCGCTCGCGGTCGTCCAGGCCCTGGTCGGCCATCTTGCCCGCCAGCATCCGCGCGCCCACGTCCATGCCGCCGAGCACCTCGTTGAGGTAGCTGCCGGCCCAGGCCACCAGGCCGGGATCGAGGGGCTCGTCGTAGGAGATCACGCGCTTGGTCACGCCGCCGGTGCTGGTGATGACCACCACCATCGCCACCTGCGGCTGCAGCAACAGCACCTCGACGCGGTGGATGGTGGCGGTGCCGATGGAGGGGGCCGAGACCAGCGCCAGCAGGTTCGTGACCTGGGACAGCTGCTCGGTGGTGGCGCGCATGGCCTCGTCGACCTCGCGGCGCATGTCGCTGAGCTCGACCGGCGAGCGCACGGCCGGCAGGTTGCCGCCCTCGAGCAGCTCGTCCACGTAGAAGCGGTAGCCCGAGTCGGTGGGCCTGCGTCCGGCCGACGTGTGCGGGTGCTCGAGCAGGCCGAACTCCTCGAGGCGGGCCAGCTCGGAGCGCACCGTCGAGGGGCCCCAGGGCACGTCGTCCTGGCCGGCCAGCCACTTGGAGCCGACCGGCGCGTCGAGCTGCTGATAGCCCTCCACGACCTTGCGGAGCAGGATGCTCTGGCGAACGGAGATCTGCACGTCGGCCAAGGTTAGGCGCGTAGTTCGGCTTCGGCGTTCCTGATGATCTTCGTGTCGCCCTGGGCGGCCTCCAGCTCCAGGACGCCGTCGTCGCGCTCGGTCCCTGTGATCACGATCTCCTCCTCGGGCACACCCATGCCGCGGAACTGCACCGACAGGCGCCTCAGCGCACGCGGGTCGCCGTCGGTGTTGGCGGCCCGTGCCACCAGCGCCATCGAGTACAGGCCGTGCAGGATGTTGCGCGGCAGCCCCACCTGCTGGGCGAACTCGGTGTCGATGTGGATCGGGTTGAAGTCGCCCGAGGCACCGGCGTAGCGATGCGGCAGGTACTTGTCGGGGGTGACCCTGAGCTCCGTCATACGCCCCTCACGATGTTGGTCCAGGTGCCGCGTACGACCTCCTGGCCGTCCTGGTTGGTGGATACCGACTCGAACACGTAGAAGCCCTTGCCGGCCTTCTCGGACACGTCCTTGACCTCGGTGGTGGTGGTGATCACGTCGCCGCTGACCACCGGCTCGCCCCACACGAACTCCTGCCCGCCGTGGACCATGGTCGCGAAGTCGATCCCGACCTCGGGGTCGAAGATGCCCGGCGCCACCGACCCGCTGGAGTAGACGACGGCGAACATCGGTGGCGCCACCACGTCCCGGAAGCCGGCCTCGCGGGCGGCGTCGCGGTCGAAGTGCACCGGGTTCTCGGCGCCGATCGCGCGGGCGTACTCGGCGATCTTCTCCTTGCCCACCTCGTAGGCGAAGGGCGGGTAGGTCTTGCCGATCGCTCCGGTCTTGACGGCCACGGCGGGCAGGGTACCGGGCCGCTCCGCAGCCTTGGCCCGCCCCCGCACGCTCATCGTCATGCGCTGCCTGCCTGCGGCGCTAGGCGGCGTCGCGCAGCCCGCGCGCTTCCGCGAGCGAGGCCAGCTTGCGCAGCGCGTGCTCCTCGACCTGGCGCGTGCGCTCGCGCGTCAGGTTGAACATCCGGCCGACCTCGTCGAGCGTGCAGGGGTTCTCGCCGAACAGGCCGTGGCGCAGCTCGATCACGCGCCGCTCGCGGTAGGACAGGTTCTCCAGGGCCTCGGCCAGCCGGCTGCGGGTCATGCTCTCGGCCGCGGTCTCGAACGGGGACTCGGCGCGGTCGTCGGGGATCAGGTGGCCCAGCTCCGCGGCGTCCTCCTCGCCCCCGCCCACCGGCTTGTCCAGCGAGACCGGCGCGCGCGAGGCGCGCATCAGGAACTCGGCCTCCTCGACGTCGATGTCCACGTTGGCGGCCTCGGTGATCTCCTCGATCGAGGGGTTGCCCTCGCCCACGCTCTGCAGCCGGCGCTGGGCGCCGTCCAGCTTCTGGAGCGTCTGGTTGATGTGGATCGGGATCCGGATG
The DNA here is from genome assembly GCA_035630015.1 of Thermoleophilaceae bacterium. Lineage (GTDB taxonomy): Bacteria > Actinomycetota > Thermoleophilia > Solirubrobacterales > Thermoleophilaceae > JAAYBF01. The sequence goes on along the minus strand of DASQLM010000246.1, from coordinate 56 downwards.
GTGCGCGACTTGTCGGCGATGGCGCGCGAGATGGCCTGGCGGATCCACCAGGTGGC
>DASQLM010000245.1:0-2957 GCA_035630015.1 Thermoleophilaceae bacterium | reverse complement strand
GTGGAGTAGCGCTGGTGAGGAAGGCGGAAGGTCTTGTCGACGGCCTCGATGGAGAGCGCCGTGCCCGGGCCCGAGGCGGTCCGCTCCTCCGCGTCGTGAGAAGCGATGGCGGTCAAGTGCGCGAACGCTAGCAACGGAGGTCCGCTGTCGCGCCCCGCCGCCGCTGCTGTAATGCTGGCGCCAAGTCAGCCAGCGAGGAGGAGCTCTAGATGGCCCAGCAGAAGAAGGCGGCGCGTTCGGCGGCGGCCAAGAAGGCCGCAGCCACGCGCAAGAAGAACCAGAGCAAGGGGGGCGCGGACAAGGTCGTGACCGAGGCCAAGACGGCGGCCACCGCGGCCGGCAAGGCCGCGAAGAACGCCGCCAAGGCCGCGAAGTCCGCCGCCCAGGCGGCACAGGGTGCGGCGGGGGCCAGGACCACGAAGGCCAAGCCCAAGGCGAAGGCCACGAAGTCGAAGGCCAAGGCCGCGACCACCCGGGCCAAGACCACCACCAAGTCCACGGCTTCGAAGGCGAAGGCCAAGCCCAAGGCCGCCGCGAGCAAGGCGAAGCCCAAGGCCAAGTCCACCGCGTCCAAGGCCAAGGCCAAGCCGAAGGCAAAGGCCACGGCCTCCCGGTCGAAGACCACCACGAAGTCGAAGGCCAAGGCCAAGCCGGCCAGCCGCAGCAGGGCCAAGGCGAAGAAGTAGGCTCGCGGCGACCATGGTCGCCGTAGTCACAGGAGCATCCAGCGGGATAGGCGAGGCGGTGGCTCACCGCCTCGCCCGGGAGCCGGGCGCGCGGCTGGTGCTGGTCGCGCGTCGCGAGGACCGGCTGCGGGCGCTGGCCGGCAGTCTGCCGGCGCCCACCACGTACGTGGCCTGCGACGTGACCGACGACGACGCTCCGGCGCGCGTGCGCGATCACGTCCAGGCCGAGCACGGGCGCCTGGACCTGCTGGTCAACAACGCCGGCGCGGGCTTCAGGGGCACGTTCGCGGAGAAGGGCTACACCAACGTCAAGCGGACGATGGACCTGAACTTCGACGCGGTCGTGCGCATGACCGAGGCGCTGCTGCCGCTGCTGCGCGAGTCGGCGCCGAGCTCGATCGTGATGGTGTCCAGCACCGCCGGGCGGATCTCGCGTCCCGGTTCGGGCGCGTACTCGGCCAGCAAGTTCGCCCTGGCCGGCTGGACCGACGCGCTACGCGGTGAGGAGGCGCCCGCCGGCGTGCACGTGGGCAACGTGCTGCCCGGCTTCATCAGCACCGAGGGGTTCCCGCAGGCCGAGCTGACCGGCAAGGCCCTGACCCGGTGGGCTGTGTCCACTCCCGAGAAGGCCGCTGAGGCCGTGTACCAGGCGGGCCCGGGCGGCAAGGCCGAGCGCTACGTGCCGCGCGCCTACGAGCTGGTCGGCATTGTCCGGATGCTGTTCCCGGGGCTGCTGCGCCGGTTCATGGGCGGCGGCGCCGCCAAGTCGCTGGCCACGAAGACGGGGCCGGACACGGAGTGACCACACGGGAGGTGGTGGTGGTCGGCGCCGGCTTCGGCGGCATCGGCATGGCCGCCGAGCTCGTGCGCCGCGGCGTCCGGGACTTCGAGCTGCTGGAGCGCGGGGACGACGTGGGCGGGACCTGGCGGGCCAACACCTACCCGGGCTGTCAGTGCGACATCCCGTCGAACCTCTACTCGTTCTCGTTCGCGCCCAAGCCGGACTGGACGCACGCCTACCCCGAGCAGCCGCAGATCCTGGAGTACCTGCGCGACTGCGTCGACCGCTTCGGCGTCCGGCCCCATCTGCGGCTGAACTGCGAGGTCACCGACGCGCGCTGGAACGACGACGACGCGCTCTGGGACATCGAGACGTCGGACGGCCCCCTGCGCGCCCACACGCTCATCGCCGCCCCCGGCCTGCTCAGCAACCCGCGCGTGCCGGCGCAGTTCGAGGCCTTCGAGGGCGACGTGTTCCACTCCGCCGAGTGGGACCACGAAACGCCGCTGGACGGCCGCCGCGTGGGCATGGTGGGCACCGGGGCGTCGGCCATCCAGATCGGGCCGCAGCTCCAGCCGCGCGTGCGCTCGCTGACCGTGTTCCAGCGCTCGGCGCCGTGGATCATCCCGCACCCCGACCGCGCGATCCCGCGCAGGGTGCAGGCGCTGTACGCGCGCGTGCCCGCGGTCCAGAAGCTGGTGCGGGGGCTCATCTACTCGGCCCACGAGACGGTGGCGCCGGGCCTGACCTACGCGCCGTTCCTGATGAAGGGCCATGAGGCCAACGCGCGGGCGCTACGGCGCATGCAGATCCACGATCCGGCGCTGCGGGCCAAGGTCACGCCGGACTACGAGATCGGCTGCAAGCGCATCCTCCTGTCCAGTGACTGGTACCCGATGCTGGAACAGCCCGGCGTGGAGCTGGTGACCGACGGCATCGAGGAGGTGCGCGCGCACTCGATCGTGACCGCCGGCGGCCGCGAGCACGAGCTGGACGCGCTGGTCATGGCCACCGGCTTCGACCCGGTGAACATCCCCCTGGCCCAGCGCCTGCGCGGGCGCGACGGGCGCTCGCTGACCGAGGTCTGGGGCGGCTCGCCGCGGGCCTACCTCGGCACCGCCGTGGCCGGCTTTCCCAACCTGTTCCTGATCTACGGCCCCAACCTCAACCAGGGCCACACGTCCATGGTCTACCTGCTGGAGTCGCAGATCGCCTACGTCGGCCAGGCGCTGGAGCGGCTCGGCCGGCTGGGGGCGCTGGAGGTGCGGCCCGAGGTGCAGGAGCGCTACAACCGCGACCTGCAGCGGCGGCTGCGGCGCAGCGTCTGGAACAACGGCGGCTGCTCGTCCTGGTACCTGGACGACAACGGCCACAACTCGATCCAGTGGCCCGGCTTCTCGTTCACGTTCCGTCACCGCGCTCGTCGCTTCGAGCTGTCGGACTACCGCCTGCGTCCGGCGGCGTGAGCCGGGCGGCCTGGGTGTCCAGGC
>DASQLM010000244.1:0-5528 GCA_035630015.1 Thermoleophilaceae bacterium | reverse complement strand
GGCCCCGGCGCCGTGCTGGGCCAGCTCCACCCTCAGCGCGCGGCCCAGCTGCTCCACGCCGGCCTTGGCCATGGCGTAGGGCGCGGTGCCCACGCCGTTGACGAACGCGTAGACGGACGCCACGACCACGACGTGGCCCTTGTTGCGGATGATCTCCGGCAGAGCCGCGTTCACGGTGCGCCAGACACCGTTCAGGTTCACGTCGAGCACCCGCTCGGCCGCCTCGCCGGACATGGCGTTCACGGTCGCGGCCCGCGAGGCGATGCCGGCGTTGGCCATCACGATGTCCAGCCGGCCGTAGCGGTCCACGGTCGCCGCCACCGCGGCGCGGAGGGCTCCCTGGTCGGTCACGTCGCACGCGATCCCCATCGCGTTGCCGCCCAGCCGCTCGGCCGCCTCGTCGGCCGCGGTCTGGTCGAGGTCCACGACCACGACGGTCGCACCCCGCTTGGTCAGCTCCTGCGCGGTGCCGAAGCCGATCCCCCGCGCCGCTCCGGTCACCATCGCGATCTTGCCCGTCACTGGATAGCTCGCCATGGGCGCGAGTCTCTCAGGTGGGAAGCAGGCACGCCGGCTTGCCTGGCTGGACAGCCAGAGCCCCGGCGGGCGGCTGGGCGTCGGGGCCGAACAGGCCCAGCACCGAGCCGCCGAAGCCACCGCCTACGATCCGGGCGCCCGCGGCGCCGGCGGCCAGCATCCGGTCGCGCGTGGCCTCCACCGCCGGGGTCGAGACCTCGTAGTCGTCGCGCAGGCTGGCGTGGGAGGCGTCCAGCAGCGCGCCGAGGCGGGGCATGTCCCGGGCGGCCAGTGCGTCGACGGCCTCGCGCACGCGCTCGTTCTCGCTCTCCACATGCCGCAGCCGGCGCGGGTCGCCTTGCTCGCACTCGGCCCGGCGCTCGTTGTAGCCCGACGTCGCATGGGCGTGGCGCTCGCCGGAATCCAGGACGGCGAGGCGCCATTCGCCCAGCTCCAGTCGCACCGGCTCGGTGGACAGGTCCGCGAAGTCGATCAGCAGCGCCCCGCCCGGCGGCGCCATCAGCACCGCGATCTGGTCCAGGAGCCCGGTGTTCGCGCCCATGCGGTCGTTCTCGACCCGTTGACACAGCCGCGCCAGCTCCAGCCGGTCCCCGTCGCCGCCGATCGCCAGGGCCAGCGCGGCACACAGGGCGGCCGAGGAGGAGAGCCCGGCGCCCGCCGGCAGGTCGCTCTCGATCTCGACCGCGGGCGGATCGCCCCCGAGCTCGGCGGCCACGGCGTCCCGGTACGGCTCGTCCCCGGGTGGCCCGGGGACGACCGACACGGTGATCCCGTGGTCGATGGCGAAGGGCAGGGCCAGCCCGCCGTTGTAGTCGGTGTGCTCGCCGATCAGGTTGACCCGTCCTGGCGCGAAGGCTCTCGAGGACACGCGGCAAGCCTCGCACCGCCGGAGGCGTCCGTAGGCTGTACCGCGATGGCCGTCGCCTCCCTCGACCTGGACCTGGAGGTCTTCCAGGGTCCGTTCGACCTGCTGCTCACGCTCGTGCTGCGCGAGGAGGTCGACCTGCTCGAGGTCGAGCTGGCCGACGTGGTCGTGGCCTACATCGACCACCTCCAGAGCAAGGGCGAGATCGATCTGGAGGCCGCCACCGAGTTCCTGGTGCTGATCGCCGCGCTGCTGGAGCTCAAGTCGCGCATGATGCTGCCGGTCGAGGAGACCGATGGCCTGGAGCTGGAGCCCTCCGAGGCCGCCGACGAGCTGCTGGCGCGGATGCTCGAGTACCGGCGCTACCGCGACGCCGCCGGCTTCCTGCGCGAGCGGCTGGCGCACGAGAGCGGCTTCCGCTACCGCTCGGCCGCGTTGCCCGCGCACCTGCGGCGGGTGTCGCTGGAGGTGGCCGAGGCCGCCTACGAGCCCACCCAGCTGGCCGAGGCGCTGGGCGGCCTGCTCCGGGTGCCCCCCAAGATCGACCTGCGCCACGTCGCCCGCCCACGCGTGTCGCTCGAGCAACGGCTGGCCCACGTGCGCGGTTTGCTGCGCAGCCGGCCCGCCTTCTCCTTCGACGACGCCGTCCACGGTGCCGACCGCATGACCGAGGCCGTGACCCTGTTCGCCCTGCTGGAGCTGTTCAAGTCCGGCGAGGCCAGCTGGGACCAGACCGAGCCCTTCGGGCCCATCACCATCACGAACGGAGGCGACGCGTGAACGAGCTCGCGCGGGTCGTGGAGGCCCTGCTGTTCCTGTCCTCGGACCCGGTGTCGCTGGAGTCGCTGGCCGACGCCACCGAGTCCTCCGAGGGCGAGGTCCTCGAGGCGCTGGCGCGGCTGCGCGAGCACTACGCCGAGGGCTACCGCGGCGTGGTCCTGCGCGAGATCGCCGGCGGCTTCACCCTGGCCACCGATCCGGTGGCGGAGCGCGCGGCGCGCCGCCTGCTCAGCCGCCCGCGCACCCCGCCCCTGACCCAGGCCCAGGCCGAATGCCTGGCCATCGTGGCCTACCTCCAGCCGGTCTCGCGGCCCGAGATCGCGCGCATCCGCGGCGTGGCGTCCGAGTCGGCCACCGGCACCCTGCTCGAGCGGGGGCTGGTCGAGGAGTCGGGCCGGTCGCGCTTCGGCGCGGTGCTCTACCGCACCACCGACCTGTTCCAGAAGCTGTTCGGGCTCGAGGCGCTGGACGCTCTGCCCGACGTGTCGCGGTTCGACCCCACGCCCGAGGACGAGCGCGAGCTGCGCGAGCGGCTGCTCAAGGCGGGCGAGGCGCGCGCCGAACCCGCCCAGGTGCAGGAGGTCTAGGACACGGCCTGCAGCGGCGCGTCCTCGCGGAAGGCCGCGGCCGCGTCCACCAGCAGCTGGTGCATGGCCTCGCTGGCGGCGGAGCGGTGCCCGCCGGCCATCCGGGCCACCCAGATCCGCCGCACGGGGGCCTTGGCCCCAAGCGGCCGCGCCACCACGCCCGGGTGCATCGGGTTCAGCGCCAGGCGGGGGAAGATCGTGACGCCAACGCCGGCGGCCACCAGGGCCATGGCGGACATGGTCTCGTCGGCCTCGAAGGCCACGTTGGCGTCGAAGCCGGCGTCCAGGCACGCCCGGTCGCTGATCTGGCGGCAGCCGCAGCGCGGGGTGGAGGCGATCCAGGGATCGCCGGACAGGTCGGCCAGCTTCAGCTTCTTGCGCTCCGCCAGCGGGTGGGTGCGGGACAGGACGGCGTCGTAGGTGTCGTCCAGCAGGTGCGTGAGCTCCAGGTCGGGACCCAGCGAGCCGGGAAGCGGCTCGAAGTCGTAGACGAGGGCGATGTCGATGTCGCCGCTGCGCAGGCGCTCCACGGCCTCGGCGGGCTCGGACTCGACCATGCCGAGGTCGACCTTGGGGTGGCGCTCGTGGAACGCGGCCACCGCCTGGGGCAGCAGCGTCGCGCCGGCGCTCTGGAACCCGGCCATCCGCAGCCGGCCGCCGCGCAGCCCGGCCAGCTCCGCCAGCTCGTCCTCCGCGGACTCCAGCCGGGCCAGGATGGCGTCCGCATGGGCCAGCAGCGCGCGCCCGGACTCGGTGGGGCGGACGCCGCGGGGGGTGCGGTCCAGCAGCTGGGTGCCGGTCTCGCGCTCCAGCGCCGCGACCTGCTGGCTGACGGCCGACTGGGTGAACGACAGCGACTCGGCCGCAGCCGAGAACGAGCCGCGGTTCGCGACCTCGCGGAACACCTTGATGCGCTTGACGTCCAGCATTAGCTGCACTGATGGTACCCCAAGCATTCGGAATTGGAAGTGATGGCCCTCCGATGACATGCTCGGCGGCATGAGCCGCCGATCGGGAGTCGAGTTCGCGTTCGTCGCGGCTTTCTGGGGCGCCTCCTACCTGTTCATCAAGGTGGCCCTGGAGGATGTGTTCTCACCACCGATGATCGTGTTCGTGCGCACGGCGCTCGCCGCGCTGGTGCTGGCCCCGCTGGCCTGGCGCACCGGCCGGGTTGGCGCGCTGCGCGGCTCTGCCGGCGTGATCGCGCTGCTGGCGGTGATCCAGGTGGTGGCCCCGTTCATGCTCATCTCCTACGGCGAGGACCACATCTCCTCGTCGCTGGCCGGGATCCTGGTGGCCACGGCTCCCATCTACGCGTTCCTGCTCGCGGTGGTCATCACCCCCGAGGAGCGCGCGAAGCGCATCGGCGCTGTGGGCGTGGCGATCGGCATCGCCGGGGTGGTCCTGCTCCTGGGCGTGGATGCCGGCGGCGGCTCCGCGGCGCTCATCGGCGGCGCCATGGTCGCGCTGGCGGGCCTGGGCTACGCCGCCGGATCGTTCCTGATCAAGCGCAGGATCCCGGGCCAGTCGCCGATCGTGCTGGTCACGGCCACGATGGCGGCCAGCGCAGTGTTCTCGCTGCCGTTCGCGGCCACCGACCTGCCCGACACGACCCCGAGCCTGGAGGCCGTGGCCTCGCTGTTCGCGCTCGGCGTCCTTGGCACCGGGATCGCGTTCGTCTTCTACTACGACCTGATCGACCAGCTGGGGCCGCCGAAGGCGTCGCTGGTGGCCTACATCGCACCCGGCTTCGCGGTGCTCTACGGGGTCGTGCTGCTGGGCGAGGACGTCAGCGTGGCCACCTTCGCCGGCCTGGCGCTGATCCTGCTCGGTTCCTACCTGGCGGCCTACGAACGGCTGCCCTTCGTCAGGCCTTCACCGCCAGCTGACCGCAAGCCGCGTCGATATCGCGCCCCCGCGTGAGCCGCACCGTGGCGGGCACGCCGTTGTCGTGCAGGGTGCTCAGGAAAGTGTCGATGGCCTCGCGGGTGGACCCGCGCAGGCCCGAGTCGGTGGGGTTGTAGGGGATCAGGTTGACCTTGAACGCCTCGTGCGGGGTCAGCACCTTGGCCAGCTGCACGGCCTGTTCGGGGCTGTCGTTGACCCCGTCGAGCATCAGGTACTCGACGTACACGCGCCGGCGCCGCTGCTCGTGCCAACGCAGGCAGGCGGCCAGCACGTCGGCCAGCGGGTAGCGGTCGTTCACCGGCATCAGCTCGCTGCGCAGCTCCTCCTCGGGCGCGTGAAGTGACAGCGCCAGCCGGATCGTGGGGCCGTCGCGCTCGGTCAGCCGCTCGATGCCGGGGATCCAGCCGACCGTGGAGATCGTGGTGCTGGAGGGGTGGACGCCGATGTCCGGCAGCCGCTCGCAGGCGCCGAGCACGTTGTCCAGGTTCATCAGCGGCTCGCCCATGCCCATGAACACCAGGTGGTCAACCTCCTCCTTGCGGCGGAAGTGCAGCGCCTGGTCCAGGATCTCCGAGGTGGTCAGGTTGCGGCCGAACTTCATCGTGCCGGTGGCGCAGAAGGTGCAGGTCAGCGGACAGCCCGACTGCGAGGACACGCACAGCGACCGGCGGCCGTCGCGGAAGCGCATCAGCACGGCCTCCAGCGGGCGGCCGTCGCCGGTGCGCAGCAGCACCTTCTCGGTGCCGTCGGAGGCCAGCGCCTCGTGCTCGACCGTCAACGAGGACAGCGGCACCCGCTCGGCCAGGTCGGCGCGCAGGGACTCGGGCAGGTTGGTCATCTCGTCGTAGGAG
>DASQLM010000243.1:0-7545 GCA_035630015.1 Thermoleophilaceae bacterium | reverse complement strand
GGGCTGTGGCTGTCGTACCTGCTGGTGCGCCGGGCGCCGCCGCCCGAGCCCGAGCCTCAGTCGGTGTGACCGCCGTGGCCGTCGCCGGAGGGCGACGGCGCCTCGGGGGTCCCGTAGTTGCCGTCGCGGAAGCGGCGCATCGCGGCGATCTCGCGCCGCTGCGCGGTCACGATCGCGGCGGCCAGCGCGCGTAGCTCACGGTCGTCGGTCCTGACCTCCCGCGACATGCGCACCGCGTCCACGTGGTGGGGAATCATGTGGTCCACGAAGGCGCGGTCGAAGTCGCGTGCACGCGCGAGCCGGGCCGGGACGCCGTCGTGCATTCGCTCGGACGGCATCTCGCCGCCGACAAGGCGCCGGTAGAGGGCGCGCATCTGCCGCACCTCGGCCGCCTGCGTACGCAGGATGTCAGCGCCCAGGCCGCGCACGAAGCGGCTCTGTCCACGCTCCTGTGCCTGGTGGCCGGTGCGGATGGCCGACTGGTGGTGCGCGGTCATCTCGGTCAGGAACGCCCGTTCGGACATCTGGCCGGCGGACGCGTGCTGTCCGCCGTGCGCCGGCTCGTCCTCGGACAGCGCCTCGGCCACCAGCACCGTGGAGCCGAACACGAACGCCGCCGCGGCGATCACGCCCACCAGCCGCGGCGAGGGGCCGCCGTGGATGCCGGTCTCATGCACCTTGGCGTGGCCCTTGCCGCGGGCGATCAGGTAGCGGTTGACCGGCACGGCCACCACGCCGGCCACCGCCAGGGCGAAGGCCAGCGAGCCCCAGAACAGCAGCTCGCCGAGGCCCGCATGCATGGCCCCGGGGATGGCCACCATGACCGCGTTGTCCACGATCTCCATGGTCGCGATGCTCAGCGTGTCCGAGGCCAGCGCGATCGGCACCACCACGCTGAGCGCCAGGCCGGCGCGCAGCAGCGGGAGGCTGGTCAGCGCGTAGCCGAAGAAGAAGGCCAGCACCACGGCCAGCGCCACCGTGCTCCAGTTGGAGAACCCCAGCGCCGTGCCGATGGCCATGCCCAGCACCTCGCCGATGGCGCAGCCGGTCAGGCAATGCAGCGTCGCGCTGATGGCCACCGACGTCAGGGCCGAGCCCGACGTGGGCAGGTCGTGATGATCCGAGTGCGCGTGGGCTTCCATGGACCCACGGTACCATACCCCCTAGGGGTATTGTCAACGCTCGCTGCGTCTAGCGCTTCTTGCGCTTCTTCGGCTTCGCCTTGACGCGGAGCTGGACGTCGATCATCCGGGCGACCGGAATGCGGCGGCCCTTCAGCTTGCCTCGATAGGAGACCAGCAGCCGCAGCGGCACCACGCGCTTCGATCGCTTCGACTTGGCGGCCTCGCGCACCAGCTTCTTGACCGTGCCCTTGGACAGCTTGATCTTGATCTTGCGGGTCTTGCCGCGCCGCTTGCTGGCGCGTTTGCGCCCGGTCTTGACCTTGTAGCGCTTGGAGAGCACGCGACCGCCCCGCTGCCGCTTGACCTGTGCGGCGGAGCTCTTGCCGCCGGCCCCGCCCTCCAGCTGGCGGTAGCGCTTGACGGCGTTCGCGAGGCTGTCGACCCAAAGGCCTATCGGTCCGGCGAACGCGTTTCCGAAGGCCACGCCTTCCGTGCCGACATAGGCGCGCGGCCCTTCGCGCTGGAGCAGGTATCGGTTGGCGGCCGCGACGTCCACCTCTTCGTTGACCCTGTTGGTCCCGAGGTAGCGCTGGATCAGGTCTCCGGCACGACCGTAGAAGACCTGCTGGTTCGTTCGTGCGTTCTCGAGTCGTCTGACGCCTATCGCCCCGAAGCCCGGAACGCCGGTGCCCTCCTCGAGATCGTTGATGAGCCCGGCGGCCGTGGGGAAGTTGACTCCGACGTCCCCCGCGTGAGCCGCCAAGGTCTCCGACAGCGACACGCGCATGTACTTCAGCGCCAGGGACATGTCGCAGGTGTCAGGGGCCTTCTGCGCCGCGCGAGCCCCGCGGCCCGCGGCGCTGGTGGTCGCGCCGGACGGCGGGCAACTCAGGGTGAGCGTCAGCGTCGCCGACTTACCGGTCTGAAGCGGGGTGGCGTTGATCTTCGTCGGGAAGTTGCAGGCCGGCAGGGGGGTTCCGGTCGAGGGCCCACAGACGAGGACGAGCTGGTTGGCGCCCGTGCACTTGGGGAGCGGCGCTCCGCCGCAGACCCTGGGCACGCTGTCCGGAGGGTTGTTGCACTGCGGCAGGATCGTCCCGAGACCGCCGCACGCGATGATCTTCGACTGCGGCAGCTGGCAGGCGGTCAGGATCGTGCCGAACGACGGGCCACAAACCGTCGGCGGGTTGCTCGGGAGATTGCAGGCGGGCAGGATCGTGCCGAACGACGGGCCGCAGACGCCGGGGATCGTGAACGCCCCGGACGGGTTCAGGCAGGTCACCAGGATCCGGGTCGGATCCTGGCAGTCGGGACGGCCGCCGCCCGATGGTGGTGGCGGTGGCGGTGGCTGCGGCTGCTGCCCCTGCGCCGTGACCGGATCGAAGGCGCGGGCGATCACGTCGGTGGCTGTGCCGTCGCTCTCCCACGCCACCACGAACCGCCCCGTGGCGTCCGCGCCGAGGCCGGGATCGGCCTGGTTGCCGGCCACCGTCGTGTTGACCGCGACCTCGCCGCTCAGCGGCGATCCGGCCGAGTTGAACCTGCGCGTTACCACGTCGTCGCTGCCGCCGGCGTTGCTGTCCCACGTCGCGGCCAGGCTCGCGCCCCCGGCGCCCAGCCCGATCCGCACGTTGCCCTGCGAGCCGGTGGTCGTGGAGTTCACCGGGAATGCGGATGTGGCGGCTCCCCCGGCGGAGCTGTACCTCCGGGCCAGGACGTCGTCGCCGGACTCCCACGCGACCGCGAGGTCCCCGTCCGCGTCCATCGCCGCCTCCGGGTCGTCCTGGTCGGTGGCGCCCGAGGCGACCGTGAGCTCGCCGGTGCGCGGCGACCCGTCCGCGTTGAAGACGCGTGCGAACACGTCGTCGTTGCCCCCTGCCGGGCGCTCCCAGGTGACGACGAAGTTCCCGGCGTTGTCGATGGCGACGGCGGGATCGAGGGAACCGATCCCCGGGGCCGTCGGCTCGTTGACGGTGAGCACGCTGCCGTCCGCAACTCCCGCTTCAGTAAATCGCTGGGCGCGGATGATCGCATCCGCCGCCGTGTTGTCCTCCCACACCACGACGAAATCGCCGTCCGCGTCCATCGCCACGTCGGGCGCCTGGGTCGCGGTGCTCGCGTTCACGGGAACGGCGGCCCCCTCGGCGCTGTCGGCGTCGAATCGCCGCGCCATCGTCTGGCCCGCGGAGCTCTGCCACACCGCCACGCCGGCGCCGGTCGCGCTCATTCCGAGGGCGGGATCCTGGGAGTCCCCGCCCGTGTCCATCGTGATCTCGGCGGTGGCGGGCGCGCCCGCGCGGGTGAACCGCCGCATGCGGATGGCACGGGAGCCGCCGGGGCCGTCCTCCCAGCCCACCGCGAAGTCGCCGTCGGCGTCCAGGGCCACGCTCGGCTGGTCCTGGGACCCCGCGAGCGTGGTGTTCACCGCGATCTCGCTGGTGACGGGCGTGGCCGCCAGCGCCGCGGCGCACGCGAGTGCCAGCAGTGCGACCGAACAGGCCAGCGCCTTCCTCACCCGGCCACTGTCTGCCCCTTCACGGTGCCTGTCAAAAGGCCGGACTACGCGCTGGTGCGTAGCCCTTCCACGGGATCAGGTGACCAGCGTGATCACGCCGGCGGCCACGAACGATGCCGCCCACAGATGGTCGGAGTTCACCCACGCCTTGCGCAGCACCCGCACGCCGAGCTTCTCGTAGACCAGCAGCGCCACGGCGCCCATGACCAGGAGCATGGCCCCCACGTGCACCGACACGGCCAGCACGGTCTCGGGGATCGACAGGCGCCCTAGCCCCATCTCCTGCACGGCGTGGGAGTGGCCCGAGGACGCCTGGGCCTGGCTGGAGCCGATCAGCACCGGTGCCACCATCAGGCCGGCGCCGTGGGCGGTGGACATCAGGAACGACCACACGCTGAGCTCGCGCCGGTCGACCCTGCCCTTGACCCAGCGGAAGTGCGCCCGTGGCTTGGCGAAGCGGAAGATGCCGAACGCGATCAGCGCCACCGCCGCGCCCAGGTGCAGCGCGGTGGTGTCGGTGACCACGCCCAGCCCGATGACCAGCGCCGCGACCAGGGCGATCGACAGCTCGTGCCCGATTGCGATGGGCACCAGCGCCCCGGTCACCGACGAGCGGTCGCGGTCCTGCATGCCCAGCGAGACCGCGAACAGCCAGCCCATGGCGGGGTTGAGGCCGTGGTAGGCCCCCAGCCCCGCCATCACGATCCACGGCCAGAGGCCGTCCACCGGCCGGCCCTCAGTCCGGGAAGCAGTAGGAGTCCGAGGACGCGTCGCCGCCCTCGAGGCGGACCTGGTGCGGCCGTTCGCCGCTGAACTCCACGAACACGTCCGGGTCCACGTCCAGTCCCCCGCCCTCGGGCGCGTCCAGCTTGGTCAGCCAGCCGTCGATCCCCTCGGGGTAGAACTGCGCGTCCCAGCTGGCGTAGAGCGAGTTGGTCAGGTAGACCCTGCGCCCGTCGCGGCTGACCTCGACCATCTGCGGCCCGCCGTTGACCGAGCCGGCCGCCGGATGGGCCGCCCGCTCCACGATGCCGCCCAGGCGCACCGAGCCGGTCTCGCGCGGATTGCCGGGGTCGGAGACGTCGAAGCGCTTGATCTCGCCGGTTCCCCAGCACGAGACGTACAGGTCCTTGTCGTCCACCGACAGGTCGATGTCCGTGATCAGCGGCGGCACGGCGCCGAACGGCTTCAGCGCCGGCGGGAGCTGGTCCTCCTCGGCCGGCTCGGCCGGGATCGAGATGACCTTGCGGGCGCTGACGCTGCCGTCGTCGCCGCGGTCCCACAGGTACACCGAGGCCGACAGGTCGGCGGTCGAGACCACCACGCCCACGAACCCGTAGGTCTTGTTGGGGTTGTGCGCCGGCCGCAGCTCCAGGACCATCTGCTGGTCGGCGCCCAGGTCGATCGACTGCCGGTGCGAGCGGCTGTCGATGTCCCACACGTGCAGGTGGTGGCCGTACTTGCCGCCCAGCAGCAGCTCGGGGTTGATGCCGTCCTCGACCATGTCCGGCGTGCCCCACTCGCTGGAGATCAGCGTGTTGTGGTTGATGTGCCACCAGAAGTCGTAGGCCAGCTCCTGCGGGCCGCGGTCCTTCTCCCACGGCCCCCTGACCTCGAACGTCTCGTGGTCCAGCAGGAAGATGCCGCCAGGCCCGCCGCCCTCGGGGTTGCCCAGGGCCGACGCGTAGATCCCGTCGGGGCCGCAGTGGATGGTGTGCGGCCGGCTGTAGCCGGTCTTCTTGGCGATCTCGTCGGCCTCGATGACCTTGACGATCTCGGGCCGGTGCTTGTCGGCCTTCGTGTCGATCACGTGGATGCGCGAGGAGCGCAGGCCGGGCACCAACAGGTACCGCCGCTCCACGTGCGGATGGGCTGCCCAGGGGCAGAGCGCGGACGAGCACGCGTTCCAGCCGAAGTGATGCAGCTCGTCGCCGACCTCGGGCATGTCCACGCGGCCGACGAGCTGGCCGTAGGTGGACGAGCCCTGCTCGAGGTCGAGCACGCTGAGGGCGTCGGGCGCGCTGTCGCCGTTGGTGCCGGTGTTCAGGGTGGCCACGTAGGCCAGCGTCTCGGGCGGTGCCTGGACCGCCTCGCCGGGGGATGAATAGAAGCTCGGATCGGGCTTGAGCAGGGCCATGGCGCTCCGCGGGTCGGGGGTCTGCGCCTGAATCTACACCTTCCCCGTCGGGAAACCAGGGTACGGACGCGGGTGACCCCCGATCGGGGGGGCCACCCGTGCCGGTGCTCCTAGATGCGCAGCGAGGCGCGGCAGGTCTCGCCGCGGCGCGTGGCCACCGCCGAGATCGTGTCGGTGCCGCGCGGGTTGCCGATCGTGCGCTCGAACTCGAACGAGCCGCTGGGCGCGCGGGTGATGCGCGTGCCCCGGGCGACCCGCTTGCCGTTGCGGCGCAGGGCCACGTTCCAGCGCACGCCGTTGCGGTTCTGGTCGACCTCGTACTCGACCTCGAGGCCGCCGTCGTCGGGCTTGGCCTTGAGCTTCCAGTTGCTGGCTCCCGAGCAGTCGCCGCGCTTGATCACGCGGCCGTCGTCGTCGCCGCCGCGGCGGCCGTCGTCGTCATCGTCCTTGGCCGAGACCGGGGACGCCGCCACGAGGAGCGCGGCGATGCATGTGATGAGCAGTGGTAGTCGCATGGCACCGTGGTACCACCGCCGGGCAGCCGATCGGGGGACCTAACCGAACCCTTACTCAGGCCTTGCCCTTACCCCTCCCCTGCTCGCGCAGGAGCTTGCCGAAGGCGTCCTCCATCTCGGCCGCCAGCACCTGGCGGAAGATGGCAACGACCGCGTCGGAGGCCAGCGGGCGTAGGCCCTCGATGGACTCCGAGATCTCGCCCCAGCGCTCGTCGGGCCGGCCCTCGCGCTCGAACGGCTTCCACACCTCCTCCAGGAACAGCTCGACGAACACCCGGGCGGTGTTCTGCGAGTTGCGCCGCACCTTCTCGAGCACGCCCAGCGCGGTCTCCAGCGTGACGCCCCGGGCGATCAGCTCGTCGGCCGCGTGCAGCAGGCCGGGGCTGGGAGCCTCGAAGCGGCCGTCTCCCAGATCCACCAGCACGCCCAGCTTGAGCGCGCGCGAGAGACGCTTGCGGTCCAGGGGGCCGAACCGCTCGATCAGCTCGTCCGCGCCCAGGATCTCGGGAGGCTCGACCTGGTCCGGGTCGGTGATCAGCTCGCGGATGGCGGCGAACCGGTCGGCGCCCGGCCCCTCCTCCCCGATCAGGCGCTGGATGGCGCTGAGCTTGAAGCCCTCCGCCTGCATCTGCTGGATCAGCCGCAGCCGGTCGACGTGCGCGGGGCCGTAGTAGCCCGTGCGCGCGCGGACCTCGGGCGGCGGCAGCAGGCCGCGCGACTGGTGGTTGCGGATGTTGCGCACCGACATGCCGCTCGCGTGGGCCAGCTGCTCGACCGTCATCGCGGGCTCTGTGTCCGATGCCACGGTTGGCAACGCTACCGAACGTATGTAACCTCGTTCGAGGTAACGTTGTATGGAGTAATCGTCGCACCAATACGACGAAGGGGAGAACCGTCTTGAAACTGGCAACCACGCTGATCGCCCAGGGCACCGAGCCCGCCGGCGGCGCCGCCACCGGCGAGATCATGATCGCCACCGGGGCCGCCATGGTCGTGACCGCGGCCCTGCTCGTGCTGGGCATGGGCCACCGCTCCGGCAAGGTCGGGCTGCTGGACTTCGCGGGGCGCATCGGGACCCGCATCACGGGCCTCCCCGGCTGGGTCGCGTTTCCCTCCGGCCTGGCCACCGTGTCCCTGATCACCGCGGTGATCGGCATGTACTGGGACATCGCCCTGCACATCGGCGTCGGCCGCGACGAGGGCCCGCTGGCCAACCCCGCCCACTACTTCATCCTGGCCGGGCTGTTCGGCATC
>DASQLM010000242.1:0-17830 GCA_035630015.1 Thermoleophilaceae bacterium | reverse complement strand
CTTGGCCCAGAAGCCGAACGCGGGCGCGGCGTAGCCCACCTCGGCCAGCTGCGCGTCCTCCCAGGTCTTGCCGGTCTCCGAGACGATCGTCCGGATGATCCGCTCCGAGTTGTTGAGCACCCACGCCTGGGCGCGCTTGAGTACGCGGGCGCGACCGGCGAAGCCCAGCGCCTCCCAGCCCGGCTGCGCCTTGCGGGCGCGGGCCACCATCTCGGCCACGTCCTCGGGCAGCATGCGCGGCACGTTGCCCGCGACCTCCCCGGTCGCCGGGTTCTCGACCTCGATCTGCTCACGGGCGCCGTTGACGTCCCCCGTGCCGTTCGTGGTCGCCAGCGTCTCCGTCTCAGCCATTTCCATCCTCCGGTCGCGCGCGTGCGGGGGCAGCATACCGGGGACTGGCTGACCAGCCAGTTTCGGCGACTACCCGAACGTGAACGCGTACCCGCTCACGCCCGCGTCAAAGTCCAGGCGCAGGTCGTGCTCGCCCGCCGCGGGCAGGTCGACCGCCGTGTAGATGTCGTCGCCGCGCACGGCGATCGCGCGGGCGGGCCGTCCGTCGACGCGGACCCGGACCGCGCGACGGCGGCGGTCGGAGGAGCGCAGCACCAGGTATACGCGCCGGGCGCGGAAACGGGCGCGCACGGTGGCGCCGCGCACGGCGGTGGCGGACTCGCCGGTCACGCGCCAGCGCCCGCCGAGGGCGAAGGCGTTCAGCGGCGGCCGGCCCCCGTCCCGGTAGGTCCTGGTGCCTCGGGCCGGGGGCGCGAGCCAGCCCTGGGCGCGCTTGGCGCCGAAGTAGGTCTCGGGCGTCTGGGCGCCCTGGCCCGGCTCGATGGCGCGGGCGCGGCGGGCGCGGGCGCCCAGGGCACCGTCGCCGCGCTCGGCCAGCAACGCGCGGATGGCCGATTCGGTGCGGTCGTCGTCGCCCTCGCCGAAGTGGGTGTAGCGCACACGCCCGCGCGCGTCGATCAGGTACTTGGCGGGCCAGTACTGGTTTCCGAACGCGTTCCAGATCCGGTAGCCGTTGTCCTGGACGACCGGGTAGCGCAGGCGGTTGCGGGCTATCGCGTCGCGCACGTTGTCCGTCTTGCGCTCGAACGGGAACTCGGGCGTGTGCACGCCCACCACGGTCAGCCCCTGGCGCCGGTAGCGCGCGTCCCAGGAACGCAGGTAGGGCAGCGTGCGGATGCAGTTGATGCAGGTGTAGGTCCAGAAGTCGACCAGCACCACGCGGCCGCGCAGCTCGTCCAGCCCCAGCGGGCGCGGCGTGTTCAGCCACCGGCCGCCGCCCTGGAATCCCGGCGCCGGGCCCAGGTCGAGGTAGCGCGCCGAGGCCCGCGTGGTCCCGGGCGCGCGCCGGCCTTCGGCCGTGGCACGGTCGAACCTGGCCTTGCCGCGCAGATCGGCCAGGCGCGACTTCGCGGCCGCAGAGCGCTCGATGCCGCCCGTGGGGTTGACCACGAACTGCGGCAGGTGGTCGGCCAGCGCGGTCTGGAAGCGCACGTCCGCCTGCGTGCCCATCGCCACCGCGGTGAGCACCATGACCACCCCGAGGGCACGCTGCAGCGCCGGGCCGCGGCCGACGCCCCGGATCCGCCCGAGCACGGTCCGGCCGCCCACCGCCAGTGCGAACAGCACCACCCCCGAGCCGATCCCGTAGGCGGCGGCCACGGCCACGATCCGCCCGGTGGTGCCGCCGGTGGCTCCCGCCGCCACGACGGCGGCCAGGATCGGCCCCGCGCAGGGCGCGTAGACGAAGCCCAGCGCCCCACCAACCAGGAGCCCGGACCAGAACCCGTGCCCGGAGTCCCGGGGCCCGAAGCGAGCCAGCCGCTGGAGCGGGCGCTCGAGCAGGTCGCCCAGCCGGGGCCAGATGAGCGCGACGCCGAACAGGGCCAGCACGGCCACGGCGACCGCGCGCACGGTGCCCGAGGCCAGACCGACGCCGTCGATGACCGTGGCCAGCGCCACCACGGCCAGCGTGTGGCAGGCCACCAGCCCGATCACGATCCCCGCCGGACGGCGGCGGCCGCCGGTGGCGCTGGCCGAGAGCAGCGCCGGCAACACCGGCAACACGCACGGCGTGAGCGCCGTGCCCGCGCCGGCCAGCAGGGCGAAGATCAGCAGCAGGAGCATCCGTGACCTAGTGCGCAGCCGCGGCCCGGGCGGATGCCCGGGCGCTCAGACCGACGCGGGATCGGAGGGCACGCGCAGCCGGTGGCGCAGCGTCACGGTGGTGCCCTCCCCCTCGGTGTGCGTCACGTCGACGCTGTCCATGAGCTCGCGCATGAGCGGCATCCCGCGGCCGCGGCCCTCCTCGCCGGTGGCGCGCCAGCGGCCGGGGTCGGTGATCTTCAGCTCGACCTCGCCGTCGACCACCGTCCCCTCGAGGGTGAACACCTGCCGCGGGGTCAGCCCCGCGTGCTCGATGGCGTTGGCCGATGCCTCCCCCACGCCGGCCAGGATCTCGGCCACGTCCTCCTCGGTGGCGTCCGCGTGGTTGAGCCAGCGCCGCAGGAGGGCGCGCATGGATGACAGCTGCCGCGGCTCGGGCGGCATCTCCAGCCGGAAGCTCTCGGACAGCCGCGGTGCGTGCAGGGCCAGCAGCGCCACGTCGTCGGCCATGGCGCCGGTGGGCACCAGGCGGTCCAGGACGTGGTCGCAGGCCCCGTCGGCCGTCACGTCGGAGCCGGTGGCCGCCGAGGCCAGGCGGGCGAAGCCGTCGTCCAGGAGCTCGCCCGGGCGCTCCACGAGGCCGTCGGTGTACATCAGGAGCGTGCCGCCCTGGGGCAGCGGGGCGGTTCCCTCCTCGTAGACGGGGAAGGGCATGACCCCGAGCGGCACCGAACTCGGGCCCTTCAGGAAGCTGGTGCTGCCGTCCGCGGCCAGCACCAGCGCCGGCGGGTGACCGGCGTTGACCCAGGTCAGCGTGCCCGCCAGCGGGTCGACCACCACGTACATGAGCGTGGCCATCTCGGAGTCCGCGACCTCCGACCACATCAGCTGGTTCAGGCTCCCGATCACGTCGGCGGGCTCGCGGCCCTCGAGCGCGTAGGCGCGCATGGCCGAGCGCAGGCGGCCGACCATCGAGGCCGCCGCCAGCCCCTTGCCGGCCACGTCGCCCATGACCAGGCCCACACGCGAGGAGTCGATCGGGATCACGTCGTACCAGTCGCCGCCCACCTCGGACTCGCTGGCCGCCGGGATGTAGCGGGCGGCCACCTCCAGGCCCGGGATCACCGGCAGGTGCTCGGGCAGCAGGCTGCGCTGCAGCGTCTCGGCGATGCGGTGCTCGCGCTCGAAGACCAGCGAGTGATCGATGGCCAGGGCCACGCGGTCGGCGGCCAGCCCCAGCAGCAACAGGTTGTCCTCGTCGAACTGGCGCGGGGCCGCCACGCCCACCTGCAGCACGCCGGTCACGTCCTCGCCCGCGGTCAGGGGCACGGAGATGACCGACGCCATCCCGCGCATGGCCGGTGCGGCCAGGTCCTCGGGCGGCGGATCGTTCACCAGCAGCGGCGAGCGCGACTCGGCCACCCGGTAGGAGACGTTCGTGGGCCCCGCGATCACCTCCTCGTCGGGCAGCCCGCCCGTGAGGGCGCGCAGGACGAGCCGGCCGGTGTCCTCGTCGGTCAGGAAGATGGCCGCCTTGTCGGCGGACAGCACCTCGCACAGGCGCGGAACCAGCAGCTCCAGGATCTGCTCCAGCCGGCCGTGCGCCAGGGCCGCGTCCAGCAGCATCTGGAGCCCGTGCACCATCGAGGCCATGTGCTCGGCCTCCTGCCGGGCGGCCTGCTCGCGGTAGAGCTCCTCGCGCTCGCGCTCGCGCGCGCGGCGGTCGCTCAGGTCGCGGATGAAGACCAGCAGGCTGCGGGTGTCGCCGACCTGCACGAGCGACAGGGTGACCTCGGCGAACATGGAGTCGCCGCCCTTCTTCATCAGGTCCCGCTCGGACCGCAGCGGCGGGTCGTCCGGGGACGTCTCGAAGGCCGCCTCGAGGCGCTGGAGGTGGCCCTCGCGGTCCTCGGGCAGGATCACCAGGTCGACCGTGCGCGCGCCCACGGCCTCGCCGGCGGGGTACCCGAACATGCGCTCGGCCTCGCGGTTCCACTCCATGACCGTCCCGTCGCGGTCGATGGTGAAGAACGCGTTCGGCGCCGACTCGATGATGGCCCGGGTCTGCTGCTCGCTGTCCTGCATGGTCTCCGTGCGCTTCATGGCCAGCCGGACCACCATCGAAAGCAGCAGCCCCGCGACCACCGGCGTCGCGGTGCCCAGCATCCAGCGCACGAACGGGCTGGTCACGTCCTGGTCGGTCAGCACGAGCGCGAACGCCGCGGCCATGAAGGCCATGTACGCCAGCGCCTCCTTGCGCCGGAAGAAGGCGAACACGTACAGCGCGAACCATGTGAACATGATCGGCACCAGCGCCACCGGCCCGAGCAGGAAGTTGGCCAGGCTGACCACGGCGATGCCGGCGATCACCCCCGCCCGCAGGCCGAGCTCGCCGATCCGGCCCGCGCCCAGCACGATGGTGAGCCCGATGACAAGGGCCGCCGGGGCGAAGAACAGCGTGGCCTCCGTCCGGACCATCGGGGAGTGCGGCAGCGAGACGATCATCAGGCTGACCACGCCCACGCCGATGATCAGCAGCCCGAGCGTGCGGGCCTTGATTCGCTGGCTGTAGAACGCCCCCATCGGGGCGTCAGACTATCCCGGCTGGTCGCCGCCCTCGGCGGCGAGCCGCGCCAGATGCTCGTGCCCGGCCACCACGCGCACCTTCACCGGATCGGTGTCGGGCCTGTCGTGCACCAGGTCCCACGTCTGATCGGCCACCTTGCGGGCCGTCTGCGCGGTGGCCTGGCCGAACATCATCTCGACCAGCTTCAGCTCGAACCCCCCGATCTGCTCCTCGGGGTCGCCGGGGGGCATCTTCGGCAGGGGCTCCTCGGTGTGCTCACGCCACATGCTCGTAGCCATGACCAGCCGGTTGCGCAGGGCAGCGGGGTCCATCGCAGGGAGGCTATCTTCAACGGCGTGAGCGAGCTGATCCATACCTGTTACCGCATCGGCGACATCGACAAGTCGGTCGCCTTCTACGAGAAGCTGGGCTTCGAGGAGATCCGCCGGATGGACATCCGGGACGAGGCCATCAACGTGTTCATGGGCCTGCCGGACGACGGCGCTCGGCTCGAGCTGACGTACAACCACGGCGTCGACTCCTACGAGATGGGCACGGGCTACAACCACATCGCGGTGACCGTCGAGGACCTGGACGGCACGCTGGAGGGCCTGGCCGGCCAGGGCATCGAGCCCGAGAAGCCGCCCTACCAGGTGCGCGAGGGCGGCAACCGGATCTGCTTCGTCCGCGATCCGGACGGGTACCGGATCGAGCTGATCGAGACCGGCTGACGCACCGACGACGTGGCCCTGGCAGAGGTCGCGCGGCAGTGGACGCGCATCGGATGCGTGGGGTTCGGCGGACCGCCCGCGCACATCGCACTGCTCAGGGAACTGTGCGTGGAGCGGAGGTCGTGGCTCAGCGACCGCCAGTTCGAGGACGCGATAGCCGCGACCAACCTGCTGCCCGGGCCCGCCTCGACACAGCTGGCCATCTTCTGTGCGTGGCGCGTGGCGGGGATCCCCGGCGCGCTGGTGGGCGGCCTGGGGTTCATCCTGCCCGGCCTGGTGCTGATCGTTGCGCTGGCGGCCCTGTTCCTGGCCGGATCGCCGCCCACGTGGGTGCTGGGTGCCGGCGCCGGGGCGGGGGCGGCGGTGGCCGCGGTGGCGGTCCACGCGGGCACCGCGCTCGTACCGGCCAGCTTGGCGCGGGCCGGCCGGCGAGGCCGGGCACGGTGGGGCGTGTACGTGGCCCTCGGCGCCGTGGCCGCCGCCACCGTCGGCCCCTGGCTGGTCCTGGTCCTGCTGGGCTGCGGGCTGGCCGAGCTGCTGTGGCGCGCCGGTGGCCGCGGGACCGCGGCCTCGGCCCATCCGGTGGCGGCGCTGGTACTGGCCGCCGCGGCCACCGGAGGGTTGGGCGCTCTGGCCTGGACCGCCTTCAAGGTCGGTGCCCTGTCCTACGGCGGGGGCTTCGTGATCATCCCGCTGATGCAGGCCGACGCGGTGGACAACAACTGGATGACCGAGGGGCAGTTCCTGAACGCGGTCGCGCTGGGCCAGGTCACCCCGGGCCCGGTGGTGCACACGGTCGCCGTGGTGGGCTACGCCGCGGCGGGCGTCGGCGGGGCACTGCTGGCGGCGGCCGTGGCGTTCGGCCCGTCCTTCTCCTTCGTCCTGCTCGGGGCCGACCGGTTCGACCGCCTGACCGCCAACCGCAGGGTCCAGGCCTTCCTGGCCGGCGCCGGCCCGGCTGCCATCGGGGCGATCATCGGCTCGGCGGTTCCGCTGGCGCGCGCGCTGAGCGAGACCTGGCAGCTCGGGCTGCTGACCGCCGCCGCCATCACGCTGTTCGTCCTGCACCGGGGTGTCGTCCTGACCCTCGTGGCGGCCGGCGCGGCCGGAGCGCTGATCGCCACGGGCGGCGCGCCCGTGCCGGGCTGACGCTCAGCGCGGCTCGTAGACCTTCCACCGGCCCACGACCAGCTTGCCCGTCAGCGCCGGCGCCGGCTCGGCCTGGGCCACCAGCGTGACCGGGTCGCGCCGGCCGGCGGCGAACACCAGCCCCTGGCGCCGGCGGGAGCGGCGCTCGACCTGACCGATCGGGAGGGTGGTCAGCCAGGCCATCCGTGGGATGAACGCCCGGTCCACCGCGGGCGCCCCGCGCGCGACGACCGCGTCCGCGCCACCCATCCGGGCCACAGCGGTGCCGAGGTCGCCGTCCAGCCGCGCCGTGCGCTCGGCGGTGCGGGCCTGGCGCTCGAGCGCCGGGACGCGCTCGGTGGACGCCACCACCGCCATCGCCACAAGCGCCGTGGCCGCCAGCGCCGCGGGCGCGGACCGGGGCGCGCTGCGCAGCAGGTGGCCCAGGGCTACCCCGGTCAGGAGGCAGGCGATGACCGTGGCAGGGAGCAGGTAACGCGCGTTGCCCGAGAAGCCGGACTCGGTCATCAGCGCCACCAGCGCGACCCAGACCACGGCCACGCCGCCCAGCGCCAGCTCGGTGCGGTCGCGGCGGCGCCATGCCAGCACCAGCGCCGCCGCCAGGCCCGCCTCCAGCGCGGGGCCCAGGGTCTCGTGGGCCCGGGCCAGCAGCTCCAGCCAGGGATGGTCGAGCCGCGAGAGGCTCCAGCTGGGCTCGCTGCGGGCCTGGGCGCCGGCGCCGAACGGCTGCCCGGAGCCGATCCACTCGGGCACCAGCCAGAGCACCGGCAGCACCACCGCCCCGCCCGTGATCACCCGCCGGGCCCCAGGCTCGGCGCGCCACGCCCAGGCGGCGTACAGGGCCAGGAAGGGAAACACCTCGGGCCGCATCAGGCAGGCCACCAGGCCGAGGGCCAGCGCCGCCCGGCGCGAGCCGTCCAGGTGCCGCTCGACCGCCCAGAGCATGGCCGCCACGGCCATCGGGGCCTCGTTGCCGTGCGCCGCGTAGCGCAGCCACTGCGGCGTACAGGCCAGCGCCGCCGCGGCCACCAGGCCGGCACCGATGCCCTGCCAGCCCGGCCCGACCAGCCGCCGCGCCAGGCGGAACACCAGCGCCAGCGCCAGCAGGGCGCCGGCGCGTGCGACGACCAGCCACAACAGCGGCGGGATGGCGTCGTCCAGGGCCCCGGCCGCCGAGAACACCGTGGTGAACAGCACCGGGAACGGCTTCCACGACGGTCCGCCGGTGGTGTCCAGGTCCAGGTGCGCGACCTCCCGGCCCCACACGATCCAGGACCAGGGGTCGTACGTGGGCGCCGACGGGAGCAGGAGGGAGAGCGCCGCGAGCGCCACGCACGCGGGGATCAGCTTGCGCATCCCTGCACGCTCGCCCGCGCGCGGGGAAACGGTGTGAACGACCTGCGTACGCGGTGTGACGATCCCGCGACGCGGCTCAGGCGGCCAGAGCCTCGGCGCCCGCCAGGCCCGCCTCGCCCGCGCGCACGGTGAACGAGGCGCGGGTGCTCACGCCGGCCCCCGGCCGGCTGACGTAGGGCACGACGCGGTAGTCGGTCTGCCACTCGCGCGGGTCGACCCGGCAGCGCACGTATCCGCGCTGGCCGTTGGTGAACTTCACGTGCGGGTTCTCGCTGAGCAGCGAGGCCAGGTCGGGCCGCACGTCCTGCCCGTCGCCGCCGCTGCTGATCGAGGTGCCCACGAACTCGGTGGCCACGACCTTCGCCGTCGGGTCGCGGTAGTCGTCCATCACGTGGTTGGCCCAGTTGGAGTGCACGTCGCCGCTGAGCACGACGGGGTTGGAAGCGCGTCCCAAGGCCCGCGTCAGCCGGGCGCGGGCGGCGGGGTACCCGTCCCAGGCGTCGGGCCGCACGTCGCGGGCGATCCCCGGCAGCGAGTCGCGCTGGGCGAAGAAGATCTGCTGGGCCACCACGTTCCAGCGCGCGTCCGAGCGGGCCAGGCCGTCCACCAGCCACCGCTCCTGGTCCGGCCCCAGGGCCGAGCGTGCGCGCGCGCCCCAGCCGGGGGTGCCCGCCGGCTGCTGGTCCGCGCGGTACTGGCGGGTGTCCAGCACGTTGAAGCGGACCTGGCGGCCGTAGTCCAGGCGCCGGTAGATGCGCATCTCATCGCGGCCGGGGCGCGAGCGGCGGCGCAGCGGCATGTGCTCCCAGTAGGCCTGGTAGGCGGCGGCGCGGCGGGCGCGGAACGCCGCCGGGTCGGCGTCGCCGCAGGTCAGGCCGGCGTAGTTGTCCTTGACCTCGTGGTCGTCCCAGGTGACCGCGAACGCGAACGCCTGGTGCGCGGCCTGCAGGTGCGGGTCGAGCTTGTGCTGGGCGTAGCGGTCGCGGTAGCCGTTGAGCGTGGTGGGCTCGGCCGCCGCGTAGGTGCGGGCGACGCCGCTGGGCGCCTTGTACTCCTCCGGGGCGAACTCGTAGATGTAGTCGCCCAGGTGCAGCACCAGGTCCAGGTCCTCCTTGGCCATGTGCTCGTAGGCCGTGTAGTGGCCGTGCTCGTAGTGCTGGCACGAGGCGAACGCGAACCGCACCGCCGCGTCGGAGCCGGGCGCGGGCGCCGTGCGGGTGCGCCCGGCCGGGCTCTCCTCGCCCCCCGCCATGAAGCGGTAGAAGTACTCGCGGCCCGGCCGCAGGCCGGTGACCTCTGCGTGCACGCTGTGGCCCTCCTGGGGCCGCGCGGTCTCCTCGCCCCGCGCCACGACCCGCCGCCAGCGCTCGTCCTCGGCCACCTCCCAGCCGACGGGCACCGGCCGCGGCCGCATGCCGCCGCCCTCCAGCGGGTCGGGCGCCAGCCGGGTCCACAGCACCACGCCGCCGGGCTCGGGGTCGCCGGAGGCCACACCGAGCGTGAACGGGTTGGAGCGAAACCGGCCCGCGTCGGTGCTGGCCGGCAGGAAGGACCTGACCCCGCCGAACGCCACGGCCGCGGCGCCAACGCCCCCCATGCTGACGAAGTGCCGGCGGCTCATCAGAACGCCTGTGCCGGCCCGTTCTGTGCGTTCTCCCGTGATGTCTCACAGGCCACCGCCTGGCGGCCCCGGCCATGTGGCAGGACCGTGACTCGCCTGTGAAACGCCTGGTAACGCGAGGTTTCCGAGCTGTTACGCGGGCGCGGTCACGGACCGTCGCGGAACAGGCGGCGGATCGCGCGGTAGGCCGGCTTCTTGCGCCCGTCGGTGCCGATCAGGCCCTTCGTGTTGTAGGGCGGGTCGGGCTTCGGATTGCCCCCGTTCCAGCCGGGATAGACCCGGAAGTCGCGCAGGTTCCAGACCATCGACCCGGTCACGTCGGGGTGCCGCGCGGCGATCCGCACGTGGTCGGTCAGGAAGCGCGACTGAAAGGCGTAGGTGCCCTTGCGCGCGATCGGTCCGCGGCGGTTGGCCTCGGCGCCGAACTCCGTCAAGAACAGCGCGGCGTGGGGCTGCTTGCGATGGAGGGTGTCGAGGTACCCGGCCAGGTCGTCCGTGCCCGCGGGCGGGTGGGGCGGGAACGCGCCCCGGTACCAGCCGAAGTACTCGTTGGCGCCGATGGCGTCCACGGCCCGGAACACCGGGTGGCCGTCGTCGGGGGCATGGTTGCGTGCCACTCGGTCGATGGCCACGAGCCGCGTCGGATCCAGCCGGCGCACCTGCGCGGCGGCCGCGCGCGTGTAGTCGATCTGGGCCCGCGAGATGGGCACCGGCAGCTCGTTGGCGATCGAGAACGCCAGCACCGACGGGTGGCCGCGGTCACGCAGGACGGTCGCCGCGTTGGCCGCGAGCGCGGCGCGGCGCACGGACGCCCGCGCCATCTGGTCGTTCTGCACCTGGTTCACCGGCGCCTGGACCCACACCAGGATGCCGCGGCGGTCCAGCGCCTCCATCAGCGCCGGGTGCAGCGGATAGTGGGCGCGGACCACGTTGGCCCCGAGGTCGTCGATCCAGCGCAGCAGCGCGGCGCGCTGGGGCGCGCGCCAGGCCGACCCGACCACGGGCGAGTCCTCGTGCAGGCTCACGCCGCGGAGCTTGAGCGGACGCCCGTTCAGGAACACCCGCCCGCCGGGTGTCTTGCGCAGGTGCCGCACGCCGAAGTACGTGCGGAAGCGCGCCGGCGCGAAGCGCTCCTCGTCGGCGTCCACGTCGAGCCGGTACATCTCGCCGCGGCCGATGCCCCACCGGCGGGGACGGGCGATCGGGAAGTGGCCGACGATCTCCTGCCTTGCGCCGGGGGCGATGGCGCGCGTGGGCAGCACCACCCGCCGGCCCTCCACCGTCATGCCCACCCGGGCGCGCCGCACCTGACCGCTGAGGTTGTGGACCAGCGTCCGGACCTCGACCTGCGCCGGGCAGCCGGCGCAGTCCTGGCGCGGCAGCGCCTGGGCCCGCACGATGTCCAGGTTGCCCACCGGGCGCACCGACACCTCGCGGTGGATGCCGCCGAAGTTCCACCACATCCCGTTCCCGTGCCCGTTGAAGCGTGCGGGGCGCCAGTGGGTGAGGTCTGACCGCCCCCGGATGGACGAGACCCGCACCTCGAGCCGGTTCGCGCGCCCCTGCAGGCCCGTCAGCTCCGCCTCGAAAGGCAGGTAGGAGCCTGTATGGCGGGCGATCACCCGCCCGTTCAGCATCACCGTGGTGCGATGGCCGGCGCCCTCGAAGCGCACGATCCAGCGTGTGCCGGCGGCCTTGCGGGGCAGGGTGAAGTCCCGCCGGTACCAGCCCACCCCCGAGCGGTTCGTCCGCGTCTCGCGGGCGTTCCAGTCGTGGGGCAGCGAGACCGAACGCCAGCTGTCGCTGCCCCCGGCGCGGAAGTGCCACGTGCCCCCGAGTGTGAGCCGGCCCGGCTGTCCCTCGCCCACCGGCGGCCGGCCGTGCGGCGGGGTGGCGTCGGAGGCCGGCGCGGTGGCCGGGCCGGCCCAGCCCAGGGCGCCGAGTGTCGCGGCTGCCAGGACGGTGGTAAGCAGCACGCCGCGTTGCACCGCGCCGATGATCACAGCCCGGCTACACGGGCGCTACGGAATCGTCACCTCTGAGGCAAATGTGAAAGCTAGGGCCTAGCTCTGGCCCGGCGCCAGCGACGCCGGGATGCGATCGGCCGCCGCCCACTTCGCCAACAGCGGGCGCGGGTCGCGGGCGGCGCCCTGGCCGCCGCGGCCGGCGCGGATCTCGAAGTGCAGGTGGTCGCCGAAGCACGAGCCGGAGCAGCCCACGCCGCCCAGCCGCTGGCCGGTGGCCACCTTCTGGCCGGTCTTCGCCGCGGGCGGCGCGACCAGGTGCATGTACACGTACGTGACGCGCCGCTTCGCGTCGTAGAGGTTGAGGTAGTTGCCGCGCCCGCCGTCGTTGCCGGTCTCGAGCACGGTGGAGTCGGCCACGGCCACGACCGGGGTGCCGGTACGCGACATCACGTCCTGGCCCTCGTGGGCACGGCCGCCGCGCGGACCGCCGAAGGCGGCGGCCTCCTGGCCCCAGTTGAAGGCGCCGCGGACCGGGAAGACGTTCTCGGCCGGCCGGGCGGCCGGCACGGAGGGGGAGTTCACCGCGGGGGCGGCCGTGGCGGGCATGGCTGCGGCCAGTGCGGTGGCGAACGCCAAGGCGCCCGCGCGAAGCGTGGTCTTCAAGTGTTGCTCCGTGTGTCGGGTACGGCCTACGAGGTGAGCTGACGGGCTCGCGACGGTGTGCCGCTACGCCGCTCGAACTGGCGGCGATTCGCCCCGGGCACGCACCGTGCGTGCCGAGTGGTTCCCCCGTTCCCCGCCGCATGACGACGGGGACTCGGCCTTCAGAACAGCGCGGGAGGGTAGCAACCGCTCCGCCGATACCCGCTGTTTGCAGGAATCTTCCCGACTTGGAGACCGGTCCCGCCCCGGATGGGGCCGGGGCGGGACCGACTACCGCCCTACGCCTTGGCGCCAAACGCCTCCATGGAGGCGGTCACGTGGTCCTTGACCTGCACGTTCTCCTCCAGCAGCACGAAGTTCTTCCGGCTGTTGGGGTCGAACTTGACCGTGACCTGCTGGCCCGCCGCGGGCACCCTGCCGCCCGGCAGGGCCACGGTGCGCGTGGACGTGTAGGTGGATTCGTTGACCGGCGAGATCTGCACGCGCAGCTTGGCCGTGCGGGTGCCGTCGGTGGACAGCAGCGTGTCCTCCACCGCCAGCACCTGGCCGTTGGCCGGCCGACCGTACTTGTACAGCTCGGCAGCGTCGTCCAGCGGCTGGTCCCAGCCGCTGCCCAGCCAGATCATGAACGCGCCCGAGCCCACCAGCGAGACCAGCAGGATGCCGCCGGTCAGCGCCTGGCCCATGACGATGCCGCCGACGCCAAGGGCAACGCCCAGAAGGACGTTGAGCCAGCCGATCGGGGGGAGTGTTCTCATCGACATGCCGGCCCCTCAGCCGATGATGATCTTGGACTGGTCCGCGGGATCCACGCGCACCGTGATGACCGAGCCCGGCTGGAAGTTGGCCATGACCACCGGCGAGATCACCTGGCGGTGCTTGACCGGGTACGGCTCGCGGCCGGCCACGGTGACCATCAGGTCCAGCTCCACCACGGGCGACTCGTTGATGCGGGTGCCGGTGTCCGCGATCGCGGTCACGGTGGCGCTGCCCGGCGTGGTCTGGCTGTAGGCCGCGGCGTTGGCGAACGGGTTCGCGCCCGCGACCCCGCCGGCCCCGGCCATGGCCTGGTACTCGGATGCCTGGTCCATCGCCTGGTTGGCCGCCTTCAGGCCGTCCATCATCGACGTCTTCGGCTGAGCGTCGGCCTTGCGCTTGAGGTCCTTGAGCTCATCGCTGCGCACCACACCGACCATGTCCTTCATGTCCTTGAACATTCCCATCCGTGCTTCTCCTCTCGTTGTCGTCTTCAGGTCTTCGGGGGCAGGCCGGGGGCCGTGGCGCGCCCCCCGCGGGAGGCGAACACCCCCACGCCGACCAGCGTCGCCAGGGTGGCCGGGAACATCGACACGATCAGCGTGCCGGTGCCCTCCGGGCACTCCCGGGCGGACTGGTATGGCCCACCGGAGGCGCAGGTGCCGACATCGATCAGGGCGTAGGTGCTGTAGCCGATGACGGCCACACCTCCCACGATCAGAACGACGCCCAGCGCCACGCGCACCCAGTACCCCATCGCTACATGAACGGCTTGTCGCCGAACGCGATCGTGTTGGGGTCGGCGGGATCGATGCGGCACGGCATCGTGGTGCCGTCGGCGTAGCCGCTCATGGCCACCGACGAGATGATCTCCCGCTTCTGGACGCCGTAGGGCGCACCGCCCTCGGGGGTGATCTCCAGGTCGAGCATCCACACGGGGTTGCCGGCCACCTGCTCGCCGGTGTCCACGTGACCCTTGATCGTGGCCGAGCCCAGGCTGCCGATGGACAGGATGCGATTCTGCTCGTGCGCCTGCGCCTCGAGTGCTCCCCGAGCCTGCATCAAGCCGCCCGCGTCCGTACCGCTCAGGCCACCCGCCTGCTGCTGGGCGGCAGCGGCCGCCTGCTGCGCGTCGGGCACCTGGCCCATCGCGTCCTTCATGTTCTTGAACAGCCCCATCTGTCTCCTTGCGTGGTGAGTTGTCTCGGGTCAGCCGATGGCCAGCGTGCCGGTTGCGTCGACGCTGACGGGCACGGCCCGCCCGGCGCCGAAGCGGTGTTGCACGCGGTCGGAAACCACCAGCCGGTGCGAGACCCGGTAGGGCTCGCGATCCGGCAGCGCGACCAGGAGCTCGAACTGCAGCTCGGGGTTGCGATCAACCGTCACCCCTGTCGCGGTCACGCGCTCGATCGTGGCTTCTCCTCGTACGGCCATCGGTCGGGCCAACGTAGGTCCGGTCCGGGCACCGCGCAGTATCGGGCTGGTCTCAGTCCAGTCTCAGGACGTACGCGGCGAACACGCCGTCGTCCGAGTGCTCGGCCGCCGCGATCTCGAAGCCGCAGCGCCGGATCATCGGTTCCATCAGCCAGCTGAAGGTGGAGTGCTCGTCGCGCACGTGCTCCTCGACGTCCGCCCGGGTCCACTGGCCCGCGGCCGCGCCCTCGTACCGCGCGCACCACGCCTCGATGCGCTCCGCGGCCTCCGCGGGCTCGAAGTCGTAGACCACGTCCACCAGGCGCACGAAGCCGCCGGGCCGCAGCATCCGGCGCAGGCGCTCGAGGGCCAGCACCTTCCAGAAGTCAGGGATGTGGTGCAGGGCCAGCCGCGAGTAGACCACGTCGACCGAGCCGGGCTCGCGGTCGTAGGACAGCAGGCCGGCCTGCACCAGCTCCACGTTCTCCAGGCCGCGCTCGGCCACCTTTGCCCGCAGCCGGTCAAGCATCGGCGCCGACACGTCCACCGCCGCCACGCGCGCGCACGCGGGCGCCACCTCCACCGTCAGCTGGCCGGTGCCGGGGCCGAACTCGACCACGGTGGAGTCGGCGGTCAGGCCCAGGTCCCGCAGCAGCGCCACCTCCTCGGCGGCGCGCGCGTCCTCCTTGGCGTCGTAGGCGGCCACGTGCGCGGCGTCGAGGTTCTCCCGTCCGGCGTGGCCGACCTCGTTGATGAACCAGGACGGGTTCGTCACTGGATCACCGCGACCGCTACGCCCAGCGCCGCCTCACGCGTGAAGGTGGCGATCCGGCGCCCGGGCTGGATAGCGTCCTTGACCGGCCCCATCAGCGCGCCCGCGGCGGCCGCCGTGGCGTCGATGTCGGGCGTCAGCAGCGCCAGCCCCCACAGCCGCGCCGGCGCGGCAACGTCACCCGCCTCCCGCGCCTGCGGCGGGTGCTCGACCACCTCGAGGATCACCTCGCCCACCCGGAAGAAGGCCTGGCGGGCCGACCCGGCGCCCGTGGGCCCCTCGCGCCGGCGGCGCAGGTCCAGCCCGGCGGCCTCGAGCGCGGGCACGGTGCGCTCCAGGTCGGGTGAGAAGGCCACGACGTGGTCGATGGCGGTGATGCCGTTCGGGTGCGGGCCCACCGGGGCGGGCGCGGTGGCCGTTCCCGGCTCGGGCAACCCGTCCAGTGGCCCGGTAGGAGCGGCGGCGAAATCCCAGCCCAGCAGGCCGCGGCCGGCGTCGGCGCCGCGCAGCTCGATCCGCACCGCGCCGAGCGTCACCGACCCGCTCTCGACCGTGAACCCCGCCGCGGTCCAGGCGTCCGGGTCGGCGGCCAGGGCTGTGGAGGTCAGCTGCATCAGGGCTGATAGTCCATCATGCCCACGCGTGGACCCCGTGCTCTCCGTGCGCGCGCCGCTGCGCATATCGCTGGGCGGCGGCGGGACCGACCTGCCGTCGTACTACCGCAGCCACGGTGGCTTCGTGCTGTCGGCCGCGATCGACCGCTACGTGCGCGTCCGCGTCTCGCCCGCCTCGGGGCCGCGCTTCCGGCTGGAGCACCTGTACCTCGAGGAGGTGGAGGACCCGGCCGAGGTCGAGCATCCGATCCTGCGCGCCGCGCTGGCCCGCCACTGGAACGGGCGGCCGCTGGACCTGGTGTCGATGAGCGACGTGCCGCCGGGAACCGGGCTCGGCTCCTCGGGCGCCTACACGGTGTGCTCGATCAAGGCACTGGACGTGGCCTCGGGACGCGATCCCTCCCCCGTCGAGCTGGCCGAGTCGGCCTGCGACGTGGAGCTCGGCGACCTGGGCCGCACAGTGGGCAAGCAGGACCAGTACGCCGCCGCCCACGGCGGGCTGAACGCGTTCACCTTCGGCCGCGACGGCGGCGTCGAGGTGCGCCGGCTGGCCCTCGGCGAGGCGACCCTTGAGGCCTTCCGCGACCAGTTCCTGCTGTTCGGCACCGGCGGCGAGCAGCGCTCGGCCGCCGACATGCTGGCCGCCCAGGTGGAGCGCACGCTGGCCGGCGACGACACCCTGCGCCGCAACCTGGCCGAGGCCGAGGAGCTGGCCCGTGCCGGCTGCGAGGCGCTGGAGGCCGACCGGCCGGACCGGCTGTGCGCGCTGATGAACGACCAGTGGGCGCTCAAGCGCGAGCGGCTTACCGGCGTTCCGATGGAGCGCGTGGAGCACCTGCGCTCGCTGGCCCTGGACGCCGGCGCCACCGGGGCGATGCTGGTCGGCGCGGGCGGCGGGGGCTTCCTGCTGGTCTGCACACCCGATCCGGGCCAGGTGCGCGAGGCGCTGGCGGGGGCGAACTCGACCGAGCTGCCGTTCGGCTTGGACGAGCGCGGGTGTGTCTCGGAGTAGGGTCGGTCGGACATGGCTCACGACCTGAAGCTCGGCTTCAACACCGGCTACTGGGGCGCCGGCCCGCCGGACGGCGCGCCGGAGGCGGTGGCCGAGGCCGACAAGCTCGGCTTCGACTCGATCTGGACGGCCGAGGCGTACGGCTCCGACGTGCTGACGCCGCTGGCCTGGTGGGGCGCCGCCACCGAGAACGTGCGGCTGGGCACGGCGATCATGCAGATGTCGGCGCGCACGCCGGCCGCGTCGGCGATGGCGGCCATGACCATGGACCACCTCTCGGGCGGGCGCTTCATCCTCGGCCTCGGCGTGTCCGGGCCCCAGGTGGTGGAGGGCTGGTACGGCCAGCCGTTCGCCAAGCCGCTGGCCCGCACCCGCGAGTACGTGGCCATCGTGCGCGACATCATGACCCGCGGCGACCGGGTGACCGCCCCCGGGCCGCACTACCCGCTGCCGCTGGAGGGCGGGACGGGCCTGGGCAAGCCGCTCAAGAGCACGCTTCACCCGGTGCGTGAGGAGATGCCGATCTTCCTGGCCGCCGAGGGGCCGAAGAACGTGGCCTTGGCCGGCGAGATCTGCGACGGATGGCTGGCGCTGTTCTACAGCCCCCACCACGACGGCTTCTACCGCGAGGCGCTGACCGAGGGCCTGGGCCGCGACGGCGCCCGCCGCGACCTCGACTCGTTCGAGGTCTGCGCCACCGTGCCGCTGATCGTGCACGACGACGTGGAGGAGGCGGCGAACTGGCTGCGCCCCATGTACGCCCTCTACTTCGGCGGCATGGGCGCCAAGGGGGCCAACTTCCACAACGACGTCCCCCGCCGCATGGGCTACGAGGACGAGGCGGAGAGGATTCAGGACCTCTACCTCGACGGCAAGAAGGACGAGGCCTGCGCGGCCGTGCCCACCGAGCTGATCGAGCAGCAGGCGTGGGGCGGCCCCGAGGACAAGATCCGCTCGGAGCTGCCCGCGTGGCGGGAATCGCTGGTGACCACGGTCATGGTCGGCGGCGGCGTGCAACAGGTCCGCCAAGCCGCGGATCTGGTCCTGGGCACCCAATAACGGTTGCCATAACCCTGGGCGGTTTCGTGCACCCTG
>DASQLM010000241.1:0-8637 GCA_035630015.1 Thermoleophilaceae bacterium | reverse complement strand
AGCCGGCCGCCAGGGCCACGCGTACGAGGTGGTCACGCCGCCGCTCCCCGGCCAGCGCGCCGAGGTGGCCTTCCACACGCTCGCGCCGGGCGCCGCCACGGGCGGCCCGGGCGACCCGCCCCTGCACGAGCCCGGCAGCCGCGAGACCGCGGTCGTGCTGGAGGGTGCCCTGCGCCTGCTCTGCGACGGCCAGGCCCACGATCTCGAGGCCGGCGACGCCGTGACCTTCGACGCCGACCTGGCCCACCACTTCGAGAACCCCAACGATGAGGACGCCCGCTTCCTGGCGGTCGTCGCAGCAGGACTCAGGAGGAGCTGAATGCCCGACACGCTGTTTGACAAGATCTGGGACTCCCACGAAGTAGCCGACGCGCTCCTCTACATCGACCTGCACCTGGTGCACGAGGTCACCAGCCCGCAGGCGTTCGAGTCCCTGCGGCTGCAGGGCCGCAAGGTCCGCCGCCCGGACCGCACCCTGGCCACGGCCGACCACAACGTGCCCACCGACGGCGCCACCACCGCCGAGCAGATCAAGGACGTGCTGTCGCGCAAGCAGGTCGAGGCGCTGGAGAGCAACTGCGCGGAGTTCGGCGTGCCGGTGCACTCGATCGGCTCGAAGCTGCAGGGCATCGTCCACGTGATCGGACCGGAGCTGGGCGTCACCCAGCCGGGCATGACCATCGTCTGCGGCGACTCGCACACCGCCACCCACGGCGCGTTCGGCGCGCTGGCCTTCGGCATCGGCACCAGCGAGGTCGAGCACGTGCTGGCCACGCAGACGCTGGCCCAGAACAAGCCCAAGTCCATGCGCATCACCTTCGAGGGCGACGAGATGCCGGCGGGCGTGACGGCCAAGGACCTGATCCTCTCCACGATCGGCCAGATGGGCGTGGCGGGCGGCACCGGCCACGTGATCGAGTTCGCCGGCCCCGTGATCGAGAAGCTCTCGATGGAGGGCCGCATGACCATCTGCAACATGACCATCGAGGGCGGCGGCCGCGCCGGCATGATCGCCCCCGACGAGGTCACGTTCGAGTACCTGAAGGACCGCCCCGGCGCGCCCCAGGGCGCCGACTGGGACGCCGCGGTGGAGCACTGGCGGACGCTGCGGACCGACGACGGAGCGACCTACGACAAGGAGGTCGTGGTCGACGTGGCGTCCATCTCGCCGATGGTCACGTGGGGCACCACCCCGGGCCAGGTCGTGGGGGTGTCTGACTCCGTGCCCGAGCCCAGCAGCGACCAGGAGCGCCGCGCGCTGGAGTACATGGCGCTCGAGCCCGGGACGCCGATGCACGAGATCAGGCCCGACCGCGTGTTCATCGGCTCCTGCACCAACTCCCGCATCGGCGACCTGCGTGAGGCCGCGGGGGTGATCGAGGGCCGCCAGGTGGCCGACGGCGTGATCGCCATGGTCGTGCCCGGCAGCGCCCAGGTGAAGAAGCAGGCCGAGGCCGAGGGCCTTGACGAGGTGTTCCGCAGCGCCGGGTTCGACTGGCGCGGCGCCGGCTGCTCGATGTGCCTGGGCATGAACCCCGACGTGGCAGCGCCGGGCGAGCGCGTGGCCTCCACCTCGAACCGGAACTTCGAGGGACGCCAGGGCAAGGGCGCCCGCTCGCACCTGATGAGCCCCCGGATGGCGGCCGCGGCCGCCATCGAGGGCCACTTCGTCGACATTCGCGACTGGAGCTGAACATGGATCCCATCAAGCAGATCGAGGGCGGCGTATCCGTCCTGATGCGCGACGACATCGACACCGACCAGATCATCCCCGCGCGCTACATGAAGCGGGTCGAGCGCACGGGCTTCGGCGAGTACCTGTTCGCCGACATCAAGGAGAAGGCCGGGTTCGACGTGCCCCCCAACCCGATCCTGGTGACCGGCGTCAACTTCGGCTGCGGCTCCAGCCGCGAGCACGCGCCGTGGGCGCTCGAGGACTACGGCTTCCGGGTGATCATCGGCAAGTCGTTCGCCGACATCTTCCGCGGGAACGCCCCCAAGACGGGCCTCCTGCCCGTCGAGCTGGCCGCGGGCGAGGTCGAGTTCGTGGCCGCCCAGGACGAGGCCGTGGTGGACCTCGAGAGCCAGGAGGTGCGCGCGGGCGGGAAGACGTTCACGTTCGACTTCCCGGCCGAGTCCAAGCGCCGCCTGCTCAACGGGCTGGACGACATCGGCGTGACGCTGGACTCCGAGGACCGGATCAGCGCCTACGAGGCCGAGCGCGAGCGCAAGGGCCCGGACACGCTGACGTTCGCGTGAGCGGGTCCCGCACCCGCGACTGGGACGGCGCGGCCTACGACCGCATCTCCACGCCCCAGGAGCAGTGGGCCACGGTCACGCTGGACCGCCTGGAGCTCCAGGGCGACGAGTCCGTCCTGGACGCCGGCTGCGGCAGCGGCCGCGTGACCCGGATGCTGCTGGACCGGCTGCCCCGCGGGCGCGTGCTGGCGGTGGATGCCGCCCCGACGATGGTCCAGCAGGCGCGCGAGAACCTGGACGACCGCGCCACCGTGTGGCAGTCCGACCTGGTCGAGCTCGAGGTGCCGGAGCCGGTGGACGCCGTGTTCTCCAACGCGGTGTTCCACTGGGTGCCCGACCACGAGACGCTGTTCGCCCGCCTGCACGCGGCGCTGCGGGCCGGTGGGCAGATGGTGGTGCAGTGCGGGGGCAAGGGAAACATCGAGCGCTTTCACGAGCTCGCGCGCGAGGTGGCCTCCCAGGCCCCGTACGAGGAGTACCTCGGCGGCTGGGAGGGCCCGTGGAACTTCGCCACCGCCGAGGAGACCGCGGAGCGGCTGGGCGCGGCGGGCTTCCACGACGTCCAGACGTGGCTGGAGGAGTCCCCGATGGTCCCGCCCGAGCCCGAGACCTACCTGCGCGTGGTGTGCCTGGGCCACCACCTGGAGGCGCTGCCCGAAGAGCTGCGCGAGCCCTACACCCGCGACGTCCTCGAGCGCTGCGGCGACCCGGTCGAGCTGGACTACGTGCGGCTGAACATCGTGGCGCGCGCGTGATGATTCGTTTTCACCCATCTGGGGGATAACGCCGAGCGTCCGGGCCGGGAAGCGCCCGGGGCTCGTCACCTAACTCAGCGGGAGAGTTCATATGCGAAGCAGTACTCGGGCCATCATGGCCACGGCACTGGCCATCAGCGCAGCCGCGCTGGCTCCGGCAGCGGCGTCTGCCTGGGCCCCGGCGTCCAGCGCGACCATCCACCCCGGCATCCAGACGGAGACCGCGGGCTCGGGTCAGTGCACCGCCAACTTCATCTTCACGCGCGGCAGCGACACGTACATCGGCCAAGCCGCGCACTGCGCGAGCACCGGCGCGGCCACCGACACCGACGGCTGCCTGGCGCAGTCCCTGCCGCTGGGCACCAACGTGACCCTGGTGGGCTCGGGCGCCACCGGCACGCTGGCCTACAGCTCCTGGCTGACCATGCAGGGCAAGGGTGAGACCAACGCGGACGCCTGCGCCTACAACGACCTGGCGCTGGTCAAGATCAACCCGGCCGACGTGGCCAAGGTCAACCCGTCGGTGCCCGGCTTCGGCGGCCCGACCGGTATCGGCAGCCCCGGCGGCGCACTGTCGGACGTCTACTCGTACGGCAACTCGTCGCTGCGCGGCGGCATCACCCAGCTCAGCCCCAAGCAGGGCAAGCTGATCCAGACCAGCGGCAACGGCTGGAGCCACCAGCTGTACACGCTCACCCCGGGCATCCCGGGCGACTCGGGCAGCGGGTTCCTGAACTCCACCGGCGCCGCCTTCGGCACGCTGAGCACCGTGGCCATCGCGCCGCTGCCGGCGTCCAACGGGGTCGGCGACCTGGCCAAGGAACTGGCTTACGCCAACGCCAACGGGTTCTCCGGAACCGCGCTGGCCAATGGCACCGAGCCGTTCACGCCGAACATCGTGGGCGCGATCCTCGGCGCGCGCTAGCAACGCACTCGCTCAGCCCGCTGCGTAGCGCTCGGCCAGCGCCGCGCAGCGGGCCGCGTCGAGGGGCTGCTCCGACGCGGTGAACCCGGTCGCCGCGGCCGCGAAGAGACGGGGAGCGGCGTCCATGTCGCCGTGGGCGCACGCGTGATGGCCCCGAACCTCCTCCAGCGCGGCATCCCATGCGGGCAGCCGCATGACCACGTTGGTCAGGTACTCGGCCGCCGCCTCCCAATCTGCGAGGCGTTCCAGGTCGCCGGCTTGTGCCGCCGCGATCGCGGCGGGGATCGCGAGCGTGATCCGGCAGCCTGGGCAGGTCTCGGTGGGCCCGCGCACGGCGGCCTCGGCCTCCTCGAGTGCTGCTTGAGCACGTGCCGGGTCCGCGCCCGCCGCTGTCACGCGGGTGCCGTAGATCCGATCCAGGAGATGGAAGCCCACGTCGGATTCCGAGGACACGGCGAGAGCCTCGTCGAGCAGCGCCGTCGCGGCGGGGTGATCGCCGCGATGGAGCGCCACTTCCGCCCGCCGTTGCAGCGAGAACGCCTCGCCCGTGGCAGCTGCGATGTCGCGATGGAGTGCCGCGCCACGTGCGAGGTCGGTGTCCGCGTCATCGAGGTGCCCGGCCAACAGCTTCGCCTCGCCGCGGACCGTGACCGCGAACGCCTTCCCGCGCGCCGCGCCGAGCCTGTCGGCCTCGGCCTCGAGTGCGTTCGCGAACTCGATCACGTCGGCATAGGGCCGCGCGCCGTAGAGCAGTCGCTGCGTCATGCAGAGCTGGCCGTCGAACACGCTGACCGCCAGCTTCGGCATCCCCCGGGTCTCGCGCAGGTCGGTCTGGACGCTGCTGCGCAAGTCGCCGCGGGCGTGTGCGGCAGCGGCGTGGGCCCACGAGGCGATCGCTACCGCCGGTCCGTCTCCGGTACGCAGGGCGAGGCGTCGTGCCTCGGCGGCAAGCGCCGTGCCGATGGCCGGATCGGTGTAGCCCAGCGCCGCGGCTCCGCTGTAGGCGAGTGCCTGCGCAAGCTTCCCCTCGGTGCTGACGGGCTCGACCCCGGCGAGGATCTCGAGTGCTCCGGGCCCGTCGCCTTGCTTGATCGTGGCCAGCGCCCGCTTGGCCTGCAGGTCCTGGGCCTCGGGACCTCCGGCGACCCCGGCCGCTTCGCCATACGCCGCGGGGGCACCGGCATCGCCGAGGGCATCCAGCGCCTCGGCGCGCAGACTCAGCGCCCCACGATGCCTGGGGTCGTGCTCCAGAACCGGCCGCAGGTCGGCAAGGGCGTCCGGGTACGCGCCAAGCGCGATCGCGTTGGTGGCCGCCGTGATCAGCCAGTCAACCGCCTTGTCCGGGCGGCCGCCGTCGATCCAGTGCCAGGCGATGCCGGCGGGGGGGCCGTTCACTTCGGCCAGCGCCTCGGCGGCCGTGCGGTGCAGGGCCAGGCGGCCGTGCGGCGGTATCTGCTCGACCAGGGCCTGGCGCACCAGGTCGTGCCGGAAGCGGTAGCTGCCCCCCGCCACCACCAGGATTCCCTCCGCCAACGCCACATCGAGCAGCGAAAAGGCGTCCGCCTCCTCGCCGCCCATCAGCGCGACGACGGCCGCGGGGGAGAGCTCGTCGCCGGAGAGAGCGAGCTGCTGCAGTCCCGCGACCGTCGAGTCGTCGAGCCCGATGAAGCGCGCGGTGATCGCGGCGCGGGCGGTGGGCACGAGGCCTGCCACCCCGGCGACGGCGCTGCGGGCGAGCTCGAGCGTGAGAAACGGGTTGCCCTGCGCCAGAGTGACGATGCGGTCGACCACCTCGGGGCCGCGAGGGGTCGGTGACGCGGCGGCCACGAGCGCGGCCGACTCCTCAGCGTTGAGGGGGCCCAGATCGACTTCGAGAGCCCCGCCTGCGCGAACCAGTCGGCCCATGCCGTGGGTGAGCGCCGGAGGCGCCGCCTCGGCTCGGTAGGCCAGCACCACGGTCAGCGGGGCCGGACCGGCTGCTCCGAGATGCTGCACCACATCAAGGGTCGCCTCGTCTGCGAGGTGCGCGTCGTCGACGATGAGCATCACCGGGCCGTTGCCGCCCACGGCCAGAAGGAGGCGGCGCAGTGCGCCAATCACCTGGTGGCGTGTCGGAGTCGTTGCGGACATGCCTGGCGCGGTCATCTCGGACAGGACGCCTCGACCACGCTCTCGCAGCGCCTCGAAGGCCGCAGGCGCGGTCGTGGCGAGCTCTTCGGCCACCGATGCGAGGGGTGCGTAGGGCGTGCCCGCCTCCGTCGCACGGGTCGCGATCACCCGCCAGCCATGGCCCGCGGCCTCGGTCCCCAGCTCACGGCAGAACGCCGACTTGCCGACTCCGGCCGGGCCCCGCACGCCCAGTGCCGTCGATCCGCCGGGGGTTGCCGACCGCAGGAGCGCAGTGGCCTGCGCGAGCTCGACCTGGCGGCCCACGAACTCCGGCGTCGGGACGCCGAGCCCCGCGATCGCCTCCTCGTAGAGGGCCGCCGTCTCCGCGCTCGGCACGATCTTGAGCTCCCGGCGGAGGGTGCTGCGCAGCCGCCCGTACCAGCGGATCGCGGCCGGTCGCCTGCCCGCGTCGAGCTCGCGGCGCATCAGCGCGCGGTACGAGGGCTCGTCCGTTGGGTCGATCTCGACGAGCAGCTCCCACTGCCCGGTGCGGCGCAGTAGCTCGACACACAGGCCACGCAGCCGTGCTCGGGCTCCCTGCGTCCACTCGTCGTACGGCGACTCCGGCAGGAGGTGGCCCGGGTAGAGAGCGGCGGCCGCGGCACAGGCCACAGCGTCATCAGTGCCGAGGGCAACACGGGCCTCGGCCTCGAACTCACCGACGTCCGTGACGACCATCTGCGACGGGAAAAGCGCGACCTGGCCCGCCCTGAGCACGACGGCATCGGGGTCCCCGAGCGCGTGACGCGCGTAGTGCGCGGCCTTGCGCAGGTTGGCCCCGCCGGCATCGGCGTCGAGGTGGGGCCACAGGGCCTCGATCACCTGGTCGCGCAGCAGCCGGTGGCCGTCCGCCAGGGCGAGCAACTGCACCAACTCGGCCGAGCGGCGGCCCGGCCACGCGTGCGCGTCGAACACCTCGTCGCCCGCGACGACACGGAAGGACTCCAGCAGCTCGATTCGGACCATCGCTTCCCTCCACTCCCGGCCTGGGCGAGCCTACACAAGGAACGTTTCAGGAACGCCCCCGTCGGCAGGCTGGCCGTAGTCGCTCAAATCAAGCGGAGGGAGCAGGACGATGAGGGCAGCAACCAAGCAGGACCTACCGGTGGCGCTCGCGGACGACACGGGTGTCGAGGTGCGTGCGCAGGAGATCGGCGGGGGGATGACGGTTGGGTTCTTCCACCTGCCTCAGGGGACCGACCTCCGGCCTGCGCTCACGGGCCTGGAAGACGACCTCTGTCAGTGCCCTCACTGGGGCTACATCCTGGCCGGCCGGCTGGCTATGCACACGGTGGACGGCACGGAGAT
The DNA here is from genome assembly GCA_035630015.1 of Thermoleophilaceae bacterium. Classification (GTDB taxonomy): domain Bacteria; phylum Actinomycetota; class Thermoleophilia; order Solirubrobacterales; family Thermoleophilaceae; genus JAAYBF01. The sequence goes on along the minus strand of DASQLM010000241.1, from coordinate 1,221 downwards.
ATACGAGCCCGGCCAGGCCGTCTACTGGGCGCCCGGCCACGCCCCGGAGGCGCTCGAGGACACCGACTACGTGGACTTCTCGCCGACCGACGAGATCAACCACGTGGTCGCGCACATCCAGGGGCAGGGGTAGAGCCGGGCGGGCATGGGCGCGGCACCAGGTACGGTGTCGCGCCAATGCCCACGATCGTCACACTTCCCGGGGACGGCATCGGCCCCGAGATCATGGGGGCCGGCCTCCGGGTCCTGGACGCCGTCGGCGACTTCGAGTACGACGAGCAGCTGCTGGGCGGCGCCTCGATCGATGCCCACGGCACGGCCCTGACCGACGAGACCCTGGAGGCCTGCAAAGCCTCCGATGCCGTCCTGCTGGCCGCCGTCGGCGGGCCCAAGTGGGACACCACGGACCCCTCGGCGCCCCGTCCGGAGCAGGGCCTGCTGGGGTTGCGCAAGGGCCTCGGCCTGTTCGCCAACCTGCGCCCGGTGCGGCCCAGCCCGGCGCTGCTGCACGCCAGCCCGCTCAAGCCCGAGCGGATCCAGGGCACCGACCTGCTGGTGGTGCGCGAGCTCACCGGCGGCATCTACTTCGGCGACTCGGGCCGCGACGGCGACACCGCCCATGACGACTGCGCCTACAGCGTGGGCGAGATCGAGCGGATCGCCCGCGTGGCCTTCGAGTCCGCCCGCACGAAGGTCACCAGCGTGGACAAGGCCAACGTGCTCGAGACCTCACGGCTGTGGCGCGAGGTGGTCACGCGCGTGCACGAGCAGGAGTTCCCCGACGTGCTGTTGGAGCATCTGCTGGTGGACAACACCGCCATGCAGCTCGTGTCCCAGCCGTCCTCCTTCGACGTGATCGTCACCGAGAACCTGTTCGGGGACATCCTCAGCGACGAGGCGGCCATGCTCACAGGGTCGCTCGGAATGCTGCCCAGCGCCTCGGTGGGAGGGGACGGGCCGGGCCTGTTCGAGCCGGTCCACGGGTCGGCGCCGGACATCGCCGGCACCGGCAAGGCCAACCCGCTGGCCATGTTCGGGTCGGTGGCCCTGATGCTCCGCCACGGATTCGATTCCCAGGAGGCCGCCGCTGCCGTAGAATCGGCCGTCGACGCAGCGCTCGGGGACGGCATCCGGACGGCCGATCTCGGGGGATCGCACACCACCGAGGAGGCCACCGTGGCCGTCCTCTCACACCTCTGAGGAAGGAGGGCTCGTACGTGA
>DASQLM010000240.1:0-15478 GCA_035630015.1 Thermoleophilaceae bacterium | reverse complement strand
TGCTGCCGCCGTTCCACGGCGAGGCCGTGGCGCGGTACGTGGAGATGATCGAAGAGGTCACCGCGCGCGAGCTGGACTCCTGGCCCGCAGGCGAGCCGATGGCGCTGGCGCCGCGGATGCAGGCCATCACGCTCGACGTGATCATGCGCGGCATCTTCGGGGTCGACGACCCCCAGAAGGGCACGCCCGAGTACGGGCTGCGCGAGGCCACCCGCCGCCTGACCGAGCTGTCGACCAAGCCGATCGCCCAGATCGGCGAGCTCACCAACCTGGGCCGCACCGAGCCCGTCGGCCTGACCAAGCTGGCGATGAAGGTCATCGACCGGCCGACCTTCCAGGTGATCGCCGACCGCCGTCGCGCCACCGACCTGGACGAGCGCACCGACATCATGTCGCTGTTGATGCGCGCCCGCACCGAGGACGGGGAGGCGCTGACCGACCAGGAGCTGCGCGACGAGCTGCTGACGCTGGTGCTGGCCGGCCACGAGACCACGGCCAACCAGCTGGCCTGGACGTGGGAGCGCCTGGTGCGCTGGCCCGACGCGCTGGAGCGCCTGACCGAGGCCGTGCGCACCGACGCCGAGGACGCCGACGCCGTGGTCGAGCAGACCATCCACGAGAGCATGCGCTCGCGCCCGGTGATCCCCATCATCGGCCGCCGCGTGCAGGTGCCGTGGCGCCTGGGCGAGTACGCGGTGGAGGCGGGCGACCCGATCTCCATGAGCATCCTGCTGGTCCACCACCGCGAGGACATCTACCCCGACCCGTTCTCGTTCCGGCCCGAGCGCTGGGAAGGCATGAAGCCCGACACCTACCGCTGGATCCCGTTCGGCGGCGGGGTGCGCCGCTGCCTGGGCGCCGCGCTGGCCATGGCCGAGCAGCGTGCGGTGCTGAAGGCGATGGCGCGCCGGCTGGACATCCACGCCGCGGACCCCGAGCCCGAGCGCGCGCTGCACCGCAACGTCACGATGATCCCGGCCCACGGCGGCCGGGTGGTGATCAGGGCTTCTCGGCGGTGATGTAGGTCCAGCCGGCCTCGAAGGTCGGCCGCTGGGCGAACAGCACCTCCATCGCCTGGCGCATCAGGCGCAGGCGGTCGTGCACGGCCTCATCGGGGATCCAGCCCAGCACGCTGGCGTGGAAGGCCGAGAGGAAGTCGAACCACTCGTGCACGCTGGCGTCGATGGTGGCCTCGCGCATCTCCGTCACCCTCAGGCCGGCCTGGGTCAAACCAGTCACGTAGTCGCCCAGCGCCCGCGGGGCGGGGAACGCCTGCTGTCGGACGGCGGCGTGGTGCTCCAGCAGCTCGCGGTCCTGCAGCAGCGGTTCGTAGCGCTCGTAGGTGCGGTCGCTGCGGACAAGGTCCTCGGCGCGGTCGTTGATCGCGTCCACGGTCTGGTCCAGCAGCCACTCCCGCCGTCCGCCCGGGTCCGTGACGTTGCCCGAGCACAGGTACACGTGTCCTCCCGGCTTCAGGACCTGCGCCCAGGTGGCGGCCACCGCGTCGAAGTCGGGGTAGAGGTGAATGGCGTTCGTGCTGACCACGGCGTCCACGCCCCGGCCGGCCAGGGCGGGCCCCAGCGCGTCCTCGAGCGAGCCCTTCAGCAGCCGCAGGGCGACCAGCGGGTCACCACGGAACTTCTCCAGCGCAACGCGCAGGAAGGTGGGCGACGGGTCCACGATCACGGTGCCGACCCGGCGGTCGCCGATCCTCAGCCGCAGGCGGTCCAGCAGGATGCCGGTGCCGCCCGAGTAGTCCAGCAGGATGTCGCCGGCCTGCAGGTTCGCGGCCAGGTCCTCCACGGTGGGGTCCAGGTTGGCGTACCAGCCGTGGCCCTCCACGTGGTCGTACTCCACGCCGCCGGTGTCCACCCCGCCGGCCGTCCACTCCTCCTCGGGCACGGGGGTGAACCCCTCGGGCCACACGGCCTGCCCCTCGGCAGCGGCGCGCTCGGGCAGCGGCGCCGACACCTCGCGGTGCAGCTCCAGCAGCCCGGTCACCGCCGCCGCGCCGCCGCGCCCCCAGCCGCACTCGGTGGCCACGCCGAAGCCGTCCACGTGCTCGCGCGCCGCCTCGATCCGCCGCCGGGCGCCGCCGGCCCCGTCCGATCCGTGCAGCAGGCCCAGGTACAGCTCGGTCCCGGAGCCCGGCCGCAGGTCGTCCAGCGGCGCGAACCAGGCGTCGCCTGCCCGCTCGGGCACGGGGATGTGCACGAAGTCCACGAGGCGCTCGAGCGTGGCGGCCAGCGCGTTGGCCACCTCCACCAGCTGCCGGGCGTCGGCGGGCTCGACGAAGCGGCCGTGGTCCTCGTCGCCGTAACACAGGTGGTAGCCCAGCTCGACGCCGGCGGGCACGTGCCCGCCCAGGCGGGCAAGGCGCTCGACGACCCCCGCCCGCACGTCGGCGAACCATGCGCCCATGGCCCCTTCGAGCATCGCGAACTCGTAGCGGGCGTCCCACTGGATGGCCAGCTGATCGTGCGGGATGCCGTCCACGATCTGGCGTACCTCTTCGAGCATGCCCGCCTCGTAGGCCGGCTCCACCCGCGCCTGGTCGTCCGCCGTCACGAACGCGCTGACCGGCGCGACCGGGGTGGGCAGCGACACCAGGAACCGGCACGCCCGGGGTACCCGGCCGTCGCGCTTGAGCCTCGCGAAGGTGTCGTAGGACGCCAGCGCCGTCTGGGCGTAGCCCAGCTTGCCGAACGCCATCTCCTCCGCCGCCTCGCCCTCGCGCAGGCGCAGCTGCGGCAGCGCGCGGTAGGAGGTCTCACCGGCCGTGGCGATCTCCAGCTGCGGCAGCGCGCTGAACACCGGGTACTGCCACACGATCCAGTCCGACCGCGGGCCGGTCTCGCCGTCGGGCATCCGGCGCAGCCGGTCGCCGAGGGTGGTTGCGGCGGCGCGGAACACGTCCTCGGCGCTGCCCAGCGGGATGCTGCCCACCAGATGGGCGCCGACGGGGCTCTCCATGGGCAGAACGTACCCGCCCGGGGTCAGGTCAAGCAGCCGTGTCGCGCAGGAACCGGCCGGTGGCGTCGTCGGCGGGGAAGAACGACTCGATCGCCAGCTCCGACAGGGTCACGTCTACCGCCGTGCCGAACAGCGTCATGGTGCTGATGAACGCCAGCTCGGTGCCGCGGTAGCGGATGCGCAGTGGCACGGCGATCTCGCCCGCGGCCAGGTCGTGCGCCGTGTTGCCATCGCCGCCCGGGTAGGCGGCCACCTCCTCGTGCAGGGCGGCCAGCGCCGGATCGCCGGTGGCCACGGCGGCGCGGCCCACGCGGTCCAGCAGGTGCGCCCGCCATTCGGCCAGGTTCACGATCCGAGGCGCGCACCCCTCCGGGTGCAGGCTGGCCCTCAGCACGTTCACGGGAGGCTCCAGCAGGTGGGGCGCCACGCCCTCGGTCAGGATGCCGACGGCCGAGTTGGCGGCCACCATGCCCCAGTGGTGGTCGACCACCACGGCGGGGTAGGGCTCGTGGCCGGCCAGCACCATGTCGATGGCCTCACGCACCGGGCCCATCTCCGGCGCGTCCAGGTCGCGCTGTCCGTACAGCGGCGCGTGGCCGGCGGCCAGCAGCAGCTGGTTGCGGTCGCGCAGGGGCACCTCCAGCTCCTCGGCCAGCGTGACCACCATCTCGGCGCTGGGGCGCGAGCGCCCGGTCTCCACGAAGCTCAGGTGACGGGTCGACACGCCCGCCTCCAGTGCCAGGTCCATCTGGCTCAGGTGCCGGCGCCGGCGCCACTCGCGCAGCAGCGGCCCGGCGCCCTGGCGCTCGATCGTCTCGGTCATGCGGGCGAAGCTACCGCGACTTCGGAGGCGGGGCCATGACGCGCGGGGTAATCGGCCGTACGCTCCCGCGATGGCCGAGGAGAAGACGCGGGGGCGCCGGGCGGTGCTGCTGGCGGGTGCGCTGGGCGTGGTGTTCGGCGACATCGGCACCAGTCCGCTGTACGCCATGCAGACGGTCTTCTCGCCCGATGCGCTGCGGCCCGTGCCGGTCGAGGAGACCGCGATCTACGGAGCCATCTCGCTGGTGTTCTGGTCGGTCACGGTGATCGTGACCGTCATGTACGTGCTCACCTTCATGCGCACGGACAACGACGGAGAGGGCGGCCTGCTGGCGCTGCTCGCGCTGCTGGCCGAGAGCCGGCTGTCCACCAAGGCCTTCGGCGTGCTGGCCTCGGTCGGCATCTTCGGCGCGGCGCTGTTCTTCGGCGACAGCATGATCACCCCGGCCATCTCCGTGCTGTCCTCGATGGAGGGCCTGGAGATCCTGGACCCCGGCCTGAAGGAGATCGTGGTGCCCGGCGCCGTGGGCATCCTGCTGGCCCTGTTCGCCGCCCAGCGCTGGGGCACCGCGCGCGTGGGCCGCTTCTTCGGCCCGATCATGGCGGTGTGGTTCCTGGCCATCGCGGCGTGCGGGGTGCCCGAGATCGTCCGCCACCCCGACGTGCTGCAGGCCCTGTCGCCGCACTGGGCGCTCCGCTTCTTCTTCGAGGAGCCGCTGATCGCCTTCCTGGCGCTGGGCGGGGTGGTGCTGGCCATCACCGGCGCGGAGGCGCTGTACGCCGACATGGGCCACTTCGGCCGCAAGCCGATCTCCCACGCGTGGCTGGCCATCGTGTTCCCCGCGCTGACGCTGAACTACCTGGGCCAGGCCGCGCTGCTGGTCGACAAGCCGTCGGCCGTCAGCAACCCCTTCTTCCTGCTGGTGCCCGACTGGGCGCTCATGCCGATGGTGACGCTGGCCACGCTGGCCACGGTGATCGCCTCGCAGGCGGTGATCTCCGGCGCCTTCTCGGTCTCCCACCAGGCCGCACGGCTGGGCTTCCTGCCGCGGCTACGGGTCGTGCACACGTCCGCGAGGGAGCAGGGGCAGATCTACATGCCGTTCGTGAACTGGCTGCTCATGATCGCCGTGCTGGCCCTGGTGCTCACGTTCCAGAGCTCGGAGAAGCTGGCCGCGGCCTACGGGGTCGCGGTGATCGGCACCATCACCGTGACCACCACGCTGTTCTTCACCCTCCAGTGGGTGCGCGACCGCCGGCCCCACTGGCACGTGGCCGTGGTGGGGGCGGTGTTCCTGTCCTTCGTGCTGGTCTTCCTGGCCGCCAACCTGGTCAAGGTCGGCGAGGGCGGCTACCTGCCGGTGGGCATCGGCCTGGTCATCTTCACCGTGCTGACCACCTGGCGGAGGGGGCGCAAGCTGGCCGATGCCAACCGCGACGAGGTCGAGGGAAGCCTGCAGGCGTTCGTCAACGACCTGCACAACCACGAGATCCCGGTGCGCCGCGTGCCCGGCTGCGCGGTCTTCCTCAGCCGCGGCGAGGGCTCGACCCCGCTGGCGCTGCGGGCCAACGTGGAGCACAACCACACCCTGCACCGCCACACGGTGATCCTGACGCTGCTGAGCCTGCGCACGCCGCGCGCGGACGACGACGAGCGGGTCTCGGTGGACGACCTGGGATTCAGCGACGACGGCATCACCCACGTGACCGCCCGCTTCGGCTACCTGGAGCGGATGAGCCTGCCGTCCGTGCTGCGCCAGGCCAACGACAAGGGCCTGGAGGGCGGCGAGGTGGACATCGACGACGCCAGCTACTTCGTCTCGGCCCCCGAGCTGCGCATCACCGACGCCCCGGGCATGGCCAAGTGGCGCAAGCACCTGTTCCTGGCCACGACGCGGCTGACCTCGGACCCCGTCGAGTTCTTCGACCTGCCGCGCGGGAAGACGGTGGTGCTGGGCGCGGAGATCGACCTGTAGGGAGGTGCGCTAGCGCTTCTCGGCCTTGCGCACGAAATGCCACGCGGACGGCAGCACCGCGGCGCCGATGGCGGCCTTGATCAGGCCGCCGAGGATGAAGATGGTGAAGCCGCTGTGGATGGCGTCGCCCCAGCTCAGGTCGGCCGCGACCTTGAGCCACGGGACGCCGATGCCGAAGATGATCAGCTGCGCCGCGACGAAGGCGGCGAAGGCGGTCAGGAACTTGCGGTCGGCGCCGCGCTCGGCCATGAGGCCGATTACGTAGGTGGCCAGGATGAAGCCGACGATGTAGCCGCCGCTGGCGCCCCAGATCACGTCCCACCCGCTCCCGCCGTCCGCGTAGACCGGGAGGAACAGGCCCGCGATGGCGTAGAGGCTCATCGCGCTGACCCCGCGGCGCGCGCCGAGGGTGGCGCCGATCAGGCCGACGGCCAGCGTCTGACCGGTGATCGGGACGAGCTCGCCCGGCATCTTGATGGTCAGCTGGGCCATCAGCGCCATGAACGCCGCACCCCCGATCACGAGGGCGATGTCGCGGGCCAGCGCGCCGGGGATGGCGTCGGCCAGGACGGCGCGGCGGGGCAGAGCGGCAGACGAGGCGGTTGACATGCGCGGGCACAATACAGCCGTGACCGACTCCGCTCCCTTCACCTCGCCCCTGGCCCAGCAGCTGTCCGAGGAGGTGACCGAGCGCCTGGTCCGTTACGCGCGCGTGGACACGCAGTCCAGCCGGGAGGGCACCGGCACCCCCAGCACCGACTGCCAGTGGGATCTGGCGCGCCTGCTGGAGGGCGAGCTGGCCGAGCTGGGCCTCGAGGACATCGAGCTCGACGAGCACGGCTACGTGTTCGCCACGCTGCCGGCCACGGTGGACGCGGCGCCAACGATCGGCCTGCTGGCCCACATCGACGTCAGCCCCGACGCCCCGGCCGAGGGCGTGGAGCCGATCGTGCACCGCGGCTACGACGGCGGCGTGATCGAGCTTCCCAGGGGCGGCACGAGGCTCGACCCCGCCACCGTGCCGGGCCTGGCCGAGGCCGAGGGCCAGGACCTGGTGACCTCCAGCGGCGACACCCTGCTGGGCGCCGACGACAAGGCGGGCATGGCCGAGGTCATGACCGCGGTCGCCCACCTGGCCGCGAACCCCGAGCTGCCCCGCCCGGCGCTCCGCGTGGGCTTCACGCCCGACGAGGAGATCGGCAAGGGGCCGATCCTGTTCGACGTCGAGCGCTTCGGCGCCCGCTGCGCCTACACGCTCGACGGCTCCGACCTCGGCGAGATGCAGGCCGAGTCGTTCACCGGGTCGGAGGTGGTGGTGCGCATCAAGGGCGTGGACGTGCACCCGGGCAGCGCGAAGGACATCCTGATCAACGCCACCCGCCTGGCCGGCGAGGTGCTGGCCGCGCTGCCCGCGGAGCTCACCCCCGAGCGCACCGAGAGCCGCGAGGGCTTCCTGCACCCGGTCGAGATCGCCGGCGACGCGGTGGAGGCCACGATCAGCTTCATCGCGCGCGACTTCGAGGAGGACGTCAAGCAGCAGCACATCGACCTGCTGCGCGCGACCGCCGAGCGGATCGTGGGCGCACACCCGCCCGCCACGGTGGAGGTCACCGACGAGCCGCAGTACCCGAACATGCGCGACCACCTGGCGCCGTTCCCCGAGGTGGTCGCCAACGCGGAGGAGGCCATCCGGCGCGAGGGCATCGAGCCGGTGAAGACGCCCATCCGCGGCGGCACCGACGGCTCGCAGCTGAGCGCGAAGGGCCTGCCCACGCCCAACATCTTCACCGGCGGGCACGAGTACCACTCGGTGCGCGAGTGGGCGTCGGTGCAAGAGATGGCGGCCGCCGCGGCCGTGCTGGTGCATCTGGCGGGGGTCTGGACAGAATCAGGCTCGATGTAACGTCAGTTGACAAATGGTGGTACCGTTGTCAAGCATGAGCGAACACGCCCACCACCACGAGCACGAGCACATCGAGTTCAACGAGCTGGACTGGACCGACCCCAAGCGCCACGCCTGGCTGCTGGGCCTGCTGGTCCCGGTGATCCCGTTCATCGCCTGGGGCCTCGTCGAGGCCACGGGGCTGGGCGCGTTCTGGTTCTTCGGGCCGGTGTTCCTGTACGTGATCATGCCCGCGCTGGACACGGCGATCGGCAAGGACTCCGCCAACCCGCCCGACAGCGTGCTCAAGCGCCTGGAGGGGGACCGCTACTACCGCTTCTGCACGTACGCGTACATCCCGCTGCAGTTCGCCTCCCTGATCGGGGCGTGCTGGTTCTGGGCGTACGGCAACCTGAGCTTCGTCGAGAGCCTGGGCCTGGCCCTGACCGTGGGCCTGGTGGGCGGCATCGGCATCAACACCGCACACGAGCTGGGCCACAAGCGGCCGGCCATGGAGAAGTGGCTGTCCAAGGTCGCGCTGGCCCAGACCGGCTACGGGCACTTCTTCATCGAGCACAACCGCGGCCACCACGTGCGCGTGGCCACGCCCGAGGACCCGGCCAGCTCACGCCTCGGTGAGAGCTTCTGGCGCTTCCTGCCGCGCACCGTGTGGGGCAGCCTGACCTCGGCCTGGCACCTGGAGTCAGAGCGCCTGGGCCGCTCGGGCGGCAGCCCGTTCACGCTGCGGAACGACATCCTGAACGCCTGGGTCATGACCGCCGTGCTCCTCGGCGGGCTGACCGCGGTGTTCGGCTGGGTGGTCCTGCCGTGGCTGATCTTCCAGGCCGTGTACGGGTTCTCGCTGCTTGAGGTCGTGAACTACCTCGAGCACTACGGCCTGCTGCGCCAGAAGCGCGACGACGGCCGCTACGAGCGCACCCAGCCCGAGCACAGCTGGAACAGCGACAACGTGTCCTCCAACGTGCTGCTCTACCACCTGCAGCGCCACTCGGACCACCACGCGCACCCGCTGCGCCGGTTTCAGGCGCTGCGCCACTTCGACGAGGCGCCCGAGCTGCCCTCGGGCTACGGGACGATGATCCTGATCGCCCTGTTCCCGCCGGTGTGGCGACGGGTCATGGACCACCGCGTGCTCGAGCACTACGAGGGCGACGTCACGCGCGCCAACATCCTGCCGGCGCGGCGGGAGAAGGTGATGCGCAAGTTCGGGGTGGCCGCATGACCGTCTACGTGTGCCCCGAGTGCGAGTACGCCTTCGACGAGGAGGTGGGCGACCCGCGCGAGGGGTTCCCGGCGGGCACGTCGTGGAGCGAGGTCCCGGACGACTGGGCCTGCCCCGACTGCGGCGTGCGCGACAAGGTCGACTTCGAGAAGGCGCCCTGATGGCGGTCGCCTACCCAACCGCCGCCCGGCAGCTGTTGCGCGACACGCTGCTGGACGCCATGCGCGAGCTCATCTCCGAGCGCGAGTGGGGCCAGGTATCGATGGCCGAGGTGGCTCGGGCCGCGGGCGTCAGCCGCCAGACGCTCTACAAGGAGTTCGGTAGCCGGGAGGAGTTCGCCCAGGCCTTCGTGCTGCGCGAGGCCGACCGCTTCCTGGGCGAGGTGGAGCAGGCGGTGCACGCCAACAGCGACGACCCGGGCACCGCGCTGACCGCGGCGCTGACCGTGTTCCTCCGCGCAGCGGCCGACAACCCGTTCCTGCGCGCCGTCACCTCCGGCGTGGGCGCCGAGGAACTGCTGCCGCTGCTGACCGTGCAGGGCGAGCCGCTGTTCGTGCACGCCACCGAGCGCCTGACCGGGGTGCTGATGGAGCGCTGGCCGGAGGTGCGCGAGCGTGACGCGCGCCAGCTGGCCGACGTGGCCGTGCGCCTGGGCGTGAGCTACGCCGCCTCGCCCTCGGGGCCACCCGACCGGACCGCCGCAGGCGCCGGCCGGGTGCTGGAGCCGTTCGTACGCCAGGCGCTCAGCGGCTGAAGTCCAGGGACCTCACACCGCGTCCTCCATGGCCACCGCGGTGCCGCTGACCCGCAGCTCGGGGCGTTCGGCCTCGTCCACGTGCACGGTGAGCGTGCTGGGCCGGCCCATGTCGTGGCCCTGGAAGATCGTCAGTTCCACCGGCGGGCGGATCGCGCCGAGGGTCCGCAGGTAGGCGCCGAAGGCGGCGGCCGCGGCGCCGGTGGCCGGGTCCTCGACCACCCCGCCGACGGGGAACAGGTTGCGCGCGTGGAACGTGGTCGCGTCCTCGCGCCACACCAGGTCCACGGTCGTCAGGTCGTGGGCCAGCATCAGCGCCTTGAGCGCCTCGAAGTCGTACTCCACGTCGGCCAGCCGGTCGCGGCTGCGGCAGGGCAGGATCAGGTGCCGCGCGCCCGCGAACCCCACCCGCGGTGCCAGCAGCGGGTCCAGCCCCGCGGGGTCCCAGCCCAGCGTCTCCAGCGTGCCGGTCACCAGCGCGGGGTCCGGCGACTCCACGTACGGCGCCACGCTGGTCAGCGTGGCCATCGTGTGGCCCTGCTCGTCCGTGGAGGTGTCCACGGGAACGAGCCCGCTGGCGGTGTGCAGCACCAGCCGGCCGCCGGCGCCCTGGTGCTCGGCCAGGGCCACGCCGGAGGCGATGGTCGCGTGACCGCAGAAGGGCACCTCGGCCTCGGGGCTGAAGTACCGCACGTCGTAGTGGCCCTCCTCTTCCCGGGGCCACAGGAAGGCCGACTCCGAGTACGCCAGCCGGGCGGCCAGCGCCAGCATCTCGGCGTCGCTCATGTCCGCGGCGTCCAGCACCACGCCGGCCGGATTGCCCCCCGTCGGTGTGTCGGTGAAGGCCGCGTAGTGCAGCGGCGGGGACGCCATCTGCCGATGCTAATCCCGCCAACGCCGACGTGCCGGGAATCAGGCGCGGCGATTGAGCCGGCGCACCACCGCCGGCGCCAGCAGTACCATGACCAGCACCCGCAGGCCCTGCACGGCGACGATGAAGGTGGTGTCCCCGTTGGCGCCGAAGGCGATCGCGGCCACGGCATAGAACCCGCCCGGGGTGGTGGCCAGGTAGGCGTCGGCCAGCGACACGTCGGCGGTCAGGTGCAGCAGTACGGCCAGGCCGAAGCAGCCGGCGATCAGCCCCGCGATGCTCACCAGCACCGGGCCGAGCAGGCGGCCGACCTCGCGCAGCGTGTCGGGGGTGAAGCGCAGGCCCACCTGGGCGCCGATGCCGATGAAGGCCGCCTCGCGCAGCAGCTCGGGCACCTCGAACGTGCCCGAAGGGGCGACCAGCGTGGCCGCGCCCGACACCAGCAGCGGGCCCAGGATCCACGGGTTGGGCAGGCGCACCAGGGCACCGGCCGCGGCGCCGGCCACCGCCACCGCTGCGGTGATCGCCCACCACGAGGGCTCGCCCAGCAGCGGCGTCTCCGTCGCGGCGGCGGTCGCGCTGGAGTGGCCGGGGAAGGCCACGGCCGCCACCAGCGGGGTGATCAGCACCACGATCAGGACACGCGCGTACTGCATGAAGGCCACCAGCCGGCCGTCGCCGCCCAGCTCGTCGGCCATGGCCACGATGCCCGTGGCGCCGCCCGCCACCAGCCCCAGCGACGCGGTGGTCTCGTCGCAGTCGGTGGTGCGCGCCAGCAGCTTCCCGGCGGCCACGCTCAGCGCCAGGGTCCCGGCGCTGACCAGCAGCACCGGCAGCCAGGAGCCGGCCACGGCCTCCAGCGAGTCGGGCTCCAGGTAGGCGCCGAGCGTGACCCCGGTGACCGCCTGCGCCGCCACGAACACCCGGTCGGGCACCTCCAGGCGGCCCGGGAACCGCAGCGCCGCCAGCAGACCGGCCAGCAGCGCGCCGAACAGGTACGAGGAGGGCAGGCCGGCGGCGCCCAGGCCGGCACCGAGGGCCAGCGTGACCGCCCCCAGCAGCAACCAGTCGGCCAGCCTGTGCACCGCTCGAATCTAGTGGCCGGTCAGAGCTGCCAGGCGGTGCCGCGCCTACGCGGCCCGCGCGCGTGCGGGCCTAGGCCCGCTCGTCCACCAGCGGCAGGTTCTTGCTGATGTCCCGGGTCAGCCCCGACGCCACGATGGGGGCCAGGCCCGGGATGGCCGACGCGATCCGGATGTTGTACTCGAGGTGCGTCCCGCCGCTGGGCGTGGGGCTGAACTCCAGCACGCCCACGTGGTCCTTCAGCGGGCCGCCCTTGGTGATCCGGTACACGATCCGCTCGCCCGGCACGTACTCGTGCACGGTCTCCTCGAACGGCGGCAGCGGCCCCACCTTCAGCTTGCGCACCGAGTTCACGCCGTTGCGGTCGGTGTCGCCGTCGCAGACGCGGGTGATTTCGGCGTTGAACAACGGCCCCAGGTTCTCGTGCTCGCACATGTAGGCGAACACCCGCTCCGGCGGCTTGGCGAAATCGTGGCTGACGTGGACTCGATGGGCGCGCATGCGCTCACCCTACGGCTCAAGTGGGCCGGGCGATCGCCCGATGGAGAAGGGGACATGTCCGGATGGGATCCCCTGCGCACGCTGGAACGGCGGACGAAGGTCACAGCGCTGGCCGTGGTCCTGTTCCCCGTCGTGTTCGCGATCCGGCTTGCGTTCGGCACGCCGGGCGACGGCCTGACCTTCCTGTACCTGATCCCCATCTGCCTGCTGGCCACGGAGCGCGGCTTCCGTGCCGGAGTGCTGGCCGGGGCGGCGGGCTGGCTGGTTTTCGTCATCGGGTACCGGTTCGAGGACAACCAGCTGCCGGCGCTGGGCTACCTCACCCGCGCCGTCGTCTTCGTCGGGGTGGGCGCGCTGTGCGGCTCCATGGCCACGCGGGCCCGCCGTTCGGCCGCTGAGAGCGACCGCTACTTCGAGCTGTCCAGCCAGATGCTGGGCATCTTCACCCTTGACGGGCGCCCCCGGCGCATGAACCGGCGCTGGACGGAGGTGCTGGGACGCCCGCTCGACGAGCTCATGAGCCTCGGGCTGGCCGACGTCGTGCACCCCGACGACCTCCACATCGCCGAACGCCACCTGGCCGAGATCCTGGCCTCCGAGAGCAGCGGCCAGGTGTCACACACGGTGCGCTTCCTGACCGGCGACGGCGACGTCCGCCACGTGACCGTGAACAACACCCTGGACGCCGAGGAGGGCCTGCTCTACATGTCGGCCACGGACGTGACCGAGCGGGTCGAGCTGGAGGAGGCCCGGCGCCAGGCCGAGGCGCGCTTCCGCGTGGCGTTCGAGGATTCGGCGACGGGCATGGCCGTGGTGGCCCTGACCGAGGAGCACTCCGGGCAGATCGTGGAGGCCAACCAGGAGCTGGCGCGGATTCTCGGCGTCCGGATAGAGGACCTGCTGGGCATGAGCGGCATCCTGGACTTCGCACACGACGACGACATGGACCGCGTGCGCTCGGAGATGGCCGGGCTGGTCACCGGAGACGACATGGTGGTGCGATCGGAGCTGCGAATCGTGCGGCCCGGCGGCGACGTGCGCTGGGTGCACCTGACGTCCTCCCTGCTGGACGGCGAGGACGGCGAGCCGCTGTTCCGGCTCTCGCAGATCATGGACATCGACACGCGCAAGCGGGCCGAGCAGCAGATGCAGCACATGGCCGACCACGACCCGCTGAGCTGGCTGTTCAACCGCCGTCGCTTCATGGATGAGCTCAACGGCGAGCTGGCCGGGGGCCGGCTTCGCCAGGTCCAGGGCGCGGTGCTGCTGATCGACCTGGACAACTTCAAGCAGGTCAACGACCTGTCCGGGCACGGCGTGGGTGACGAGGTCATCAAGACGGTCTCGCTGGCCCTGCTGCGCCGCCTGCGCAGCGGCGACGTGGCCGGCCGGCTGGGCGGCGACGAGTTCGGCGTGCTGCTGCGGCGGGTCACGGGCGAGGAGGCCGTGCTGGTCAGCCATGATCTACTCGAGGCGGCAGGCGAGGCGCTCGCAAAGATGGACGACGAGGTCGCGCGCCGCGTCACCATGAGCATCGGCGTAACGCTGGTCACCGGACCGCGCCCGGGCGCGGGTACCCTGATCGAGCGCGCCGACGCGGCCATGTACGAGGCCAAGCGCGGCGGCGGCGGCCGCGTCGCGCTCTGGTCGCCGGTGCTCGCCGGCGCCTCCTAGGCGGCGGCGACCGCGGGGGCGGGCAGCCCCAGCATCGAGCGCGCCTCCTCGACCGTCGCCGGCCGCCGGCCGATGTCCTCGGTGAGCTGCCGCGCCTTGGCGATCAGCTCGCCGTTGGACGTGGCCATGGTGCCGTTGGGCAGGTACAGGTTGTCCTCCAGGCCCACGCGGATCGAGCCGCCGAGCGTCAGCGCCGCCGCCACGAGCATCCACTGCACGCGCGAGATGCCGATCACGCCCCAGTGGGCGCCTTCGGGCACGTTGTCGGCCATCATCGCCAGGTTGCGCGCGGTGGCCGGGACGCCGCCGGTCACGCCCATGACCAGGTCCACGTGCAGCGGCTCGTGCAGCACGCCCATGTCCACCAGCGGCGCCAGCGAGCCCACGTGGCCCACGTCGAAGCACTCGTGCTCGGGCCGGATGCCCAGCTCGTTCATGGCGCCCAGCAGCTCGATGATCTCGTCGAAGCTGTTCTCGAACACCGTCTTGAACACGAAGTCCTTGCGCGACTTCGAGTACTTGGCGTAGTTCATCGAGCCCATGTTCAATGCCGCCACCTCGGGCCGGACCTCGCGCAGGTAGGCGATCCGCTTCTCGACCGAAACGCCCACGGTGCCGGTGGAGAAGTTGATGATGGCCGCGTCGCCCACCTCGGCCACGATCGCGTCCTTGATGTTCTGGAAGTCCTCGATCTCGTAGGACGGGGTGCCGTCCGGCTTGCGCGCGTGGATGTGGATGTGCACGCCGCCCTCGTCCACGATCCGCCGGGCCTCGGAGGCGTACTCCTCGGGCGTGTAGGGGATCGCCGGGCACTGCTCGCGGTTGGCGAGGGCGCCGGAGATGGAACAGGTGATGATCGCGGGGTGGTCCAGGCTCAAAGCGCTCCTCCGATGTCGGGCACTGGCCGGTCAGCCAGTCGTTCCCGGCATACTGTCGCACCGTGCCCGTCCTGACCTCGAAGCACGACCCGCGCGGACCCGCGGCTCAGGAGGCACGCCAGTCGATGGAGGCCAAGCTGGCCGAGCTGGACGAGGTGCTCCGCGACGTGCTGGCGGGCGGGGGCGAGCGCTACGTGCAGCGCCACAAGGATCGCGGCAAGCTGGGCATCCGCGAGCGGATCGAGCTGCTGCTGGACCGCGACGCGCCGTTCCTTGAGCTGCAGCCGTTCGTGGCCTACGGCACCGACTACAAGGTGGGCGGGTCGATGGTGGCCGGCATCGGCCCGGTCGAGGGCGTGGAGTGCGTGATCGGCGGCGCCGACCCCACGGTCAAGGGCGGCACCTCCAACCCCCACACCTGGCGCAAGGCGCTGCGGATGATGGAGGTGGCGGAGGTCAACCGGATGCCGATGGTGCAGCTGGTCGAGTCCGGCGGCGCGGACCTGCGCACGCAGGCCGAGGGCTTCATCCCCGGCGGCGAGACGTTCCGCAACATCACCCGGCTGTCGTCGCTGGGCATCCCCTCGCTGGCGCTGGTGTTCGGCAACTCCACCGCCGGCGGGGCCTACCTGCCCGGCATGTCGGACTACAACATCTTCGTCCGTGAGCGGGCCAAGGTCTTCCTGGGCGGCCCGCCGCTGGTGAAGATGGCCACCGGCGAGGTGTCCGAGGACGAGGAGCTGGGCGGCGCCGACATGCACGCGCGCGTGAGCGGCCTGGCCGAGTACCTGGCCAACGACGAGTACGACGCGCTGCGCCTG
>DASQLM010000239.1:0-10316 GCA_035630015.1 Thermoleophilaceae bacterium | reverse complement strand
GCTGGGGCGCGACTCCGACGACCCGCTGTGCGACGGCGAGGTGGGCCGCACCGGCGTGGCCATCGACACCATCGACGACATGCGCCGGGTGTTCGACGGCATCCCGCTGGACGAGGTGTCCACGTCGATGACCATCAACGCGCCCGCCGCCGTGCTGCTGCTGCTGTACGAACTGGTCGGCGAGGAGCAGGGCGTGGAGTCGGAGCAGCTGCGCGGGACGACGCAGAACGACGTGCTCAAGGAGTACATCGCGCGCGGCAACTTCATCTACCCGCCGGTGCCGGCCATGCGTCTGACCACCGATCTGTTCGCCTACTGCCGCGAGAACGTGCCGAAGTGGAACACGATCTCGATCTCGGGCTACCACATGCGCGAGAAGGGCTGCTCGGCCGTGCAGGAGGTGGGCTTCACCCTGGCCAACGCCATCGCCTACGTGCAGGCGGCGCTGGACGCGGGCCTCGACGTGGACGAGTTCGGCCCGCGGCTGGCCTTCTTCTTCAACGGCCACAACAACGTGTTCCAGGAGGTGGCCAAGTTCCGCGCCGCCCGCCGGATGTGGGCGCGAATCATGAAGGAGCGCTTCGGGTCGACCAACCCGAAGTCGCAGACCATGCGCTTCCACACCCAGACCGGCGGCGTGACCCTGGCCGCCCAGCAGCCGCACAACAACATCGTGCGCGTGGCCCTGCAGGGCTTCGCCGCCGTGGCCGGCGGCACCCAGTCGCTGCACACCAACGGCTTCGACGAGGCGCTGGCGCTGCCCTCGGAGACCGCGGCGCGGATCGCGCTGCGCACGCAGCAGATCATCGCCGCCGAGTCGGGCGCGACCGACACCGTCGACCCGTTCGCCGGGTCGTACTTCGTCGAGAACCTGACCGACCAGATCGAGACCGGCGCGCAGGGCCTGATCGACAAGGTCGACGAGCTGGGCGGGTCGGTGGAGTGCATCCCGTTCGTCCGCGCCGAGGTCGAGGAGTCGGCCTGGGGCTACGAGGAGCGCTACCGGCTCAAGCAGGACATCGTGGTCGGCGTGAACGACTACGTGACCGACGAGGTCGACGAGGTCGAGATCCTGCGGGTGGACCCCGAGTCCGAGCGCCAGCAGGTCGAGCGCCTGAAACAGTTCAAGACCGACCGCGACCAGGAGGCCGTGGACAGGCGCCTGGAGGAGCTGCGCCAAGTGGCCAAGGGCGACGGCAACCTGCTCGAGCCCATGCGCGCCGCGCTGAAGGACAGGGCCTCGCTCGGCGAGGTGTGCGGCGTGATGCGCGAGGAGTTCGGCGAGTACTCCGAGGCGTAGGCCCTCCCGCTTGCCCTCCTACGCAGAGCTGCCGCCGGCCGAGCGGATCCGCGGCGGCGCCGCCCGCGGCCTGTCGCGCCTGCCGCGCCCGCTGAAGCTGGCCCTGGCCCGTGAGGTGCCGGACGAGATCGACTCGCTGCGGCTGGACCTGGACGTGCGCGCCATGCTCGGCGGCGCCGAGCTGGCCGGGCGCGAGAAGCTCGGCGACACTCCCCTGGACGTCGAGCGCAGGCGCTTCGCGCACGAGACGGTGGCCGTCGAGGGACCGCCCGAGCGGGTCTACGACGTTCGCGACCTGACCCTCCCCGGCCCGGCCGGGCCGATGGCGGCGCGCCTGTACTCGCCACCGCCGGCCGACGGCGGTGTGCCGCTGCTGGTGCACTACCACGGCGGCGGGCACGTGGTCGGGGACCTGGACTCCTGCGAGGGCGCCTGCCGCCTGTTCACCCGCCACGCCGGCGTCGCCGTGTTGTCGGTGGACTACCGGCTGGCCCCCGAGCACCCCTTCCCCGCCGCGATCGACGACGCGCTGGCCGGGTTCCTCTGGGCCGCCGAACACGTGGACGAGCTGGGCGCCGACCCGGACCGGATCGCCGTGGGCGGCGACAGCGCGGGCGGCAACCTGGCCGCGGCCGTGTGCCTGGCCGCGCGGGACGGCGGCGGTCCCGCGCCCGCCTTCCAGCTGCTGATCTACCCCGCGGTGGACCTGACCCGGCGGCGGCCCTCGCGGGACCTGTTCGCCGAGGGGCTGCAGCTGACCGACACCGATATCGAGTGGTACCGGGAGCAGTACCTGCCCGACGCCGCCGACCTGCAGAACCCGCTGGCCTCGCCCCTGCTGGCCGAGAGCCTCGCGGGCCTGCCGCCGGCGTACGTGACCACGGCCGGGTTCGATCCGCTTCGCGACGAGGGCGAGGAGTATGCCCAGGCACTGGCCGCCGCGGGGGTGCCCGCCGCGTGCCGGCGCCACGACGGGCTGGTGCACGGTTTCGCCAACTACACCCGCGTGGTGCCGGCGGCGCGCGAGGCGATGATGGAGACCGCAGGCGCGCTGCGGATGGGCCTGGCCTAGAGGGTCCGGTCGCGCTCGCCCGCGTCCTCGCGGGAGCGCTTCGCGCGGTAGAGCCGCTCGTCGGCGCGCAGCATCAGGTCGCTGGCCGAGCACGCCTGGCCGCGGGCGGCCGCGGCGCCGATCGAGCAGCTGACCACCGGCACGGCCGGGTCGTGCTCGGTCAGATGGGAGAACGAGTCGCACAGCCGGTCGGCCAGTGCCGCGGCGCCGCCCGCGTCCAGTCCCGGGCAGAGCACGGCGAACTCGTCACCGCCGAGGCGCGCCACCATGCGGCCCGGGCCGGCCCCGTCGCGCAGCGATCGGGCGGCGGTCACCAGCACCGCGTCGCCGACGGCGTGGCCGAGCTCGTCGTTCACGGTCTTGAAGTCGTCGATGTCCCACAGCAGCAGCGCCAGGTCGCTCTCCTGGATCCGCGCGGCCTCGACCTCGCGGGACAGGACCGCGTCCCAGGCCCGGCGGTTGGCCAGGCCGGTCAGCGGGTCCTCGTGGCTCAGGCGGGCCAGCTCCTCGACCAGCTCGATGTTGCGGGCCTGCTCGCGCTCGAGCTCCTGGCGGTTGCAGAACTCGCTCCAGGCCAGGCGCTCGCGGTGCAGCTGGGCGACGCAGGCCAGCACCGACGCGGTGCCCACGTAGAAGCCCACGGTGGTCAGCTCGGCGGTGCTGGGCGGGTCGGACACGGTCAGGAACGCCCCCACGAGCGCGAGGACGCCGATCACGGCCAGCGCCAGCGTGTACCGCCACGACCACAGCAGCAGGAAGGCGGCGGCGAACAGGGGCAGGCTCATCCCCATGGCGTACGCGGCGTGCTGGCCGTCCAGGCGCGCGATCATCAGCGCGATCGCGATCTCGATGGCGGTCATGATGCCCAGCATCAGCAGCTCGGGGCGGCGGCGGCCGAGCGGGCCGATCAGCAGCAGCCACAACACGAGGATCGGCACGTCGAAGGCCAGCCGCAGGATCACGAACGTGCCGGCGTGGTCGGGGGCGACGAGGTAGTCGAAGACCCCCCAGAGCGGGAAGGCCACCACGCCGATCAGCCCGGCCGAGATGCCGGTGCTGCGGGTGGCCTCGCGCACCTCCTGCCTGAAGGCACGCCGCAGCCCGCGCTCGTCGCACGTCTCGTCCGGCTGGGGGCGGGGCCACGAATCCACGTCGATCACTGTTTCCTCGGCCTCCGCGGGCCGTTTCTTGAGCGGGATAAGGTGCGCGAGGACCAGTGGAGGACCTGAAAACAGCCGAGCGCACACGCGGCGCGCTGGCCCGGGCGCTGAAGAACCTGCCCGCGGGCGCCAAGGCCAAGCTGGCCGGCGGACCGCCCGTGGTGATCGACGGCCAGACGCTGGACCGCGACATCCAGGTCATGCTGGCCATGCAGGAGAAGCTGGGCGAGGCGCCGATGGAATCGCTGCCGGTGGACCAGGCACGCACCTACTACGAGCGCGAGTTCTGCGCCATCGCACCGCCCTGCGAGCGGGTCTACCACGTCGAGGAGCTGACGCTGCCCGGGCCCGCGGGCAAGGTGCCGGCGCGCCTGTACTCGCCTCCCCCCGCCGACGAGGGCCTGCCGATGCTGGTCCACTACCACGGCGGCGGCCACGTGGTGGGCAGCCCGGACACCTGCGACTACGCCTCGCGGCTGGCGGTCCACGGTGCGGGCGCGGCGGTCCTGGCGGTGGACTACCGGATGGGGCCCGAGAACCCGATGCCGGCATCGGCCGAGGACTGCGAGGCGGCGTTCCGGTTCGCGGTCGAGAGCGCGGACCGGTTCGGCGTGGACCCGGAGCGGATCGCCGTGGGGGGCGACAGCGCCGGCGGCAACCTGGGGGCGGTGGTCAGCCAGGCGATGAAGGCCGCCGGCGGCCCGATGCCGGCCTTCCAGTGGCTGATCTACCCGTCGACCGCGCTGGGCACGAGGACCCGCTCGTACGAGCTGTTCAAGGACGGGTTCCTGCTCACCGCCGACCTGATGGACTGGTTCCAGTCCAACTTCCTCTGCGGCGGCGACGGCTCGGACGTCAGGTGCGCGCCGATGAACGCCGACGACCTGTCGGGCCTGCCGCCCGCCTACGTGGCCACGGGCGGCTTCGACCCGCTGCGCGACGAGGGCGAGCAGTACGCCCTGCGCCTGCGCGAGGCGGGCGTGCCCGTCGCGTTGCAGCGGTTCCCGAGCCTTCCGCACGGCTTCGCGAACCTGACGGGCATCTCGCCCGCGGCGCACGACGCCATGCAGCAGGCCGTCGGGGCGCTTCGCATGGGCCTCGCGCCCCGCAACTCCTGACCCACGCCGTTTCACGCGGAAGGAGTCGCCCCGGGTCGGGCGAACCGGGGGTCGATGCCCGACCTTTCCGTGAACCGCACCCTCGTCAAGTCCCCGCCCGAGCTGTGGAGCGAGGTGAGCGAGGTGGAGTCCCTGGCCCAGCATCTGGGCGAGTTCGGCGAGATCGCCATCAGCAGGCTGGATCCCGAGCACACGGTCGCCTGGGAGGGCGAACACGCCCGCGGCACCGTGGAGCTCGAGGGGTCCGGCTGGGGCACGAAGGTCACCCTGTCCGCCGACCTGGAGCTGGTGCAAGCCGAGCCCGAGCCGGAGCCGGAGCCGGAGCCGGAACCCGAGCCCGAGCCGGAGCCGCTGGTGGTCAGGGCGCCCTGGTACCGGCGCTGGTTCTCGCGGCCGGTCCCGGCGCCCACGCCGGAGCCGGAGCCGGAACCCGTGGCGGCCGAGCCGGAGAAGGATCCCGCGACCGTGATCGACCCCGTGCGCGCCACCGCGGTGCTCGAGGACACGCTGGACCACCTGGGCTCGGCCCACCACCGGCCTTTCTCCCGCGAGGGATAGAACGCCAAGAATCTGCCGTCCCTGGCAGATTCTTGAACGGCCGGCTCGATGGCTGCGCCTGTAGCATGCCGCGCCCCATGCGTCAGAAGAGCCCCGAGACCTACGAGGAGAAGCTCGAGCAGCTGAACGAGCTGCGCGAGGCGGCCGCCCACACCAACCCGGAGGCCGAGGAGAAACAGCACGACCGGGGCAAGATGACCGCCCGCGAGCGGGTCCTCAAGCTCCTGGACGAGGACAGCTTCCAGGAGCTGGACACGTTCGTGCGCCACCGCACGTCGGACTTCGACATGCAGAAGAACCGGCCCTGGGGCGACGCCGTGGTGACCGGCCACGGCACCATCAACGGCCGGCCCGTCTGCGTGTTCAGCCAGGACTTCACGGTGTTCGGCGGCTCGCTGGGCGAGGTCATGGCCGAGAAGATGGTGAAGATCATGGACCTGGCGGCCAAGATCGGCTGCCCGGTGATCGGCATCAACGACTCCGGCGGGGCGCGGATCCAGGAGGGCGTGGTCTCGCTGGGCGCCTACGGCGACGTGTTCGTGCGCAACGTGCAGTGCTCGGGCGTGATCCCGCAGATCTCGCTGATCATGGGCCCGTGCGCGGGCGGCGCCGTGTACTCCCCCGCCATGACCGACTTCATCTTCATGGTCAAGGAGTCCTCGCACATGTTCATCACCGGCCCCGACGTGATCAAGACGGTCACCGGCGAGGAGGTGGAGTTCGAGGAGCTGGGCGGTGCCATGACCCACAACCAGAAGTCCGGCGTGGCCCATTTCGCGGCTGAGGACGAGGAGTCGTGCCTGGAGGACGTGCGCTACTTCATGTCCTTCCTGCCCCAGAACAACCTGGAGACGCCGCCGCAGATGGACAGCGGCGACCCGCACGACCGCATGGACACCGAGCTGGACTCGATCGTGCCCGACTCACCGAACAAGCCCTACGACATGCGCGACGTGGTGGGCCGGATCGTCGACGACGGCGACTTCTTCGAGGTGCAGGAGCACTTCGCGATGAACATCATCATCGGCTTCGCCCGCCTGGGCGGGAAGCCGGTGGGCATCGTGGGCAACCAGCCGTCGCAGATGGCGGGCGTGCTGGACATCGACGCGTCCGAGAAGGCCGCGCGCTTCGTGCGCTTCTGCGACGCCTTCAACGTGCCGATCGTGACCTTCACCGACGTGCCCGGCTTCCTGCCCGGCACCGACCAGGAGTGGGGCGGCATCATCCGCCACGGCGCCAAGCTGCTGTACGCGTTCACCGAGGCCACCGTGCCGAAGCTGACGGTGGTCACGCGCAAGGCCTACGGCGGCGCCTACGACGTCATGAACTCCAAGCACATGCTGGCCGACTTCAACTTCGCCTGGCCGCAGGCGGAGGTCGCGGTGATGGGACCCGAGGGCGCGGTGAACATCATCTACCGCCGCGACATCGCGAACTCGCCGACCCCCGACGAGCGCCGCCAGAAGCTCATGGACGACTACAAGGCCCGCTTCGCCAACCCCTACTCGGCGGCCGAGCGGGGCTACCTCGACGACGTGATCGAGCCGCACGAGACGCGGCCCAAGCTGATCCACGCGCTGAAGATGCTGGAGACCAAGCGGGTCGCAGGGCCCAAGCGCAAGCACGGGAACATCCCGCTGTAGGGGACAGGTCGGGCCTGGGCGGCGAATTTCGCGCCGCCACCGGAATGCGGCCACTCCCTACTCTGAGCGTGATGCGCAAGCGAGTGCCGACGGTCGCCGTGATCGCCTGTTGCCTGGGAGGGCCCGCCGCCGTGGCGGCGCAGGTGCCCACGACGCCGCCGGCCCCCGTGCCCGCCCCCGCGCCCAAGCCCGTGCCCCGGATCAAGGCCGGTGTGACCGTGGTGGGCGTGCCGGTCGCGGGTCTGACCGTGGCCGAGGCCACCGCCCGCCTCAAGGCCCAGGCGCGACCCCGGATCCAGCGCCGCTTCCGCGTGCGCGTGGGGCGGCGGACGTTCGTGCTGACCACCGGGCGGCTGCGGCTGCGCTTCGCCGAGCGGAGCACCGCGCGGCGGGCGCTGAAGGCGAAGGCCGGCCGCGCCGTGGCGCCCGTGATCTCCTTCCGGGCCGCCTCGCTGTCGGCGTTCGCCAAGCGCACCGAGCAGGTCACGCGCCGCTACGGCCGCAACGCCCGCATGCGGATCACGGTGAGCCGGATCATCGGCCGCAAGGCGCGCTACGGGTCGAGGATCAGCGCGGCCCGGCTGGACAAGGCGATCCGGCGCCGGATCCTGAACCCGTCCCTGTCCCGCGGGCTGGCGCCGAAGGTGTTCCGCGTGCGCCCCGCGGTGCGGCTGATCGACCTGCGCCGGCGCAACCGGACGATCGTGACCATCGACCGCGGCGGGCACCGCCTGCGGCTGTTCAAGAACCTGCGCTACAACCGCTCGTACGGCATCGCGGTGGGCGCCGCCGGCACCGAGACCCCGCCCGGGCTGTACCGGATCCAGAACAAGCAGGTGAACCCGGCGTGGACGGCGCCCAACCGCCCGTGGGCCGGGAGCTACGCCGGCCGGACCGTGCCCGGCGGCGCGCCGGACAACCCGCTCAAGGCCCGCTGGCTGGGCATCGCCGGCGGCGTGGGCATCCACGGCACGTCCGAGTCCTGGTCGATCGGCTCCAACGCCTCGCACGGGTGCATCCGGATGCACGTGTCGGACGTGATCGACCTGTACCAGCGGGTGCCGGTCGGCGCCGCGGTGCTGATCCGCTGAGCTAGCGCGAGGCGGTCCAGCTCAGGCGGCCGCTGCGGCAGGTGGCCACGCCCTCGCCCTCGGGCCGGGCCATCTGGGTGGTGATGGCGAACGTGCCCCTGCTCCTGCCCCTGGCCAGCACTCCGGCCAGCCGCAGCTTCGAGCCGGTGGCGCGGCCGTCCGGCAGCGTGCCGGTGCTGGAGCCGCGAACCCCGAAGCGGCCTCTGCGCACCCGCGTGGGCTTGAAGCGGTAGGTGCCGCGCAGCGTCTCGCCGTCGTCGCAGGGCGCCACGTAGCCGATGGCGAAACCCTTGACCTGGCCGCCGCCGAGTCGGAAGCCCACCTTGGTGTCGATCGAGCTGCCGCCCGTGTGGGCCCGGTCGGGCTTGGCCGCGGGCGCCTGGACGCCCGGCACGGCGACGGCGATGGCCGCGGCCACCACGGCGAAGGAGGTCACAGCGCCACCGTCCGCGATCCCAGCACCCCGGCGGCGTGGGCCTCCATCAGCGCGTGGCACAGCGCCAGGTCCTGGATGGCCAGGCCGGTGGAGTCGAACAGGGTCACGTCGGTGTCCGAGCCCCGGCCCGGGGCGGACCCGGTCAGCACCGCGCCCAGCTCGGTGACCCGCTCGCGCGCGACCAGCCCCGCCTCCACCGCGCCGGTCAGCTCGCCGCCGTGAGACGCCTGCTTCCACTCGTCGCAGAACAGCAGGCAGCGCTCCACGGCCGCCACCTCGGCCTCGGCCTTGCCCGGGCCGTCGGCCCCGAGCATGTTCAGGTGCGTGCCGGGGCGCAGCGCGCCGGCGGTGACCACCGGCCGGTTGCCGGGGGTCACGCAGGTCACCACGTCGCAGGCCAGGGCGTCCTCCAGCGACCCGGCCTCCCAGCCCAGCTCGCCGGCCAGCGCGCCGGCCGCCTCCGGGTCGGGGTCGAAGCACACGCCGGGCCCGTACTCGGCCGCCGCCAGGCAGCGCGCCGCCCACGTCCCGTGGAGGCCACAGCCGACGATGCCCACCGTGGACGCGTCCTCGCGGGCCAGCTCCTGGGTGGCCACCGCCGCCACGGCCCCGGTGCGCAGCGCGGTCACCGAGCGCACGTCGGCCAGGGCCAGCGGGCGGCCGTCGAGAGCGCTGGAGATGGAGATGGTGCCCATGACCACGGGCAGCCCCTCGGCGGGGTTGCCGGGGAACGAGGTCACCCACTTCAGGATGGCCAGCCCCGAGCCCAGGGCGGGCATGGCGCGGAAGTCGCCGGCCGGTGGCGCCTGGAGGTAGACCTTCGACGGCATCGTCCACTCGCCGGCGGCGTACTCCACGAAGCCACGGCGGACGTGGTCGATGGCCTCGAGCGGATCGATCGCCCTGAGCACGGCGTCGTGGTCGAAGACGGGGATCTCTGGCACCAGCGGAGGATACCCCCGGGTCAGCTAGGGAACCCCCTGGTGCGCGCGGGCAGGAGCGGGCGGATGGTGGGGCCATGACCTCACCACTCCGCAAGCTCCTCCCCGCGCTGTGCGTGTCGGCACCGCTGGTGCTGGCCCCCGCGGCGACCGCCAAGCCCGCCTTCCAGGTCGACTCGCGAGCCATGCAGTCGGGGCAGTACGCCACCGTCTACGTGGACAACGAGGACGGCGACGAGAACGTCGTGGGCACCATGACCGTGAAGAGCGGCTCCAAGGCGCTGAAGACCAACCAGATCGAGCTGGACTACGGCGACGACTACTCCTACGGCAACGCGGTGATCCCGCGCCGCCAGCGGGCCGAGCTCCGGCGCAAGGGCCGCACCAAGCTGACCGTGACGGCCAGCGTGCGCGGCACCGAGACCGGCCAGGCCCAGAGCCTGCGGAAGACCGTGACCGTGTACAGCCGCGGGAAGACCATCTCCTACGACGGCTACTACAAGGGCACCGGCGGCCTGGTGATCGACGTGCAGAACGGCTTCCTGCGCTCGATCAGCGTTGGCGTGAACGTGTTCTGCAGCCGCACCCGGGAGTTCAAGCGGGAGAGCCTGTACACCCTGTCCGGCTTCCCGCTGATGATCGGGCGCGACGGCAGCTTCAAGGCCAAGGGCACCCAGAGCCCGAACGTGATCCGGTACGAAGGCAGGCTGACCCGCAAGGGTGCCGGCAAGGGATACCTGTCGGTGTTCAAGACCGACCTGGTGTTCGGCGACGGCGGCAGCATGCAGGTGCAGCAGTGCCTGGGCGCGAGCAACTGGAAGGCCAAGCGCTCGCGCCGGTAGGGTCCACCGCCTGATGGGGACCAACGGCGACCAGCACCCGCCCCGGCCGCGGATCGAGATCGCGCAGTCGGCGGCCTCCCCCGAGGAGGCCGCCGCCATCGCGGCCGCCCTGGAGCAGTTCCTGCGCGACACGGCGCCGGCGCCGGTGGCCGCCG
>DASQLM010000238.1:0-3361 GCA_035630015.1 Thermoleophilaceae bacterium | reverse complement strand
AGCGTGTGGTCGAGGCCTACCTGGGCACGAAGGCGGCCACCGGCTGATGGCGCTGCTCGAGGTCAAGGACATCCACACCTACTACGGCAACATCCAGGCGCTGAAGGGCGTCTCGCTGACCGTGGAGGAGGGCGAGATCGTGACGATGATCGGCTCCAACGGGGCCGGCAAGTCCACCACGCTCCGCTCCATCTCGGGCCTGACGCCGCCACGCGAGGGCTCGATCTCCTTCGAGGGCAACGAGATCGGCGAGACCCCGCCGCAGGACATCACCGGCATGGGCATCTCCCAGTCGCCCGAGGGCCGCAAGTGCTTCGCGCGCATGACCGTGCGCGAGAACCTGGAGCTGGGGGCGTTCCTGCGCCGCGACGACCGGATCGAGAAGGACCTCAAGCGTGTGTTCGACCTGTTCCCCAGGCTCGAGGAGCGCGAGAAGCAGAAGGCGGGCACCATGTCCGGCGGCGAGCAGCAGATGCTGGCCATCGGCCGGGCGCTCATGGCCGACCCCAAGCTCCTGCTGCTCGACGAGCCCTCGATGGGCATCGCGCCGATCCTGGTGGAGCGCATCTACGAGACCATCGCCCAGATCAACGAGCAGGGCATGACCATCCTGCTGGTCGAGCAGAACGCCAACTTCGCGCTGGGCGTGAGCAAGCGCGGCTACGTGCTGGAGACCGGCGAGGTGGCCATCAGCGACGACGCCGACAAGCTGCGCGACAACCCCGAGGTCCAGAAGGCGTACCTGGGCGCATGACCGTCTTCGCGCTACTGGGCTCCAACGCGCTCCTGCTGCTCTTCGTGTGGCTGGCGTCGGCGATCGTTGCCGCGTACCTGTCCGAGCGCAAGGGCTACGGCGAGAAGGCGGGCCTGGTCACGGGCATGCTCATCAGTGCACTGGCGATCATCGTGTGGCTGGTCTTCCCGGCCCGCAAGGACTCGCGCTGGAAGCTCCAGGGAGTGTTCGGCAAGGGCGACGGCCGTACCGTGGCCCAGATGCGCTCGGATCAGGAGGCGGACGGCTCGTGACCGCCTCGCTGGCCCAGATCGTGACGCCCACCGAGGGACTCGAGTCCGGCCTCTACCAGCCGCTCTACCTGGTGCTGATCCTCTACGTGGTGCTGTTCGTGCTCGGACGCGTCCTGGAGGGCCGCGACGATGCCCGGGCCGACACGGTGCTGGACGCCGGCTTCGCGCTGCTGTGCCTGGCCGCCGTCTACGTGGCCGTGCTGGCGGTCTACGCGCTGTCCTCCCAGTTCGACCTGATCGTGGACATGGTCGAGATCATGGCCGTCATGATCGGGTTCTTCGCCCTGCTCGTCGTGTTCCTGCTCGGGGTCGAGCTGCTCGTTGGCCTGCCGGGCCGGAGGAAGCGCAAGCCCGTGGCCCCGCCTCCTACCTCCGACTCCTCCGAGGACTAGTTCCCGGTCGCGGCCCGCAGGGCGGCCTCGAGGTCGGCCTGCCGAAACGCGTAGCCGGACTGCTCCAGCGCCGTGGGCACCGCGCGTGAGCCGGTGACCACGATGATGGACATCTCGCCGTAGAGCAGCTTCACCGCCAGGCCGGGCACCGGTGCGAACGCGGGCCGGTGCAGCACCTTGCCCAGCACCTTCGAGAGCTCGGCGTTGGTCACCGGCTCGGGCGCCGTGATGTTCACCGGGCCGGACACCGAGCCCTGGTCCAGGCAGTGCAGCAGGCCCCCGACCACGTCGTCGGTGTGCACCCACGCCACGTACTGCTTCCCGCCGGCCACCGGACCGCCCACGCCCAGCTTGAACGGCGGCAGCATCTTCTCCAGCGCGCCGCCGTCCTCGGCCAGCACCACGCCGGTACGGGTGCAGACCACGCGCAGGCCCAGCTCCTCCGCGGCGCGCGCCTCGGCCTCCCAGTCTTTGCAGACCTGGGCCAGGAAGTCGTCGGCCACGGGCTCGGACTCGTCCACCCGCTCGTCACCGCGGGCGCCGTACCAGCCCACCGCGGACTGGGAGACCAGCACCGACGGGCGCTGGGCCGGGTCCAGGTCGCGGAGCACCGCAACCAGGTTGCGCGTCGGCAGCACCCGCGAGTCGCGGATCTCGCGCTTGGTGTCCTCGCTCCAGCGCTGCGCGATCGGCTCCCCGAGCAGGTGCACGACCGCGTCCTGGCCCGCCAGCGCCTCGATGGGGGGCGCCTGGGTCTTGGGGTCGGCCCACTCCAGCGCGGACACGTCGGCGCCCAGCGTCTGACGCGCGCGGTCCGCATCGCGCGAGAGCACGGTGACCTCGTCGCCGTGCTGCTTCAGCTCGGCCACGACCTCGCGTCCCAGGGTGCCCGTGGCGCCCGTGACGGTGACCTTCACAGTGGTGCTCCTCTAGCCGGGAATCGAGAACTCGGCGGTGTCCGCCAGCGCCTGGGTGGCGCCTGCGCGTTCCGCCTCTTCGGCTACGGCCCGCGCGACCTGCTGGCTCACCTCGCGGTTGAAGACGCTGGGGATGATGTAGTCGGAGGCCAGCTCCTCCTGGGCCACGGTCGACGCGATGCCGCGGGCGGCGGCCAGCTTCATCTCCTCGGTGATCGACTGGGCGCGCACGTCCAGCGCGCCGCGGAAGATGCCCGGGAAGGCCAGCACGTTGTTGATCTGGTTGGGGAAGTCCGAGCGCCCGGTGGCCATCACGCGCACGTACGGCGCGGCGTCCTCGGGGGTGACCTCAGGGTTGGGGTTGGCCATGGCGAACACGAACGGGTCGTCGTTCATCCGCTCCAGATCGCGCGCCTGGATGATGCCCGGCCCGGACAGGCCGATGAACAGGTCGGTGCCCTCGAGCACGTCGGCGGGGGAGCCGTCGCGGCGCTGGGGGTTGGTGTTCTCGGCCAGCCAGGTCTTGGGAGCGTTCATCGAGCCGGCCTCGTAGTCCTCGCGGCCCGAGTGGATGGCGCCGTAGCGGTCGCAGGCCACGATGCTCGGCACCCCGGCGCCCAGCAGGATCTTGGCCACCGCCACCCCGGCGGCGCCGGCTCCGACCATCGACACCGACAGGCTCTCCAGCGGGCGCTGGGTCAGCCGGCAGGCGTTGATCAGCGCCGCCAGCGTCACGATGGCCGTGCCGTGCTGGTCGTCGTGGAACACCGGGATGTCCAGCTCGGCCTTCAGCCGCTCCTCGATCTCGAAGCAGCGCGGAGAGCTGATGTCCTCCAGGTTGATGCCGCCGAACGTGGGCGCGATCAACTTCACCGTCTCCACGATCTTGTCCGGGTCCTTGGTGTCCAGCGCGATCGGGAAGGCGTCCACGTCGGCGAACTCCTTGAACAGCATCGCCTTGCCCTCCATCACGGGCATGGCCGCCTCGGGGCCGATGTCGCCCAGGCCCAGCACCGCGGTGCCGTC
>DASQLM010000237.1:0-6952 GCA_035630015.1 Thermoleophilaceae bacterium | reverse complement strand
TCGCCGTTGAAGTCCTCCCAGACCATGGCCAGCCGGTCGCGGTCGTGCTTGTCGCACACGTCGACGGCGATGTTGTAGCGCTCGGGCACGTCCCAGGAGTGCGCCGCGACCATGTCGTCGTAGTCGCCCACCTCGTACTTGCGGAAGCTCATGCCTTGACCTCCTCGGCCTGCTCGGTGTCGAGCTCGCCGTCCTCCAGGCGCTGGCGCAGCACCTTCTTGTCGAACTTGCCGACGCTGGTCTTGGGCACCTCGTCGATGACCGCGTAGGTGTCGGGCAGCCACCACTTGGCCACGCGCTCGGCCAGGTGCTCGCGCACCGACTGGGCGCTGACCTCCTTGCCCTCCTCCGGGACGATGCAGGCCAGCGGCCGTTCGCTCCAGCGCTCGTCGGGGATGGCGATCACGGCCGCCTCGGCCACGTCGGGGTGGCCCATGATCTCGTTCTCCAGCTCCACCGAGCTGATCCACTCGCCGCCGGACTTGATCACGTCCTTGGCGCGGTCGGTGATGCGCACGTAGCCGCGCGGGTCGATCGACGCGATGTCTCCGGTGCGCAGCCAGCCGTCGTCGAACTTGTCGTCGCTGTCGTCGCGGTAGTAGGAGGCGGCGATCCACGGGCCGCGCACCTCCAGCTCGCCGGTCTCCTCGCCGTCCCAGTCCACCTCGGCGCCGTCGTCGTCCACGATCCGCGCCTCGACCAGCGGGTTCACCCTGCCCGCGCTGGAGCGGTAGTCCCACTTGCGCTCCTCGTCGTCGGTGCCGGCGGGCGGCCGCGCGATCGTGCCCAGCGGGCTCATCTCCGTCATCCCCCACGCCTGCTCGATGTAGACGCCGTGGCGCTCCTCGAAGGCCTGCATCAGCGACAGCGGCACCGCCGAGCCGCCGCAGGTGACCTTGCGCAGCGTGGACAGGTCCACGTCGTCGTTCTCGTCGGCGTGGCGCAGCACGTCCATGAACACGGTGGGGACGCCGCCCGCGATGGTGACCTGCTCCTCCTCGATCAGCTTGACCAGCGGCTCGGCCTGCAGGAAGCGCCCGGGCATGATCAGGTCCGCCCCCACCAGCCCCGCCTGGTGCGCCAGGCCCCAGGCGTTCGCGTGGAACATGGGCACGATCGGCAGGATGCGGTCCGCCGAGCTGGCCCCGATCGACTCGGCCATGCCCGCGCCCATCGCGTGCAGCACGGTCGAGCGGTGCGAGTACAGGACGCCCTTCGGGTTGCCCGTGGTGCCGCTGGTGTAACACAGCGCGGCGGCCTGGTTCTCCTCCAGCTCGGGGTAGTCGTACCCGGGCTTCTGGGCGGCCAACAGCTCCTCGTAGTCGAGCTGGTTCGGCAGCTCGGCCTCGGCGCCCTCACCCACGACCACGAAGTGCTCGACGGTCTCCAGCTGGTCGGCCACCTTCGACAGCGGCTTCACCAGCGAGGCGTCCACCAGCACGATCTTGTCCTCGGCGTGGTTGGCCACGTACACCAGCTGCTCCTCGAACAGGCGGATGTTCAGCGTGTGCAGCACGGCGCCCATGGTGGGCACCGCCATGTAGGCCTCCAGGTGCTCCTGCGTGTTCCACGAGTAGGTGGCCACGCGGTCGCCGTCGCCCACGCCCAGCTCGCTCAGGGCGGCGCTCAGGCGCTGGGCCCGCTCGGCCACCTCGGAATAGCTCGCCCGGGTGGATTCACCCGGCTCACGGAGCGTCACCACCTCGGAGTCGGCGTAGATCCGCTGCATCCGGCCCAGGATGTGGGCCGTGGTCAGCGGGAACTCCTGCATCGCTCCGTACAGCGTCACGGGCACTCCTCCTCACCTCTCGACTCCTCAGGTGAGGCTAGTACCCGCGACCGGGCGTGCCGACACGGCGCTCAGCCGCCCGGTCAGCGCGAGCGCCACGGACGCGACCACGATCAGCGTGGCGCCGTAGACCACGACGGTGTCCTCCAGGCCGACCTGCGTCACGGCCAGGCCGGCGGCCAGCGCCGGCGCGCTGAAGGCCAGGTAGGCCGCGGTCAGCACCGAGGACACCAGCTCGGCCCGGCGGTCCGGGTCCGCCATGTCGGTGAGGGCCCGGAAGACGCCGGCGAACGAGGGCCCGAAGCCCAGGCCGCTGATGGCGGCGCCAATCAGGAACAGCACGCCCGACGAGGTCGCGACCGCCAGGAGCACCACGGCCACGCCGGTGATCAGCGCGCTGAGCCCGGCGCGCGCGGCGGTCCGCGGGTCGGTGTGGCGCACGGCGAACGACGTGACGGCGCTGATCCCGGCCAGCGCGAAGATGGGCAGCGCGGCCTCGACGTGGGTGTCGGCGCCGACCAGCTCCTGGGAGATCGAGGGCCCGAGCGAGAGCACCAGGCCGCCCAGCGACCACGTGGCGATCATCGACGGCAGGGCGGCGGCAAAGGCGGTGCGCACGTGGGGAGGCACCCCGATGCGCGGACGCAGGGAGTCGCGCCAGCCGTCGCCGCGCTCCACGGTCTCGGGCAGGAACAGCGCCAGGGCGGCCATGGCCACGAACACCGCCAGCAGCAGCCAGAACACCAGGCCCACCGGGTCGGCGCTGCGGTCGGCCAGCACGCCGGCGAAGATCGCGCCGGCGGCCAGGCCGCTCAGCGGGGCGACCACGCCCGTCAGGGCGCCCTGCCAGTCGCGCTCGGGCGGCTGGAGGTCCAGCAGCGCGGCGCTGATGCAGCCCATGGCCACGCCGGTGGCCAGCCCCTGGAGGATGCGCGCGGCGAACAGCCAGAGCACGCTGGGCGCCACCGCGAACACGAGCATGGCCACGATCTCCACCACCAGCGCGGCCAGCAGCACCGGCCGGCGGCCGAGGTGATCGGACAGCGAACCGGCCACCAGCAGCGCGCTGAGGAGCGCGATGGCGTAGACGGCGAACACGCCGGTCAGCGTCAGAGCCGAGAAGTCCCACTGCGCCTGGTAGATCACGTACAGCGGTGAGGGGGCGCTGGAGGCGAACAGCAGCGCCGCCAGGGTCACGGCCATGAGCCCGAAGGCGGTGCGTCGCTCCAGCGTCCTCACTTATGGAGGGTTAGCAGGCTCGGCCGTCCATCAGCCGCCCCACTGCCCCGCCACCTGCCTCGTGATGCAGTTGAACCGGTTCCAGGCGTTGATCGTCACGATCTCGATGACCAGCGCCCGCAGCTCCTGCTCGTCGTAGTGGCGGGCCGCCTCGTCCCAGATCTCGTCCGGCACCGGGTCGGGCCGGTCGGCGATCCGGGTGGCGGCCTCGGTCAGCTCGAGCGCGGCGCGCTCCGCATCGCTGAAGTACGGCGCCTCGCGCCAGGCGGCCACCGTCGCGATCCGCTCCTCGGCCGCGCCGGCCTCCCGGAGCTCGCGCGAGTGCATCTCCACACACACGCTGCAGCCGTTGATCTGGCTGGCGCGCAGGTGCACGAGGTAGCCGGTCTGCTCGGGCAGGCCCGCCCGCTGGGCGACCTTCGAGAGGGTGTGCATCGCCTTCAGCGCGTCGGGCTCGGCGATCACGGGGTGATCGATCCGCGGTTGCATCGTCGCTGTGGTCATCTCGTCGTCTCCTTGTCACATCGTGGGTTCTCACCGGTGTGACGAGGCGCGGACGAGGAGTGTGACGAGCGGGCCTACGCCGTCTGGGCCACCTCCAGCCCCAGCGTCTCGATCGCCCGCTCGCGCAGCTTGTACTTTTGGATCTTGCCGGTCACGGTCATCGGGAACTCGTCGATCGGCTCGATGTACTTGGGCACCTTGTAGTGGGCGATCTGCTCCTTGCAGTGCTCGCGCAGCGCGTCCGCGTCGGCCTCCGCGCCCTCGCGCAGCTGGACGTAGGCCATGACGGCCTCGCCGTAGCGCTCGTCGGGCACGCCGATCACCTGCACGTCGGCCACGTCCGGGTGCGTGTACAGGAACTCCTCGATCTCGCGCGGGTACACGTTCTCGCCGCCGCGGATGATCATGTCCTTCGAGCGGCCGACGATGTTCAGGAAGCCCTCCTCGTCCATCGTCGCCAGGTCGCCGGTGTGCATCCAGCGGGCGGAGTCGATCGCCTCCGTCGTGCGCTCGGGCTCCTCCCAGTAGCCCAGCATCACCGAGTAGCCGCGGGTGCACAGCTCACCGGCGTGGCCGCGCTCCAGCGTCTGGCCGGTGGCCGGGTCCACCACCTTGACCTCCACGTGCGGGTGCACGCGGCCGACCGTGCCCACACGACGCTCCAGCGGGTCGTCGGGCGAGGTCTGCGTGGACACCGGCGAGGTCTCGGTCATGCCGTAACAGATCGAGACCTCCTCCATGTGCATCTCGGACACGACCTTCTTCATCACCTCGACCGGACACGGCGAGCCGGCCATGATCCCCGTGCGCAGGCTGGACAGGTCGTAGTCGCCGAAGTCCGGGAGGTCCAGCTCGGCGATGAACATGGTCGGCACCCCGTAGAGGCTGGTGCACTTCTCGTCGGCCACCGCCCGCAGCGTGGCCTCGGCCTCGAACGCCTCGGCCGGCACCACCATGCACGCACCGTGCGTGGTGCAGCCCAGGTTGCCCATGACCATGCCGAAGCAGTGGTAGAAGGGCACGGGGATGCACACGCGGTCCTGCTCGGTGTAGCGGCAGTACTCGCCGACGAAGAAGCCGTTGTTCAGGATGTTGTGGTGGCTGAGCGTGGCGCCCTTGGGGAAGCCCGTCGTGCCGCTGGTGTACTGGATGTTGATCGGGTCGTCGGCGCTCAGCGAGCCGCTGCGCTCGCGCAACTCGTCTTGGGTCACCGCGTCCGCGCCGGACACCAGCTCGTCCCAGTCCGGGCCGTCCAGTACCACCACGCGCTCCAGGTCCGCCGCGTCGCCGCGGACCTGCTCGATCATCGCCGCGTAGTCCGAGGTCTTGTGCGCGCGGGCGGAGATCAGCATCCGCGCCCCCGACTGCTCGAGCACGTACTTCAGCTCCGACGCCCGGTAGGCCGGGTTCACGTTCACCAGGATCACGCCGGCCTTCGCGGTCGCGTACTGGGTCAGCACCCACTCCACCCGGTTGGGCGACCACAGCGCCAGCCGGTCGCCCTTCTCCAGCCCGGCCGCCATCAGCGCCCGCGCCAGCTGGTCGACCTTCGCATCCAGCTCGGCATAGGTCAGCCGCACGTCCTGATGCGGGCACACCAGCGCCTCGCGCTCGCCGACCCGGGCCACGGTCAGCTCCAGGTCGTCCCCGATCGTCTGACCCAGCAGGGGCGTCGCGGACGTTCCGTGCGAATACGACAGCATCGTGCTCCCTCTCCTCGCTCGGGGAGAACGTACCCCGTGGGAGACGCGTCAGTCGTCCTCGGCCGCGTACTCCACGATCGACTTGTCCACCAGCCATTCGACCGGCGCGCGGTCGTCGGTGTACGCCGCCTCGGCCTTCAGCGGCCGGCCCACGCGGGCGGCGCTCTCCCGCGCGGTCCGGCGCAGGGCCCGCGGCAGGGTGGGCACGGCCCGGCGCAGCGCGGCCACCGACAGCGGCGAGCGGCCCGCCACCAGCAGCGTGTTGGTGTCCTCGACCGGATCGCGGATCACGTGCGCGAAGGCGGTGCGCAGTCCCCCGGTGAGCACGCGCTCGAGCTCGGTCTCGCCCTCGGGCTGGCCGACGTTGATGATCACCACGCCGCGCGGCGTCAGCCGGTCGCGGACCAGGTCGAAGAACTCCTCCGTGGTCAGGTAGAAGGGGATGTAGGGCTGGCGGTAGGCGTCGACCTCGATCACGTCGTACTTGACGTCGGTCCGCCGCAGGAACGGGCGCGCGTCCTCGTGGTGCATGGTCAGCCGCGGGTTGTTCATGTCGAAGTAGCGGCGCCCGATGTCCGACAGCTCGGAGTCCAGCTCGACGCCGTCGATGCGGGTGGCCGGGAACAGCCGCCCGTAGGCGCGGGCGGTGGTGCCGGCGGCGTTGCCCAGGATGGCCATGCGCCGCGGCGGCTCCGGGCGGGCCGTGAACGGCAGCACCAGCAGGCCGTCCCAGTAGTCGCCGGTGAGCACCGTGTCGGGGCGGTAGAGCGAGTGCACGGCCTGGCCCTCGTTCAGCTCGAGGCGGCGGGAGCCGTCGTCCGCCTCGATTACGCGGGCGTACTGGTACTCGGTCTCGGTCTCGTAGATCACGCGGCCCGAGCCCGACTCGGCCTTGAGCGTGCCCACGGGGATCAGCATGGCCAGCGCGATGGCCACCGGCGCCGCCACGTAGCGGCGCGCGGGCCGCAGCCCGAGCACGGCCACGATGGCGATGGCCAGGGCGAAGATCAGGAAGGTGCGCCGGGTGCCCACCGCCGGGATCAGCAGCAGCGCCGACAGCAGCGTGCCGGCCAGGCTGCCGGCCGTGGACAGGGCGTACAGGCGCCCGGCGACCTGGCCCGCCTCCTCCACGCTGGACACGGCCAGGCGGATGGCCCAGGGGGACACGGCGCCCAGCAGCAGGATGGGCACGGCCAGCAGGCCCAGCACGCCGACCAGCGACCCCACGAACGCGCCCGCCGAGACGGAGTCCAGCGCGCTGACGGCCAGG
Organism: Thermoleophilaceae bacterium; assembly: GCA_035630015.1. Taxonomy (GTDB): domain Bacteria; phylum Actinomycetota; class Thermoleophilia; order Solirubrobacterales; family Thermoleophilaceae; genus JAAYBF01. The sequence goes on along the minus strand of DASQLM010000237.1, from coordinate 447 downwards.
TCGAGGAACGGGTCGGCCGCGAAGGGCACCAGCGCCAGCAGCACCGCCGCCACGAGCGTCATCCGGCACAGGCTGCGGCCGTCGGGGTGGCGGTCGGCGAACCGCCCGCCGAGCCAGTACCCGATCGACAGCGCCACCAGCACCACGCCGATTGTGTTGGCCCACACCACCGTCGAGGCCCCGAAGTACGGGGCCAGCAGGCGCACCGCGGCGATCTCGGCCCCCAGGCTGCCGGTCCCGACCACGAACACGAAGACGGGCAGCGGCGGCATCGGGCCGGACGCTAGCTTGTCGGGGTCCATGGGCCGGGTCTACGACGGCATCGACGAGCACCAGCGGCAGTGGATCGCGTCGCAGGACCTCTTCTTCGTCGGCACCGCCCCGCTGGCGGGCGACGGCCACGTGAACGTGTCGCCCAAGGGGCCGATCGGCAGCCTGGCCGTGCTG
>DASQLM010000236.1:0-2682 GCA_035630015.1 Thermoleophilaceae bacterium | reverse complement strand
CGGACCTCCGCGTAGTCGCGCACGCGCTTGAGCAGGCGGTTGGCCACGCGCGGGGTGCCGCGGCTGCGGGCGGCGATCGCCCGGGCGCCGGCGTCGTCGAGCTCGACCTCGAGGATCCGGGCCGAGCGCCGCACGATCTCGCCGAGGTCCTCGACGCCGTACGGCTCGAGCCGGTGCTGGATGCCGAAGCGGTCGCGCAGCGGCGTGGAGAGCAGCCCGGCCCGGGTCGTCGCGCCGACGAGCGTGAACGGCGGCAGGTCGGGCGTCACGACCCGCGCGCCGGCGCCCTGGCCGACGGTGATGGGGAGCTTGCGGTCCTCCATCGCCGGATAGAAGGTCTCCTCCAGCGCGCGGCTGAGGCGGTGCAGCTCGTCGACGAAGAACACGCTGCGCGGCTCAAGCGCGGTCAGGAACGCGGCGATGTCGCCCTTGCGCTCGAGCGCCGGCCCGGCGGTGAGAGTGAACCCCACGCCGAGCTCGTTCGCCACGATGTGCGCGAGCGAGGTCTTGCCGAGTCCCGGCGGGCCGGCGAGCAGGACGTGGTCCAGGGCCTCGCCGCGGGCCTTGGCGGCGTCGATGAACACGCCCAGCTGCTCGCGCACGGCGGGCTGGCCGACGAAGTCGTCGAGTCGGCGTGGGCGCAGCGAGCGGTCGAGGTCGTCCTCGGTGGGCAGCGGCTCGGGTGTCTGGATGCGCTCGACGCCGGGGGTGCGGATGGGCTCGCTCACCGGGCCGCCTTCAGCGCCCCGGCGATGAGCTCCTCGGTGGTCTCGCCCTTGGCCTGGTCCAGCAGCGAGTCGGCCTCACGCGGGTCGAAGCCCAGGCCCACGAGTCCCTCGCGCGCCTGCGTGCGCGGGCCGTCGGCGGACCGGGTGACCACGATCTCGTCGGCCACGGCGCCGGCGACCTTCTCGCGCAGCTCCACGATGATCCGCTCGGCGGTGCGCTTGCCGATCCCGGGCACGGCCTGGAACCGGGCCACGTCGCCGGCGGCCAGCGCGGACAGGAGCTCGGTCGGGGTCCCGCCGGAGAGCACGGCCAGGGCCACCTTGGGACCCACGCTCTGCACGCCGATGAGCATCAGGAACAGGTCGCGCTCCTGCTCGCTGGCGAAGCCGTAGAGCTGCATCGCGTCGTCGCGGACGACCAGGTGGGAGTGCAGCGTGACCTCGCCGCCCTTGCGCGGGACCTTGGCCAGCGTCTCGGAGGAGACCGACAGCCGGTACCCCAGCCCGGAGGCGGTGTCCAGGACGACCTCGCCCTCGCGGCGCAGCATGACCTCGCCGCTGACGTGCGCGATCACGCGGGCACCGCGGCACGGAAGGGCGCCGAGTTGGCGTGGCAGATGCCGACGGCCAGGGCATCGGCCGCGTGGTCGGGCTCGGGCGGTGCGGGCAGGCTCAGCAAGGTCCCGACCATACGCTGCACCTGGTCCTTCGCGGCGCGGCCCGAGCCGCAGACCGCCTGCTTGATCTGCTGCGGGGTGTAGGAGAAGCACGGGATGCCCGCCGCGCCGGCGGCCAGCAGCACGACGCCGCGGGCCTGGCCGACCGCGAAGGCGCTGCTGGCGTTGGCGCCGAAGTAGAGCTCCTCGATGGCCAGGGCATCCGGGTGGTGCTCTTCGATCAGCGCACAGACGTCGGCGTGGATCCGGGCCAGGCGCTGCTCCGGAGGGGTCTTGGCGGCGGTCGCGATGACCCCCCCGTCCAGCGCCGCGAGCATGCTGCCGCGCGTGAGAACCACGCCGTAGCCGGTATTGGCGATACCGGGATCGATGCCGAGAACGACCACCACTGCCCTGATTCTGGGCACGTGGTCGGATGCCTCCCGCGTCAGCCCGCCGAGGCCACGCGCTCGAGCACGGCGTCGTCCACGTCGAAGTTGCCGTGCACGGCCTGGACGTCGTCGTTCTCCTCGAGCGCGTCGATCAGCTTCATCAGCGTGCCCGCGTCACCCTCTTCCACGGGCGTGCGCAGGGTGGGGCGCATGCGGATCTCGGCGGACTGGATCTGCACCCCGGCCTCCTCCAGCGCCTCGCGCACCGCGGTCAGGCCGGTGTGGTCGGTCACGACCTCGAACACGTCGCCGTCCTGGGCCACGTCCTCGGCCCCGGCGTCGATGGCGGCCATCAGGTCGTCCTCGGAGTACAGCGAGGCGTCCACCAGCAGCTCGCCCTTGCGCTCGAACAGGTAGTTCACCGAGCCCGGCTCGCCCAGGTTCCCGCCCCACTTGGAGAAGGTGTGGCGCACCTCGGATCCGGTCCGGTTGCGGTTGTCGGTCAGCGCGTCGACCAGCAGGGCCACGCCGCCGGGGCCGTAGCCCTCGTAGACGATCCGCTCGAACGCGTCCGCGTCCTGGTCGGCACCGGTGCCCTTGTTGATGGCCCGCTCGATGTTGTCCTTGGGCATCGAGTTGTCCTTGGCCTTCTGCACGGCCAGCGACAGGGACGGGTTGCCCTCGATGTCCCCCCCGCCCTCACGCGCGGCGACGGTGATGGCTCGTGTGAGCTTGGTGAACAGCGCGCCGCGCTTGGCGTCGGCGGCGCCCTTCTTGTGCTTGATCGATGACCACTTGGAGTGCCCGGACATGACTGATCAGTCTAGGCCGCTCAGACCACGAACTCGCCGTCGCGCGACAGCTCCTGGCCGTCCACGGTGATCACGCCGCCCTGGCGCAGGTCGC
>DASQLM010000235.1:0-5151 GCA_035630015.1 Thermoleophilaceae bacterium | reverse complement strand
AGGATGCGCAGCAGCGTCAGGACGTTTGGCAGGTTCAGCGGGAACATCGGGTCATCCGAGGCTACCCCCGGATGCGCTCGGAGTGACGCGCTGCCAGCTCGCCGGCCTGCTCGAGGAAATCGGCGATCGTGTCCAGCTGGTCGGCCGAGAAGCGCGCGCCCAGCTCGCGCTCCCAGTCGGCGGCGATCGGGCCCCAGATCTCCTCCGCGCGGGCGTAGAACGCTGGGGTGACCTCCACGTTGACCTTGCGGCGGTCCGTCTGGTCGCGAACCCGGCGGGCGAAGCCGGCGCGCTCCAGGCGGTCCACCACCGAGGTGACCGCTCCGGTGGTCAGCCCGGACTCGGTGGCCAGCCGGCCCGCCGTGACGCCCCCGCCCCGCTCCACCACGTTCAGGCAGTGAAGGTCGGTGACGCTGATGCCCAGGCGCTCGGCCGCGCGGGCGTCCAGCGCCGCGTCGGCGTTGGTGGCCGCCCGGTAGCGGCCGATCAGCTCGTGCACCCGCTCTCGTTTGGTTTGTCGTTGCGTCAAAGTATCTTAGTTGCTAAGATATTTACGTACTGAGAGAGAGTCTACCGGAGGTTGTTGGCTATGGACATGCGACTGGAACTGATCACGATTCCCGTGAGCGACGTGGACCGGGCGAAGGACTTCTACGTGCGGGCCGGCTTCAACGCCGACCACGACCACGCGGTCAGCGACGAGATCCGCTTCGTGCAGCTCACTCCCCCGGGATCGAAGGCCTCGATCTCCCTGGGACGCGGGCTGAGCGAGATGGAGCCCGGGTCGCTGGAGGGCCTGCAGGTGGTGGTCGACGACATCGACGCCGCGCGCGAAGACCTCGCCGGGCGCGGGATCGAGGTGTCGGAGGTCTCGGACTTCCCGTGGGGGCGGTTCGTGTTCTTCGCGGACCCCGACGGCAACGGCTGGGCCGTACAGCAGATCGTCTAGGCCACCCGGCTGCGCCGCCGCTGTCGCGCCAGGTACTCCAGGCCCAGGGTGCTGCCCAGCGGGCCCGCCGGCGAGACGGTGGCGGCGAACAGCGGCCACGGGAACACCCGCTTCAGGCAGCCCCGCAGCACGAGCAGGCACAGCAGGATCCAGCCCACGCCGTGCGTCCAGCCCAGGATCTGGGACGCCGTGTGGTGACCGACGACGGCCGCCACGCACAGCGCGGCGAACAGGCACAGCTCGAACGCCGAGTAGAGGCGGATCGCGGTGAAGTAGTCCATCTACCCCTTCAGATCCTTGCGCCGCATGGACCACATCTGCGAGGCGCGCTCCATGTCCAGCGCCGCCGCCCACGGCAGCGCGGGCGGCCCCAGCTCGGCGCGCAGGGACCGCGCCACCCGCCGCGCCAGCTCCGGGTCGGCCGCGGGAGCCCGGGCCAGCTCGCGCGCCGTGGGCTCCACCTCGGCGTCGTCGACCGCCGCCCAGGCCAGGCCCAGCTCGGCCGCCCGGGCGCCGTCGATGCCCTGGCCGAACATGGCCATGGCCGCCGCGGCCTCGCGCGCGCCGGTGCGCCCCAGCAGGACCCCGTGCCCGCCGCCCGGGTGCAGGCCGATCTGCAGGAACCCGGACACGATCTTGGCGTCGGAGGCCACCACGCGCAGGTCGGTCGCGAAGGCCAGGTTCACGCCCGCGCCCACCGCCCCGCCGCGGATGGCCGCCACCGTGGGCGGCTCCAGCTCGCCGACCCGGGCGAACGACCGGTAGACCAGGCCGATGCCCTCCCAGGCGTCGGGGGTGGCCGGGTCGCGGCCAGCGTCCGCCAGCGTCTGGCGATCGCCGCCGGCGCAGAAGAACTCGCCACCGGTGACCACCACGGCCCCCACCGACGGATCCGCGTCGATCTGCTCACACGCCTCCACGAGCTCGCGTGCCATGTCCAGCGTCAGCGCGTTGCGGCGGCCGGGCGCGCCCAGGGTGATGGTGGCCACGCCTTCGCTGCGGTCCAGGGTGATGTCCGTTGGCATGGCCGGGACGCTACTGCGTGACCACACTCACATGCAGGGGCCGACAAACGCCGCGTTCGGGTCTACCCTGGCCCGATGCTCGCGGGGTATGGACACCTCTTGCGCGCCGCAGATCGTCTGCGCTGGGACGAGGCCGACCTCGACCTCGCCGGCGACGCGGACGCCTGGCCCAAGTTGCCGAAGTACCTGCGCGTGCCGCTGGCACGCCTGCTGTCCGGTTTCTGCGTGGCCGAGAACGCGGTGGCCGAGCACCTGGAGCCGTTCGAGGCCGGTACCGACGACCCGGAGCTGCGCGCCTGCTTCGCCGCACAGGCCGACGACGAGCGCCGCCACGCGCGCTTCTTCAACCGCGTGGTGTCCGAGGTGCTGGGCGTGGACCCGGAGGACGAGGCGCGGGAGCTGGCCGGCGCGGGCGTCGTCGAACTGTTCGAGCACACCCTCCCGGCCAAGGCGCAGGATCTGGTCGATGGGCGCTGCGACCTGTCCCAGGCCGTGACTCTCTACCACCTGGTCCTGGAAGGCGTGGTGTTCAGCGTGGGCCAGGCGGCCGCGCTGGAGCTGCTGGACGAGGCCGCCACGTTGCCCGGCACGCGCGAGGGCGTGAACAACGTTCAGGCCGACGAGCGCTGGCACGTGGGCCTGGGCGTGCGCTGCCTCCAGGACACCGGAGTGCGCGAGAAGGAGCTGGAGGAGACGCTGAACTCGGCGGCACGCGCCACCAGCGCGTGGCAGACGGACCGGATCGGGCCCTCCCAGGTGGCCCACGCCGTGGAGCAGCACCGCCGCCGGCTGGCCCAGGCCGGCCGGACGGCCGAGGCCGCGGCCTAGGCCGGCCCGGCCGCGCACCCTCGTTGTAAAGGCCATGTGAAGGCTGTACGTTGATCTGCCCCGAGGGCGGCTCGGGGAGGACATGACTTCGCCAGCGGGGGGAAAGGCCGAAGAGCGAGCCGGCGAACGGTCGGAGCGACGCTGGGCGCTCCGAAACGGCCTGCACCTCTGGGTTCTCTGGGGTTTCGCCGTCGCACAGCCCACGTTCGAGTTCCTGTCGGGCAGTGTCTCGCGCTTCTTCCTGCTGCGCGGGGTCGCGCCTCTGTCGCTGACCGTCGCGCTCGTCGGCTACCTCGTTCTGCCGCCGTTGCTGATGCTCGGTGCGGAGGCGTTGGTCAGACGTTTCAGCGAGCGCTGGAGCCGCCGCCTCCACCTCGTCTTGGTCTGGGCCCTCGTCTCACTGATAGCGCTCTATTTCCTGGAGCAGATCTTCCCCGGAGGAGACAGGGCGCGCGGTGCGATGCTCGTGCTCGGCTGCTGGGCGATCGGGCTGGCGGGCACCGTCGCATACGCCCGCTACTCGGCGCCCCGTCAGTTCCTGGACGTGCTCACGCCGGCTCCGGCGATATTCCTGGTGCTGCTGCTGTTCTTCTCACCCGCGAAGAGTCTCGTCCTCCCCGGTGACGCCGGGGAGCCGCGCCCCGACAGCGGCGCGCGAGCACCGATCGTGATGGTGGTGTTCGACGAGTTCCCCACCTCGTCGCTGCTCCAGACACCTGACCGGATCCACGCGCAGCGCTTCCCGAACTTCTCCCGGCTTTCACGGGAGACCACGTGGTTCTCCAACGCGACCAGCATCTCGGCATCGACCATCGAGTCGATCCCGTCGATCCTCAGCGGTCGTCGTCCCCGCGAGGAGGATCCCGAGTCGGAGCAGCTTCCGACGGCCGCGGACTATCCGGACAGCATGTTCACGTTGCTGGCCCGCAGCCACCGGCTGGAGGCGATGGAGCTGTTCACGCAGCTGTGCAGACCGGACCTCTGCCCGCTCGACCAGTCGATGGTCCGCCGGACCCTGTCGCTCGCGTCGGCCATCAGCGTGGGCTCCGCGCACGTGCTGACGCCGCCCGCGCTGGGGATCCGGCTGCCGGCACTGGGGTCGACGTGGGGCGAGTCCCTGAACGCCCAGGACGCCACGCGCGAGATCGATCCGTCCGACATCAAGCGAGGCGAGGCGAGGCGCTATCCCACCGCTCACTTCGAGAAGTTCATCGGCTCGCTGAAGCGTCAGCAGCCGGGCGATCGCCCACCGTTCCACTTCCTCCACGTCTATGTCCCGCACACGCCATGGAGATACCTGCCGTCGGGTCAGAGCTACACGGTGGACACCCAGGTCCGCGGGCGACCCGCCGGGTTTGCCTGGTCCGACGACAAGCAGACGGTCGCGCAGGCGCTCCAGCGGCACCTCGTGCAGGTGCAGGCCACGGATCGGTTGGTGGGGCGGCTCGTACGCCGGCTCCGGGAAGTCGGCCTGTACGACAAGTCGACCCTGATCCTGACCGCCGATCACGGCGGCAGCATCACTCCCGGTGGCAACCACCGCAAGCCCAAGAAGCAGAACCTGGCCGACATCGGCCTCGTGCCGCTGTTCGTCAAGGCGCCGGGTCAGACGAGCGGCGGGAGCGACCAGCGCTTCGTGAGGACCCTGGACCTCCTGCCTTCGGTCGCCGACATGCTCGACATCAAGATCCCGTGGAAGGTCGCCGGCAAGTCCTGGCTCCCACGTGACAACGGCGAGCGGCCGCTGTCGATGACGAGGTACTCCGGGAAGGTGACACCTTCATTGCTCCGGCAACAGCGGCGTCGCACCCTCCGGCGGAACATCGAGCTCCTCGGCCGGGGGGGCACCGGACCGGACCTGTTCACGGTCGGCTCCCGCCCCGAGCTCCTCGGGCGCCGGTTGGCGGGGCTGAACGTCGCGAAGGAATCGGGTGCCCACGCTCAACTCACAGACGCGGATCGACTGGCCTCGGTCAACCCGCGGGGAAGCTTTCTCCCCGCGCTGATCCAGGGGCGTGTGGTCGGGGGCCGACCGGGACGCCATGAGCTGGCCATCGCGATCAACGGGCGGATCCGGGCGGCGGCGAGGACCTCCGCCGACGGCCAGGGCTTCTCGGCGCTCGTCCCGCCACGGGCATTCGTGAAGGGGGCGAACAGGGTGGAGATCGTGCGGGTGGTGCCCACGGGTCGCGACCTGCGCCTCACGAACCTGGGAGGCGTCGGCACGGACAGGAGAACCGACTAGCCGCCGGCCGCGATGGACTTGCGAGCCGCCTCCAGGTCGTCCGGGCGGTCGACCGCCGCGCAGCCCACCACCCGGCCGCCGTCGCGGTAGACCACGCTGAACGA
>DASQLM010000234.1:0-11457 GCA_035630015.1 Thermoleophilaceae bacterium | reverse complement strand
CTCGGGCATGAGCACCGAGCAGGCGGTGGCCTCCGGCATCAAGAGCACCGCCGGCGTGGTCACCAGCGCAGCCGTGGTCATGATCGCCGTGTTCTCGATCTTCGCCAGCCTGTCGGCGATCGAGTTCAAGCAGATGGGCGTAGGCCTGGCGGCCGCGATCCTGATCGACGCGACGATCATCCGCGGGGTCCTGCTCCCGGCCACGATGAAACTCCTGGGCGACTGGAACTGGTACCTGCCGAGCTGGCTCGGCTGGATACCGCGCGTCGCCCACGAGCCCGCCCGCGCCCCCCAGCGGGCGGAGCCCGAGCCGGCCTGACAGCGACGGTCAGCCGGTTCGATCCGACGCCCGCCCCCCTGCCCGGGGGCGGGCGTCGGTCTTTGTGGGGTTGGGGGGCTGCCGTGGTCGCCCGCGGCGGCGCCGGCGAAAGGGCGGCTGGGTAGGGGCCGGTCCGGGCCGAGCAGGAGGCTCACAACTGGGCCCGCGAGCCCTGGATGGGGCCGTGGGCCCGGATCGGGCCGTCAGCGCACCTGCCTCGGCCCGCGACACCGCGAGCGCGTCGCGGGCCCAGATCGGGCCGCCCGTTCCGGAGCCCCTAACGGCGGGGCGAGGAAGGCGCGGCGCGGATCGAGGTGACCTCGCCGTAGAGCACGGCCGCCTGGCGGGCCACGTCGGCCCAGTCGAAGCCCAGCACGTGCTCGGAGGCCTCGGCCACCAGCCGGTCGCGCAGGGCGTCGTCGGTGAGCAGCCGCTCGACCATCGTGGCCAGGTGCTCGGGGTCGCCGCCGTTGAAGCGCAGGCCCACGCGGTCGTCGGCGGGCACGATCTCGCGCAGGCCGCCGGTGTCGGCGACGATGCAGGGGCAGCCCGAGGCCATGGCCTCCAGGGCCACCAGGCCGAACGGCTCGTACAGCGACGGGACCACGGTCAGGTCGGCCACGCGGTAGAGCGAGTGCAGCACGTCGTCGCCGATCCAGCCCATGAACGTGCCGTGATCGTCAAGGCCCAGCTCGGTGGCCTGGCGCTTGAGGTCCTCCTCCGCGGTGCCCGAGCCCGCGACCAGGAAGCGCACGTTGCCCAGGCGCTCGATCAGCCCGGGCATGGCCTCGAGCGCCAGCTGGAAGCCCTTCTCATAAACCAGCCGGCCCACGAGGAGGATCAGCTGCTCGTCGGGCGCGGCGAAGCGCGAGCGCAGCGCGTCGAGGTCGTCGACCGGGACCAGCTCGCTGGGGTCGATCCCGTTCGGGATCACGGTCACGTCGTCCTCGTCCAGGCCGTAGATGTCGGCCACGTGGTCGCGCATGTAGGCCGAGCAGGTGATCACCCGGTCGGCGCGGTTGGCCATCCAGCGCTCGACGCCGTGGATGTGCGACTGCGGGTGCTTGTCCACCCAGCCTTGGTGGCGGCCGTACTCGGTGGCGTGGATGGTGACCACGAACGGGCAGCGGAAGCGCTTGGCCAGGTGGTCGCCGGCGCCGGCGACCAGCCAGTCGTGGCCGTGCACCAGGTCGAAGTCGTAGTCGTCGCCCACCTCCACGCCGGCGGCCAGCATGTCGGCGTTCATGCGCTCGATCCAGGTCACGAACTCGCCAAGCTCGCGCGGGCGCTCGGGCTCGAGCACGCGGTGCACGGTCACGCCCTCCATCTCCTCCTCGGCGGGCGCGTCCTCGGTGCCCCGGGCCAGCACGTGCACGTCCACGCCCTGCATCACCAGGTTCTCGGCCAGCTTGCGCACGTGGCGGGCCAGGCCGCCCTCGATCAGCGGGGGGTACTCCCAGGACAGGATGAGTACGCGCATCAGGGGGCGACCAGAGGGGCCAGGTCCAGGTCGGGGGCCAGATTGCGCAGGGCGGGGTCCGGCTGCACGGCCGCGGAGTCTGGCAGAGCCCGGAGCGCCGCGTCGAGTTCGGCTGAATGGCCAGCCAGTCGCCGTTCGGGGTAGTCGGCCGACAGCCGGCCGGTGATCTGGAAGGCCCAGTCGCTGGCCTGCAGGGCCATCAGCTCGCGCGCGGCGCGCGCCAGCGCCCCCCGCCCGGCGCCGCCGGCCGCGGCGGCGGCCACCGTGCGCAGCTCGGCGCGGCGGGCGGCGAAGGCCACCTCGGCCACGGCGGGCGAGTCCCACGTCGAGAAGTCCTTCTCGGTGCCCCAGCTCGAGGCCTCGAGCTCTCGCTGCACCGGCTCGACCCGCTCGACGCCCTCGGACACGGTGGTCAGGTCCAGGCCCTGCTCGCCGGCCTCGGCCAGGACCGCCCGCAGCCACTGCTGGCCCTCGTACCACCAGTGGCCCAGCAGCTCGGTGTCCAGGGCGAAGCACAGCAGCCCGGGCCGCCCGCGGTCCGCGGCGTAGGCGTCCAGCCGCTCGATGCAGCGCCCCACGAAGTCGCGCGCGTGGGCGCGCGCCTGCTCGGCGGCGTCGGCCGGCCGGTAGGGCCCGCCGCCGATGTTCCACGGCCGTAGGTCGTGGGTCGTGCGGTGGTGGTAGTCGCGGTAGGACGTGGTGGCCGGGTAGCCGGTCAGGCCGTTCCACACGAGCTGAACGGTCTGCCAGTCGATCGGCACAGCCACCACCCCGGCCGGCGTGAGCACGGGCTCCAGCTGCTCGGGGGCGCCGAAGCCGTGGACCTTGGTCTGGTCCACGCAGGTCACGGTCACCCCCACATCGGCCAGCTCGCGCTCCAGCCCCGGCGTGTAGGCGCACTCGGGCAGCCACAGGCCGCCGCTGAAGGAGCCGAAGCGGCGCTCGTGCGAAGCGGTCCCGGTGGCCAGCTGCAGGCGCACCCCGGCGTCGCTGGCCATCAGCGGCAGCAGCGCGTGGGTGGCGGCCGAGGTCCACAGCTCGACCGGCGTCTCGCGCTCCAGCTGAGCCAGGGCGCCCACCAGGCCGCGGCCGCCGGGCGCCGCCAGCCGCTCCGCGGCCCACGAGTAGTCGCCGCCCGCGCGGCGGACCTCGGCCGCCAGCTCGGGCTGCCCGGTCTGCTCGAGGCCGCGCGAGTCCATGTCGTGCACCTCCGCGCGCGGGCCGGTCAGGAACCCGGCCAGCCGGTCGCCGGGGTCGCCCGGCAGCATCTCCAGCTGGTCGGCCAGGACCGGGGTGACGCCCAGGGTCAGCGGCGCGTCGGCCTCGGACAGGAGCTCGATCAGCGGCAGGTACACCAGCGCGGTGGCCTCCCACAGCCATTCCTCGCCGAACGGCCAGGTGCCGAAGCCCTCCACGTAGGGCATGTGGCTGTGCAGCACGAGCGCCAGGCTGCCCCGGTCAGGGCTCATCGCAACACGGCCACGAAGTCCAGCGCCCGGTCCAGGTCGCCCTGTCGCAGCGCGAAGTCCGACGCCGCGATGGCCGGGGTGAAGCGGTCGTAGAACGGCTTGGTAACGCCCAGCCTGGCGTGCACGTCGTCCCAGCCGGCGGCCAGCGCCAGCTCGTGCAGGCGCAGCTTGCGGGCATGGAACAGCCCGTACAGCTCGACGCCGCCGAACACCGACTCGCACAGCTCGCGGAACTCCTCGGCGCGGTACTCCTTGATGTGCCAGGGGTTGTCGGACTTCTCCGCGCCCTCGGGGGCCAGCGTCAGCAGGTTGGGCGTTGACACGAAGGCGGCGCCGCCCGGGCGCAGCATCGCCTTGAAGTGCGCCAGCACCGCCTCGGGATCCTGGACGTGCTCGATCGTCTGCAGGAACACGACGACGTCGCAGGGCTCGGAGTAGCCCTCCACCAGGTCGCGCACGAACCGCACCCCGGGGCCGCTGTACTTGGCCCGGGCGTGCTCGAACGCCTCCGGGTTCGCGTCCACCCCGGTCACGCGCGCGGCACGGCCCGCCAGCACGCCGGTGCCGTAGCCCTCGCCGCAGGCCATGTCCACCACGTCCTGGCCGCGGACCCGCTCGGCGATCCACTCGTACACGGCCAGGTGGCGGCGAAACCAGTAGTTCTCCTCCGGCACGTCGGGCAGGGTGCGCTCGCCGGTCAGCGCCAGCGGCGGGACGCCCTCGGGCTGGTCGGCTTGTACGTAGTCCGGCACGGCGGCGGCAGTGTACGACTACCCTGTCCCGGCCCATGGCCGCCGCCGAGGTCCAGACCGACTACATCCGCGACGCGAACGTGCGCTACCACGACATGGCGGCGGAGCACTACGACGCCAAGTGGGGCATCGACTACGGCGAGCCCGGCCAGGCCCAGGTGACCGGCAAGCTGCGCAAGGCGCTGGGCCTGCGCCACCTCGGCCACTACCCGGCGGCGCTGGAGATCGGCGCCGGCACCGGCTACTTCGGGCTGAACCTGGTGCGCTCCGGCGTGGTGCGCGAGTACACCGCCACGGACATCTCGCAGGGCATGATCGACGCGCTCGAGGCCAGCGCCGGCCGCCTGGGGGTGCCGGTGCGCACGGCCCGCTGCGAGGCGGCGGAGCTGCCGTTCCCCGACGACTCGTTCGACCTGGTCTTCGGCCACGCGGTGCTGCACCACCTGCCCGACCTGGAGGGCTCCTTCCGCGAGTTCCGGCGGGTGCTGCGGCCGGGCGGGGTGATGGCGTTCTGCGGCGAGCCGTCGCACTACGGCGACCGCATCGCCGCGCTGCCCAAGAAGGCCGCCTACCGCGCCGCGCCGGCCTGGCGGGCGCTGATGGGCGCGGCCCCGGCCACCCACGAGGGCTTTCACCGCACCACCGACGAGGACGAGCTGGAGCGGATCGTGGACGTGCACGCCTTCACGCCGTCGATGCTGCGCGAGTCGGCGGGCGCCGCCGGCTTCGGCTCGGTGCAGGTGCGCGGCGAGGAGCTGGCGGCCAGCATGTTCGGCTGGGCCAACCGCGCGCTGGAGGCCACCGCCGAGCCCTCCGACGTGCCGTGGCTCTGGCGCCAGTACGCCTACCGCGGCTACCTGGCCTTCCAGGCGCTGGACCGCGCGCTGCTGGAGCCGCGCCTGCCCCCGGCGCTGTTCTACAACCTGCTGGTCTCCGGCCGCACCCCGGTCTAGGCCGCGACGAGTGCCGCGGCGGGCAGCGCCGCCGCCAGCACCATCGCCGCGTCCACCACCCGCACCCGCAACACCAGGGCGGCCGGGGGCGGCGCCGCGCGGAACCGGCCCGCCTGGCCGTAGACCCACTCCAGCACCGTGTCCACCAGCGCGGACGGGCGCAGCGGGGTCTCGGCGGCCAGCGTGACCAGCGACCGGCCCGCCCGGGCCAGGTGGCCCTCCGAGCCGATGTGGTCCAGAGCGCGGATGGCCTCGGGCACCGCGGGCACGCGCCGGAGGCGCCCCAGCGTGCGCCGGAACACCTCGCGCAGTCCCTCGGCGCCGGCCGCCGAGCGCAGCCACGTGGCCACCAGCACCAGCAGTACCGCGCGCAGGCCGCGCCGGGCCGCCACCTCCGTGCCCAGCCCGCCGGTGAGCGAGAACACGACGGCGCCCAGGCCCAGCGCCCCGGCCAGGATCAGGCCGGTGCGCCAGGCTCGGCGGTCGCCGCCGGCGGTCGCGGTCACCAGCGCCAGCCACACCGCCACACCGGCCAGCAGCGGCCACTCGGTGCCCGACAGCAGCAGCGCGAACGCCACGGCGGCGGCCAGCGTGGCCGCGCGCGGGTCGAAGCGGCCGCTGTGCGCGGCGGCCTCGTCGGGTGGCGGCTCGCCCTCCATGGCCGCCTCGGGCCAGCTCCTCAGCCCGCGGAGGTAGACCACCACCTGCACGATGCTGGCCAGCACCCCCCACCCCACCAGCCCGATGGCGGTCAGGATCAGCGTTCCGCGCTCGCCCACCGAGATGCCCACCTTTCCGGCGATGTTCTCGTAGGTGCCCGCGTAGGCGTCCAGGCCGCCCGTGATCACGAAGATGAAGAACGCGATGCCGATGGCGTTCGAGACCAGCCGGATGGCCAGCGCCACCGCGAACAGCGCGCCCGGCCCGCGGGCGCGGCCGTACATCGCGCCCATCAGCGGCGCGCTGACGGCCTGGGTCAGCGGCACCCCGAAGCGCGCCGGGCCCATGATGGCCACGGTCTCGAGCATGGCCGCCAGCGACGCCCCGAAGCCGGTGCGGGCGCCGTGACGCGCGCCCACGCGGGCCAGCGCGGTGCCGCCCGCCAGCGCCACCACGAAGCCGCCCGAGGGCACGGCGCGCGAGGCCAGGAAGGACACGGTGGCCACGTGCGCCGGCCCGGCGATCTGGGCATCGGCGCCTGCGGACACCTGGCTAGCCTAGGTGGGCGATGTCCGAAGGCTCCGAGCGCTTCCCGCTGTTCCCGCTGGGCCTGGTGCTGCTCCCCGGAGAGGTGGTGCCGCTGCACATCTTCGAGGAGCGCTACAAGGCGATGATCGACGAGTGCCTGGATCAGGGCACCGAGTTCGGGATCGTCTGGTCGGGCGACGACGGCATCCGCGACGTGGGCTGCGCGGCGGAGGTGGCCCAGCTGATCGAGCGCACGGAGGACGGGCGCATGAACATCCTGGTCAAGGGCACGCGCCGGTTCGCGCTGGAGCGCCGGGTCGAGGACATGGCCTTTCCCGCGGGCGACGTGACGTGGGTGGACGACTCCGGCGCCACCGAGGGCGCCGAGGCCGGGGCCGCCGCCCGCAAGGCGTACGCCGACCTGGTCGAGCGGGTGACCGAGACACGCCCCGACGAGGAGGACCTGACCGCGCTGGACGCCTACGGCATGGCCTCCACGATCGCGTTCGACCCGGGCGAGAAGCAGAGCCTGCTCGAGCTGCTGAGCGAGGACGAGCGCCTACGCCTGCTGGCGCGCCTGTGCGTTACCGCGCTGGAGAACCTGACCCGCTCGCAGGAGGCCGCCGAGCGGGCGGCCACCAACGGCAAGGTGCACCACTAGCCGTAACCGGCACACGCTGGTACCGCCGGGTTTCATTCTGCCGGCGAACGGGGATCATCTGCTCGCGCGCGGTCCATTGAGGGACCTTCGCGAGCCGACCCTGATGACTTGAGGTAACGAACGACTTCCCATGGTCGGGACGGGCAGCAGACGAGCGGGCGGCCAACGGGCCGCCCGTTCTCGTTCCAGCCCGCTCTAGGGTCCGGGCATGGCTCGGATCGGCCGCATCCACGCCTCCTCCCGCCTGGCCGCCCCCGCCGACCGGGTGTGGGCCGAGTGCACCGCGGCCGAGGGCATCAACTACGAGCTGATGCCGATCGTGCGGATGACCGTCCCGGGCGGTCTGGACACCCTGTCGGTGAGCGAGGTGCACGACGGGCAGCACCTGGGCCGCAGCTGGCTGCTGCTGGGCGGCGTGCTGCCGTTCGACTACGACGACATCACGATCGAGCGGGTGGAGCCGGGCCGCTGGTTCCAGGAGGACTCGACCATGCTCAGCCAGCGATCCTGGCGCCACCACCGGGCGGTCCAGCCGGTGGGAGATGGCGCCTGCACGGTGACCGACACGGTCACGTTCCTGCGGAGATTTCCCGTGCCGGTGCGGCTGCTGGAGTTCACGTTCGGGCAGACGTTCGCCCACCGCCACCGGCGCCTGCGGCGCCGCTACGGGCAGGCCTGATGCAGATCACCGACGCCCGCGGCCTGCAGTGCCCGATGCCGCTGGTCATGGCCAAGACCGCCATGGAGACGGTGCCCGCCGGCGAGGAGCTGGTCGTGCTGGCCACCGACCCCGAGGCGGCCATCGACCTGGCGGCCTGGGCCGCCGACCAGGGCTACGCCTTGACCGAGCGCCCGGGCGAGGGCTGGACCGAGTACGTCCTGCGCAGCAGCTCGCCCGCGTAGCGGGTGCGGGCGCTGCCGCGCTTGGCCGTCCGGCGCAGCGCCAGCATGGCCGCGCTCAGCGCCGCGGGCATGGCGGCCACGTCGGGCAGCGCCTCCGGGTCGGCGTAGAGGCCGAAGTGCAGGTGGTCGAGGTAGCCGAAGATGCCGATCGACAGCGCGTGCTCCTCGTACAGCGGCACCACCGGGTAGGCCTCGCGAAGGCGGGCGCCCAGCACGTACAGCGGCACGCGCGGCCCCGGGATGTTGGACACGGTCAGGTTGTAGACCCGTTTGGAGCCCACCATCCTGGCCGCGCCGGTGCGCAGCGGCGTGGGCAGCATGCCCAGCGCCCCGAACACGGTCCCGGTCGCGGCCGGCTTGTCCGAGGCCTTGAACTCGGCCGTGACCCGGCGCACGGCCGACAGCCGGCCGGCCGGGCTGGACAGCCCCACCGGCAGGTCCACGAACGCCATCGAGATCCGGTTGCCCAGCGCGTGGCGCTCGGCGTCGGGGCGCACGTTCACGGGCACCATGGCCTTCAGCGCCTTCGGCGTCTCGCCGCGGGCCAGCGCGGTCTCGCGCAGGGCGCCGGCCACCGCGGCCAGGCAGACGTCGTTCACGGTGGTGTCGGTGGCCGCGCGGATCTGAGCCACGTGGTCGAAGCTGACCCGGTGGCCCACCAGCGTCCGCTTGGGGCCGATGGGCACGTTGAGGTACGACGCGGGCGCCGGGCGCAGGAGGTCGTCTCCGACCGCCATCGCCGCCCGGCGCACCGTGTCGTACATGCGCGCCCCACCCGCGCGTGGGGTGCCGGCGATCCTCGCCACCCCGCGCGCGGCGCGCAGCGACTCGGCCGCTCCCCCCGAGAGAGCGCCGATCGCGAGCCTGGCCTTCCCCGGCTCCCGCTCCGGCACCCAGTCGGGTACCGGAGCGGGGGTCGCGTCCGGGGCCACATCGAAGAGGAGCAGGGCGACCTCGACCGCCGAGCGCCCGTCCACCAGCGCGTGGTGGAACTTGGCCACCATGCCCGCGCCGCCGTCGGCCATCGTCGGCGCCAGGTACACGCGCCACAGCGGCCGCGTCCGCTCCAGCGGCTCCGACAGCGCGCGGTCGGCCAGGGCGCGGAAGCGGCGCTCGTCGGGCCGGTCGTCGGGATCGCACAGGAGCACCACGTGCCGCGCGATGTCGAACTGCTCGTCGTCCACCCAGTAGGGCTCGGACATGCCCCCGGGCACGTGGGCCAGCCGGCGGCGAAAGCGCGGCGTGCGTTCCAGCCGGCCCGCCACCGAGGCCCGCAGCGCCTCGAGCGACAACCGCGAGCCGCTCTCCGGCGCGTCCAGGCGCGCCGACCACGCCACGTGCATGTGCGCGCTGGCCGTCTCGACCCGGAGGAAGGAGCTGTCGAGTGAGCTCAGGTGCTCGGGCATGGGCACAGGCTCCCGCCCGGGCGCCCGGAGGTCATCGGACCGGCGGTCAGAGATTCGGTGTGTTGCGTGCGACCATCAGTCGACCTCGATCGCGACGCCGCCGCGGCGGGGATCGCCGCCCGCGGTGACGCGGCCGGCGGCATCGCGCACCACGGCCTGCACGCCGCCGAAGTAGAGGTTGCGCTCGTGCCAGCGCTTGACCTCCCAGTCGCGCGCCTGCAGCGCGACGAGCGAGGCCTCGTCCACGCCCGGCTCGGCGTCCACCAGCGGGCCCTCCACATGCACCCGCGGCGAGTCGACCGCAGCCTGCGCGGCCATGCCCCCGTCCACCACCGCGGCGATGGTCTGGACGATGGCCGACCGGATCCGGTTGGAACCCGCCGAGCCCAGGGCGATCTCGGGCCGGCCCTCGCGCAGCACCACGGTGGGGGCCATCATGCTGGGCACGCGGTGGCCCGGCGGGTGCTCGTGGAAGCCGCCGGGGTTCAGGTCCTCCTCGCCCATCATGTTGTTCAGGTGCATGCCGGTGCCTGGCACCACGATCCCCGAGGACGAGCCGTTCGAGCAGGTCACGGTGGCCACGGCGCCGTCCGCGTCCATGACCGAGATGTGCGTGGTCGACCCTAGCCGCGAGCCGATCTCGCCCGACACCCGGTCCAGCGCCCCGGGCGCCAGGAACTGCTGTACGTAGTCGGTGCTTCGCAGCCCCTCGACGAACTCGTTGTCGCGGGCGCGGTTGGTGGCGGCGATCACCTCGGCCACCGTCTCGGTGTGGCCCGGCCGGTCGAGCCGATCCAGCAGCTCCAGCGCGTCGGCGATCAGGATTCCCCCCGACGACGGCGGCGGGTTGGTCAGCACCCTGCGGTCGCGGAAGTCCGCCCCCACCGGCGCTCGCTCCACCACCTCGTAGTCCGCCAGGTCCTGCGGGGTCAGTAGCCCGCCGCGCTCCAGGACCCATTCGCTGACCGCCGCGGCCACGTCGCCGTCGTAGAGGAACCCCGGCCCCTCGGCTCCCAGGCGATCCAGCAGGTCGGCCAGCTCGGGCATCGCCAGCCGCTGGCCCGCCACCACCGGGTGGCCGTCCGGCTCGTAGAGCGCCGTGCCCTCGGGCGTGGAGCGGAAGATCGGCCCCAGGATGCGCAGCAGATACTCCTGGATCGGGGTCACCTCCACGCCCTCGCGGGCGGCCTTGGCGGCGGCCGGCGTCAGGTCCCCCAGCGCCATCGTCCCGTACTGCTCCAGCGCGTAGGCCAGGCCGGCCGGGTTGCCGTACGCGCCACAGGACGAGGCGCCCACGTTGAAGACCTGGATCGTCTCCGGCGAGAACGCCACCTCGACCGGCACCAGCGGCGCCGGATCGGGGTTCTCCAGCCCGCGCCCGGGGGCGGACACGAAGAAGTCCAGCAGGTGGCTGCGCCCGCTGGGCGAGGTCAGCAGCATGAAGCCGCCGGCCCCCGGCCCGGTCAGCAGCGACTCGGACGCGAACGACATCAGCACGGCCGCCACCGCGGCGTCCACGGCGTTCCCGCCCGCGCGCAGCACGTCGGCCCCCGCGGAGGCGGTGACCGAATGCCCGGCTGCGACGACGCCCCTCATGAGGGGGCGAGGCTAACTACCCGCGAGGGATGAACTCCGGAACGTCCAGGTCGTCCAGGCCCGCGCCCACCCGCTCGCGCCGGGGAGCCGTGCGGGTCACGCGCGGCTCGTGGTCGGCGTCGTTGGCCGAGCCGGGGCGGTCGCGCTCGCGGCGCGGCATCGGCTTGTCCCCGTAGCCGGTGGCCACGACCGTGATCCAGACCTCGTCGCCCAGCTTCTCGTCCACCATGGCGCCGAAGATGATGTTGGCGTCGGGGTGGGCGGCTTCCTGGACGGCCTTGGCCGCGTCGTTGACCTCGAACAGGGACAGGTCGGGCCCGCCGGTGATGGACAGCAGGATGGACTGCGCACCGTCGACAGAGGTCTCCAGCAACGGCGACTCCACCGCGCGGGCGGCGGCGTCGAGGGCGCGGCTCTCGCCGGTGCCCATGCCGATTCCCAGCAGCGCGTTACCGGCCTGGCTCATGATCGTGCGAACGTCGGCGAAGTCCAGGTTGATCAGACCCGGAAGGGCGATCAGGTCGGAGATGCCCTGGACGCCCTGGCGCAGCACGTCGTCGGCCACGCGGAAGGCGTCGACCATGGACGTCTTCTTGTCCAGGACCGACAGCAGCCGCGCGTTCGGGATCGTGATGAGGGTGTCGACCTCCTCGGCCATCTCCTCCACGCCCCGCTCGGCCTGCTGGCCGCGGCGGACGCCCTCGAAGGCGAACGGCTTGGTCACGATGCC
>DASQLM010000233.1:0-4945 GCA_035630015.1 Thermoleophilaceae bacterium | reverse complement strand
TCGCTGGACACGCAGATCAAGGAGCTCGAGGCGCAGCAGGAGCAGCTGACCGCCAACGAGAAGAAGCTGCGCACCAAGATCGAGACCTTCCGGACCAAGAAGGAAGTGATCAAGGCGCAGTACTCCGCCGCGGAGGCGCAGGTCAAGATCTCCGAGGCCGCCAACGGCGTCGGCGAGGAGATGGCCGACCTGGGCCTGGCGATCCAGCGCGCCGAGGACAAGACCGAGCAGATGAAGGCCCGCGCGGGCGCCGTCGAGGAGCTGGAGGCCGCCGGCACGTTCGACGACCTGACCCAGCTGGGCGGCGGCCAGGACGACATCGACCGCGAGCTGGCCGCGCTGGGCGCGGGCAGCCAGGTGGACGACGAGCTGTCCAAGATGAAGGCCGAGCTGGGCTCGGGCGGAGGCGCGGACGCGCCCGCGCTCGAGGAAGGGAAGGAGGGTCAGTGATCGTCCGTGTGTCGGGCGAGGGCCAGTTCAAGCTCCCGGACGAGGACGCCGAGCGGCTGAACGACCTGGACAACCGGGCCGTGGCCGCCGTCGAGGCGGACGATCGCGCCACCTTCGCCGAGCTGTGGGCCCAGATGCTGGAGCTGGTCCGCAGCGACGGCCAGGCCCTGGGCGAGGACGAGCTCGAGGAGTCCGACGTGATCCTGCCCCCGCGGGACATCACGTTCGAAGAGGCCCAGGGCGAGTTCACCGGCGACGGCCTGATCCCTGACTGAGCATCTCTCCTGGGAACAGGCGGCGGCGTGGCGCATGGCGCGCCACGGGCTGGTGAAGCGCGCGCCGGCCACCGCCGCCATGGACGTGATCAGCCGCCTGTGCGGGCTGCACGCGCAGGTGGCCTCGTCGGCCGAGGCGATGCTGGCGGCGCGGGTCGAGGACCCGCCCGCCGCCCAGGACCTGCTCGATCGCGGCGAGCTGGTCAAGACGTGGTCCATGCGCGGCACGCTGCACCTGCTGCCCGCGAACGAGTACGGCATGTGGCAGGCCGCGTTCTCGACCTTCGACAACTTCCTCAAGCCCGCCTGGTCACGCGCATCCGGATTGTGGCCCGAGGACGTCGAGCGGCTGATCGGGGCGGTCGGGGAGGCGCTCGACGGCTCCCTGCTCACGCGCGAGGAGCTGGCCGTCGCGGTGGAGCAGCGCACCGACGCCCGCACCGGCGACCTGGCCCGCAACAGCTGGGGCTCCGTGCTCAAGCCCGCCGCGTGGGCGGGCAAGCTGGTCTACGGGCCCAGCGACGGGCGCAACGTCCGCTTCACCGCGCCGCCGCCGTACGACCCCGTGGACCCGGAGCAGGCGCTGCTCGAGGTCACGCGGCGGTACCTGGCGCTGAACGGGCCGGCGACCCGCGAGGACTTCAAGCGCTGGTGGGGCATCCAGTCACCGGCGCGAGCGGGGAAGATGGTCGAGGCGCTGGGCGACGAGGCGGTGCAGGTCGACGTCGAGGGCGAGCGGCGCTGGTTGCTGTCCGCCGACGTTGACGAGGTGGCGGCGGCGGAGCCGTCCGGCGCCACCGCGCTGGTGCCTGCCTTCGATCAGTACGTGGTCGGCCTCCCGCGCGACGTCGAGGCGCTGCTGCCCGCCGAGCACAAGGCGAGGGTCTACCGCCAAGCAGGCTGGCTCACTCCGTGCGTGATCGTGGACGGGCGGGTCGCGGGAGTCTGGGATGACGAAGGCGAAGAGCGCTGGGCGTGAGCTTCCACCGCCTGTGCGTGTTCGCCGGCTCCAGCCACGGGGCCGACCCGGCCTACGCCGAGACCGCCCGCACCCTGGCCGCCGAGCTGCTGCGCCGCGACATCGGCATGGTCTACGGCGGCGCGAAGACCGGGTTGATGGGGGTGACGGCCGACGGGGTGCTGGACGGCGGCGGCGAGGTCATCGGCGTGATCCCCACGGGCCTGGGCGACCGCGAGATCGCGCACCCCGGGCTGAGCGACCTGCAGGTGGTCTCGACCATGCACGAGCGCAAGGCCCGCATGGCCGACTTGGCCGACGGTTTCGTGGTGCTGCCCGGCGGCCTGGGAACGCTCGAGGAGCTGCTCGAGGTGGTCACCTGGAATCAGCTGGGCATCCACGCGAAGCCCGTGGGCCTGCTGGACGCCGCCGGCTATTGGGAGCCGCTGGCGGCCCTGATCGGCCACGCCGCGGACCAGGGCTTCGTGTCCTACGGGAGCGCGCAGATGCTGCTGCGCGAGCCCGAGCCCGCCGCGCTGCTGGACGCGATGGCGGACTGGACCCCACCGGCGACGCGGCGCTGGGTGGACGCCTAGGCGGGGTCCTCGGCCCTGCGCATGGGCGCGCCCGCCAGGTCCTCGAGCAGGTCCTGGAGCGCCCAGCACATCTGCTCGTAGCGCTCGGAGCCCAGCCTCCGGGCGTACTCGCCCTCGATGCGGGCGATGATCGCGCGCCCCGTTCGGATGGCGTCCCAGCCCGCGGGGGTCAGGGTCACCAGCTTGGCCCGGCCGTCGCTGGGATCGGGCCGGCGTACCAGCAGCCCGTCGCCCTCCATCTCGTCCACCAGCTCGGCCATGGCCGGGAGCCCCATCCCGGCCCACGCGGCCAGATCGGTCAGGCGCGTGCCCTCCGCGCTGATGTTCCCGAACACGTGCAGGTGGGCCATCCGCAGGCTCACGCCGGCCCGGTGCGCCTCCTCCTCGGCGTCCGCGAGCAGCCGCTCGCGGAAGAAGCGGATGTGGAACGACAGCAGCTGGCCGATCGGCTGTCGCCCGCCGGGACTTGTCGGGGCGCCCATAGGGGCGTAGGTTAGTACTTCGGTAACCGAAGTAATTTTCGAGGAGGAGCAATGGCCCACCAGGGGCAGTCCATCCACAACCCGGACACCGGGCAACGGATGACGTTCATGACGCTGACCGAGGACGCTCTCGAGCTGACCAGCGCGAACCCGCCGACCGAGCGTGCGGAGCCACGCCACATGCACCCGAACCAGGAGAGCGGGGCGCACGTGCACTCGGGCTGCCTGACGTTCGAGGTCGAGGGGGAGGAGCGACGTGTCGGGCCCGGTGGGTCGATCACCATCCCCGCCGGCGCCGTGCACACGTTCTGGAACCAGGGTCCCGAGGAAGCGCACTCGACCCAGTCGTTCCGGCCCGCGCTGCGCACCGCCGAGTTCTTCGAGACCTACTTCGCACTGGCCGCGAGCGGGGAGGTGGACGACGAGGGCATGCCCGGCCTGCTCCAGCTGGCCGTCATGGTCCCCGAGTTCGGCGACGAGATGCGCGTGACCCGGCCACCGTGGCCGCTCCAGCGCGCGCTCGCCGCCGTCCTGGGGCCAATCGGCCGCCGACGGGGCTATCGCGCCACCCGCGAGCTGGCCTAGCTGCCGTAGCCGCCCTTCACCGTCTCGCCGCAGCCGCACTCGGCCTTCACGTCGGCCGCCAGGCTCTTGGGGCCGCTGAGCCCGGGCGCGACGAACGCCTCGGAGCCGAGCCGCCAGAGGTCGTAGGTGTTCAGCTTCACCGACGCCTTGAAGTTGTCGGCGAAGCCCTTCGTGCCGACCACGTAGTCCAGGACCTCGTGGTTGCCGCCGCAGATCAGCCGGGTGTAGGTCTCGCCCTTCTCCGCGATGCCGATCTCGCGGTCCTCGCCGCCGTCCGCGCAGAGCTTGGCCACCTTCGGGTCCTTCAGCGCCAGCGCCTTGACCTGGGCGTAGGTGGGCACGTCGCCGGAGGCCGGTGCGGCCGTGGCCGCCTTCTCGGTCTTCGCGGGCGCCTTGGCAGAGTCGCCCTTGGACTCGTCGTCGCCGCCACCGCAGCCGGCGGCGAGGCAGAGGGACAGGGCCAGGAAGGTGGTCAGCGTCTTGTGCATGCGCCCACCATGAGCGCGGAGCCGGGCCCGCGCGTCCTACCTACGGACGATCTAGAGCGGGATCTCCCAGAGGGGGAACCACCGCGCCATCTCGGCCTCCCAGGGGATGCCCTCCCTGTCCAGCTGGGCCTTGATGCGCAGCTCGGCCTCGTTGTCGCGCTGCTTGTCGCCGGGGCCGGGGACGAACGGGTAGAAGGCCCCGCGCTTGTAGTTGTAGATCAGATAGATCCGCTTGCCCTTCTGCTCGAACGAGAAGACCGCGGCCAGCAGCCGGTCGCCGTAGCCGCCGCCCTGGAGCTCGGTGGAGAGCGTGTTCAGGGAGACCACGATGTCGTCGAAGTCGTCGTCGCTCAGGATCAGCCAGCGGTAGCCGAACTCGTCGTCGGCCGACCGGATCTTGGACTCGGTCTCCTCGGCCATGCCGGTCAGCAGCTCCTGCGCGTCGGCCAGGATCTGGTCGAAGTCCGCGGTGCCCAGCGGCTGGAACACGATCCCGGCCGAGCCGGTGTGCTTCATGTCCAGGCCGGTCTCCATGGTCACGTAGGCCGTGGTCATGGCGAACAGGCGGTCGGGAGCGGCGCCCTTGAGCTTCTTGCCGCCCCCCAGGATGGAGTCGAAGAACCCCACCGGCTAGGCGGCGGTGCCCTGGAGCTGGGTCTCGAGCTCCTGGAGCTTGGCGATCCGCTGCTCCATGGGCGGGTGCGTGGAGAGCAGGCCCTTGACCGAGTTCTTGACCTTGGCGGGCACGATGAAGAACGCGTTCATGCGCTCGGCCTCGCGGAGGTCGTGCTGGGGCACGCGGTCCATGGTGCCGGAGATGGTCATGAGCGCCGAGGCCAGCGCGCTGGGCCGGCCGGTGACCAGGGCCGCGCCGCGGTCGGCGCTGAACTCGCGGTAGCGCGAGAGGGCCAGCAGCAGGAAGAAGGAGATGGCGTAGACCAGCGCCGAGGCGATGAACACGACGATGCCGGCCGGGCTGTCGTCGTCGCCGCTGCCGAAGAAGAAGGCGAACTGCATGATCATCGAGGCGACGCTGGCGAAGAAGCTGGCCACGGTCATGATCAGCACGTCGCGGTTCTTGATGTGGGCCAGCTCGTGGGCCATGACGCCC
>DASQLM010000232.1:0-3889 GCA_035630015.1 Thermoleophilaceae bacterium | reverse complement strand
GGAGATGGACGAGATCAACCCCGAGTTCGGGACCACGGACGTGACGCTGGTGATCGGCGCCAACGACGTGACCAACCCGGCCGCGCGCGAGGACGAGAGCTCGCCCATCTACGGCATGCCGATCCTGGACGTGGACAAGTCGCAGAGCGTCGTGGTGTTCAAGCGCTCGATGAGCCCCGGCTTCGCCGGCATCGACAACCCGCTGTTCTACAACGAGAACACCGAGATGCTGTTCGGCGACGCCAAGACGTCCGTGCAGGACGTGCTCAGCGCCGTCAAGGAGATGTAGTCGGTGCGGTGCTCGCCGGACCACGTCCGGCTGCGCTCCTCCCGCTGGTAGCCGGGGCCACCGCCTCGGCCTCGATCTCCACCTTCCAGCGGGGATCGAGCAGGTCGCACACCACCATCGTGGCCACCGGCCGGTGGTCGGCGAAGACCGCGCCGTGGGCCTCCCCGATCGCATCCTGGTGGGCGCGGTCGGAGATGAACATGCGCGTGCGCACCACGTCCCCGAGCCCCGCGCCCAGCTCGGCCAGGGCCTGTTCGATGATCTCCAGGCAGCGCCGGGTCTGGACGCCGGGGTCGGGGTCGCACGAGCCGTCGGGCCAGATCGGCGCGGTGCCGGCCAGCTCGATCCGGTCGCCGGTGCGCAGCGCGCGGCAGAAGCCCCAGCGGGCCTCGTACGGCGATCCGGACTCCACGCGCTCGGTCATGCGCCCGACCGTACCGATTGAGCCTCGCGTGCCCGGGGTATGCGTCCGCAAGATCCGAAACGGGGAGGAACCGATGGCCGACGAGCAAGAAGAGAAGACCGATCTGGAGAAGGAAGAGGAGGCTGCCCAGCAGGAGGTGGCCGAGCTCGAGGACGATCCGCCCAAGGACCTCGCGGACTGGCCCGACGGCGACGCCAAGTACAAGACGCTCGGCGGCGCGGAGGGCGACAGCGGCTACGAGGACGGGCCCACCAAGAACCTCGGGGCGTCCAACGTCCGCCACCACGAGGACGGCACCGTGACCGTCGACGGCGAGGAGGTCGACAACCCCGACGACTACAAGGGCGACCCGATCCCCGGCGGTCCCACGGACCCCAACGCGGCCGATCCCGAGGGCCTGAAGAACGACGACGGAGAGCCCGAGAGCGACGTCGACGACAGCGACGACGACGAGAAGGACGACGACTAGTCTGGGCGGCATGACGCCGCTCTCCGACCTCCAAGAGGAAGTAACCCCCGCCCGCGCGCGCGAGCTGCACGATGCCGGCGAAGTCCAGCTCGTGGACGTTCGCGAGCAGGACGAGTGGGACGCGGGCCGCATCGGCGGCGCGCGCCACGTGCCCGTGTCCCGGCTCAGCGAGGAGGCCGAGAGCCTGGACCGCGACCGGCCGGTGGTCTTCTACTGCCTCTCGGGCAGCCGTTCGGCGATGGCCACCCAGGCCTTCAACGCGTCGGGCTTCGACGCGCACAACATGACGGGCGGGATCGCCGCCTGGAACGCCCACGGCCTACCGATGGAGGGCGAGGTGGCCGAGCACTAGCCGTACGGCCCGGGACGGGCGGCGCAGTCCGCGCCGGCCCGGGCTCCCTGCTCGATGGCGCCGGCCAGATCCAGCCCGGCGCCCAGCCCGTAGGTCAGGCCCGCGGCGAACGAGTCGCCGCAGCCGAAGCTGTCGACCGGCGGCCCGGGCAGCGCGGCCGCCGTCCACCGGCTCGGTCCGCCGGGCCCCTCCCAGTGGCCGCCCGCCGCCGCCTCGGTGCGCAGCACATGGATCGGCTCGGGATCCAGGTCGCCCGGCCGGTAGCGCTCGCCGGGATCGGCCGCGCTGCCCACCAGCGCGTCCACCCGCACGCCCGTGCCGCGCACGGCGCCGACGGCCCGCGAGGTGGCCACCAGCATGCGCGCCCGCCGCGCGTGGGCCACGGCGCCCGCGTCGCCCGCGGTCAGGAACACGGCGTCGGCCTCGTCCAGCAGCTCCCACGGTAGGTCGTCGCCGCCCGCCGGATCGGCGCGCGGGCCCACCACGGTTATGGCCCGCTCGCGCTCGGTGTCCAGGTGCACGAGCGCGCGTCGCTGGGCCTCGGGGCGCCAGGCGGCGTGGACCTGCACGCCCAGCTCGCCGAGGGCGTCGCGGCAGCGCCGGCCCAGCTCGTCGTCTCCCAGCGCGGTGAACAGGTGGACCTCGCCGGCCAGCCGGCCCAGGAGCACGGCGGTGATGCCCCCGCCCCCGCCGGGCACCGACCAGGCCTGCTCGCCGTGCACGATCTCGCCGGCGGCGGGCAGCCGCTCGACGCGCACCGCGTCAGCCCACTCCACGTGTCCAACCACCGCGACCCTCACGCGGGCCAGTGTAGGTTCGGGCGGGTGGAGGACCCGATGCGCATCGACGCCCGCACGGCGATCCCGCTGGCCGAGATCGAGCTGCGCACCAGCCGCTCCTCGGGCCCCGGCGGCCAGCACGCCAACGTGACCGCGTCGCGGGTCGAGGCGATATTCGACGTGGCCGCCTCGCCATCGCTGAGCGAGACCCAGCGCCGGCGGGTGCTGGCCCGGGAGGGGCCGCGGCTGACCGCGGTGGCCCAGGACACGCGAAGCCAGGCCCGCAACCGCGAGCTGGCGCTCGAGCGGTTGCGCTCACGCCTGGCGGCGGCCCTGCGCCAGCAGCGCAAGCGCCGCCCCACCCGCCCGTCCCGGGCGTCGAAGGAACGCAGGCTCGAGGGCAAGCGCAAGCGCAGCGACGTCAAGAAGACGCGAAAGCGGCCCGACCCCTAGGGCGAGTTCGGCGCTACCGCGCCACCGCCGCCCGACGCGGGCGGGTTCTGCGGCGCGGGTGTGCCGGTGCCGCCGCCGGTGGTGCCACCACCGCCGCCGGTCGTGCCACCGCCCGTCGTGCCGCCGCCGGTGGTGCCGCCACCCGTGGTCCCGCCGGTCGTGCCACCCGTCGTCCCGCCGGTGGTGCCGCCGGTCGTGCCTCCCGCGGTGCCGCCGCCGGTGGTGCCGGACGGCGTGGGGGTGGTCGTGGTGTCGGTGGAGTCGGTGGTGTCGGTCGGCTCGTCCTGGACCTCGGGCGTGGTGGGCACCTCGAGCTCGGCGGGCGCGGAGGACTTCTTGGGGTCGTCCCCGCCGCCGCCGGCCACCAGGGCGATGATCACGATCAGCAGGATTCCGGCGCCCAGCGCGGCCACCAGCCGGCGGCGCATGTACACCGAGTCGTCCTCACGGCGCGGCGGCCGTCGCCCCGGGTCACGGGCCGGATCTAGTCGGCGTGTCGGTTCGTCGTCCACAGTGCGGCGAAGGTAGCAGTCACCTCGCAGGTTCCCTGCAGGTCAGGGAATCCCTGCCGAGGCCCTACAGACCGGAGATATGGCGCACCGCGAAGCCGGCGGTGCTGCGGGACGCCTCCTGCCAGCGGGTGCCGGCGCGGCCCCGGCCGCTGGTGTCGAAGCGCAGGCCGGCCACGACCATGAAGATGTGCCCGGGGTTGGCGTAGATGGTGATCCACTCGCCCTGCCCGGCGTCGCCCCACTTCATGAACGGGCCGGAGGCCAGCGGGCTGCGCAGCAGCCCGGCACCGGCAAGGGCGAAAGACACCGAACCCGAGCAGTCGTAGCCCGTGTCGCGCCAGGCGCCGTGGCCGCCGCCCCACTTGTAGGGGAACTTGGAGATGGCGTTGCCCGCCTGGATCACGCGCTTGACCGGCTCGGGGGCGTCCTCGGGCGCCACCGCGGTCCCGTCCTTGAGCACGCGCGCGCGAGGGCCCGTCTGCAGGTAGGCGGTGGTGTTCAGCAGCCGCTTGAACTTGCGCAGCTCGGTGCGGGCCTCCTTCAGGTCGGCCTTGACCTCGGCGTCGGACGGCGCACCGGGGCTGATGCCCTCGCCGCTGTCGTAGGTCTTC
>DASQLM010000231.1:0-3168 GCA_035630015.1 Thermoleophilaceae bacterium | reverse complement strand
GATCAGCCCCGACCGCTACGTGATCATCGAGCCGGCCGAGCTGGACTCGCTCCAGCCGGAGAAGACGCGCACGATCGACATCCAGGACTTCGTCGACCTCCACGAGATCGACCCGATCTACTACGACCACCCGTACTACCTCGCGCCCGGCACCGGCGCCGAGAAGGCCTACTCGCTGCTGTACAGCGCGATGGAGGCCTCCGAGAAGGTCGGGATCGCGCGCGTGGTCATCCGCTCGAAGGAACAGCTCGTGGCCATCCGCCCGCGCGAGGGCATCCTGGCCATGGAGACGATGCTGTTCTCGGACGAGGTCGTGCCGCCGGATGAGGTTGCCGACATGCCCGAGGGCAAGAAGGCCAAGGCCTCCAAGAAGGAGGTGGACATGGCCCAGCAGCTGATCGAGTCGCTGACCACCGAGTTCGACCCCAGCCAGTACCGCGACGAGTACCGCGACGCCGTGATCGAGATGATCGAGCGCAAGGCCGAGGGCCACGAGATCGAGGTGGCCGCGCCCGCGGACGAGGAACCCGAGGAGGTGCCGGACCTGATGGCCGCCCTCGAGGCCTCGATCTCCGGCTCCAAGCGCCAGAGCAAGCCCAAGAAGGAGACGGCGGCCAAGTCCAAGCCGAAGGCCAAGTCCTCGTCCTCCTCCAACGGCTCGAAGTCCAAGGCCAAACCGAAGTCCAAGGCCAAGTCGACCGCGAAGAAGTAGGTGGCGGCCAAGGCCGTCGAGGTCGACGTCGAGGGGCGCAAGCTGCGCCTCTCCAATCTGGACAAGGTGCTCTACCCCGAGGTCGGGTTCACCAAGGGGCAGGTCATCGACTACTACACGCGGGCGGCGCCGGTGCTGCTCGAGCACCTGCGCGGGCGGGCGCTGACGCTCAAGCGCTACCCCAACGGCGTTGACGACAAGTTCTTCTACGAGAAGCAGAAGCCCTCGCACGCGCCCGAGTGGGTGCGGTCGATGCCGATCCAGAGCGGCCGGCGCGGCGACCACCGGGTGATCGACTACATCCTGTGCGACGACCTGCCCACGCTGGCGTGGCTGGCCAACCTGGCCGACCTGGAGCTGCACCCCTCGCTGGCGCTGGCCGAGGACCCCGACGCCCCGACCGTGATGGCGTTCGACCTGGACCCGGGGGCGCCGGCAGCGCTGGGCGAATGCTGCGAGGTGGCGCTGATCCTGCGCGACACGCTGGACCACCTGGGGCTGGAGTGCCACGCCAAGACCTCGGGCTCGAAGGGGATGCAGCTGTACGTGCCGCTGAACACCGCGGTCACCTACGAGGACACCAAGCCCTTCGCCCACGGGCTGGCGAAGGTGCTGGAGCAGCGCCACGACCTGATCGTGTCGGTGATGAAGAAGGAGGCCCGCAAGGGCAAGGTCTTCATCGACTGGAGCCAGAACGACCGGCACAAGACCACGGTGGGCCCCTACTCCCTGCGGGCCCGTCCCCGGCCGACGGTCTCGACCCCCCTGCGCTGGGAGGAGGTCGACCACGGCGCCGGCGGAGGAGCCGGCGACCTGGTCTTCGAGGCGGCGGACGTGCTGGAGCGGATCGAGGAGCACGGCGACCTGTTCGCCGGGGTGCTGGACACCGAGCAGGAGCTGCCGGACCTGTGATCGACTGGGGCGTGGCCCGCCAGATCGCGCGCTTCGCCTCCCGCTCCGGCGAGATGCCCGACCTGGGCGTGGACCTGGCCGCCCTGGCCCGCGAACTGGAGGCACCGGTGGTGGCGCACACGGGCCTGACGCCGGTGGAGCCGGTGCCGGCGGTCGAGGTGGTCAGCCGCTCGCAGTGGGCCGAGGCCAACCTGGCCACGCTGTCCGACCTGCTGGACCCGGTGACCGAGCGGATGGAGGGCCGGATGTCCTCGGCGGGCCCGTTCGCGGGTGCGCTGCGGGCGGGCACCGGCGTGACCGTCGCGGCCGAGGTCGGGCTGGTCACCGGCTTCATGGCCCGGCACGTGCTGGGCCAGTACGAGCTGTCGCTGCTGGCCGTGCATCCGGAGCCGCGGCTGCTGATGGTGGCGCCGAACCTGGACCAGGCGGCACGGGCCCTCGGGGCGGACCGCGAGAGCTTCCTGCGCTGGGTGACCATCCACGAGCTCGTCCACGCCGTGCAGTTCGGCGGCGTCGGCTGGCTGCGCGAGCACCTGGCCGGGCTGCTGCGCTCCTACCTGGAGACCGTGGACGTCCAGATCTCCAGCGGTGCCGCCGGCGGCCTGCCCTCGCTGCCCAACCCGGCCGATCTGGTGGCCCGCTTCCAGGAAGGCGGGCTGGCCGCACTGGTCCAGACGCCCGCCCAGCGCGAGCTGATGGAGCGGGTGCAGACGGCCATGGCGGTCGTCGAGGGCCACGCCGAGCACGTCATGGACGCCCTCGCCCCGGAGCTGGTGCCGCGCCACGAGGGCCTGCGCGACGCCATGGAGCGCCGCCGCGACAGCCGCTCGGCGCCGCAGCGGATCCTGATGCGGCTGCTGGGCATGGACATGAAGATGCGCCAGTACCGCCAGGGCAAGGCCTTCTGCGACGCCGTCGCCGCCCAGGGCGGGACCGCCCTGCTGAACCGTGTCTGGGAGTCGCCCGAGGCGCTCCCCACCGCCGACGAGCTCAGCCAGCCGGCGCGCTGGGCCGCTCGCATCGCGGCCTAGCTCCTCTGTGACGGACATCACAGGTAACGAGCCCCCCGAGGGGGTTTACGTACAGGTGTTCGATGGTATAGTTGTATTGAACTTAGAAGTAACAAGCTTCGAGTTATCCCGGTGAAGGAGAGGTAAGACACACATGGCAGAGCAGACCGCAACCCAGCGAAAGGCCGCCGCCAAGAAGGCCGCCGCCACCCGCAAGCGCAACGCCGCGACCAGCGGTGCGAAGAGCACCCGTTCGGCCGCCAAGGGCACTGCGACGACCGCGCAGCGCAACACGCGCAACACCCGTCGCAGCACCAGCAGCGCCGCCAAGCGGACGGCGACCACGGCTCAGAACACCGCCAAGACCGGTGCCGAGTCGGGCCTCCTCAGCGTCGAGGCCCTGGCCGTCAACGCCGAGCGCGCCGTGCTGATCCCCGTCGGTGCCGCCCTGACCGCGCGTGACAACGTGGTCGAGGCCGTGGCTCCGTACACCAGCCGGAACACGGCTGAGAAGGAGATCAACAAGCTCCAGCG
>DASQLM010000230.1:0-2825 GCA_035630015.1 Thermoleophilaceae bacterium | reverse complement strand
GCGCGAGCCGGAGCTGCGCCAGATCGTCCGCGAGCTGGGCCGGCTGACCGACGGCGCCACCCCGCTGGCCGGCGCGCTGGCCGACCGGCGGGTGCTGCTCCGGCGCCTGACCGACAACCTCGACGTGATGCTCACGACCCTGGGAACGCGGGGCGGGCAGCTGGCCTCCGCGGTCCACCTGGGCAACCGCACGCTCGAGGTGACCGAGCGCCGCCGGCCGCAGATCGAGGCCTCGCTGCGAGAGCTCGCGCCCCTGCTGTCGGAGACCCAGCAGGCGCTGCGCGCGGGCCGGGGCCTGGCCGAGCCGCTGTCGCCGGCCCTGGACCGCCTGGTCCCGGTGACCGACGACGCCCGCCTGGCCGCCGCGCGGCTGCGGACGACGCTGCCCCCGCTGAACCGCTTCGTGGACACGGCGGCCGGGGTGGCCCGCGACGGCCGCCGCCCCGCCCGCCTGCTGGCCGGCGGGCTCAAGAACCAGGCCGAGCTGATCCGCAACGACCAAACCCCCGCGCTCAAGGAGCTGATCGGGCTCGTCGAGCTGCTCGAGCGCAACCGCCACGGCGTGATCAAGTTCGCCCGCAACGTCAGCGGGGTCACGTCTATCAACCGCCGGGCCGGGACCTTCGGGCAGTTCAACATCCTCAACTTCGAGACCTCGCCCGGCGCGTTCGGCTTCGGCCGGTCAGCCACCCGGAGCCAGGGTGGCAAGCCCTCGCGGCTGGCGCTCGACCTCGGCGAGATGCTCGAGCACAGCTGCCGCGAGGAGAACGCCGTGGCCTGCCAGATCCGCTTCCAGATCCCGGGCCTGCCGAAGGATTCGATCATCGAGTCGAGGGACGGCCGCTGATGGACCATCGCGTCCCCCACGTCGGAGCCTGGGCCGGCCTCCTGCTCGCGGTGGCGGCGATGGTGACCTTCGTCTTCCTGAACAACCGCTTCGAGGGACCGGGCGACCCGATCAAGAAGCTCGCCGGGCCGGCCGAGCTGACCGCGACCTTCGAGAACACCAAGCGCCTGCCCAGCAAGCAGCCGGTCCTGTTCAAGGGCCTCGAGGTCGGCCGGGTGAACCGGATCGAGTGGGACCGCCGCCGACGCGACGCGACGGTCACGTTCACCCTCAACGACGACTTCGAGCTGCACCGCGACGCGGTGGTGCGGATCGGCGAGCGCAGCCTGATCGGGGACCCCTACCTGGACGTGGTCACCCGGGGCTCGCGGAGCCTGCCCGCGCTGGGGGACGGCGACCGGGTCGCCAACACCAAGCCCACCGTGAACTTCGACGAGGCACTCGACTTCCTGGACAAGGACGGGCGGGCCGACGTCCGGTCGGTCCTGGGGACCGTGGCCCGTGGCGTGCCCGCCTCCCGGCGCGAGCCGCTGAACGACACGGTCGGAAACCTGTCGCGCACCATCGCGGAGGCACGCGAGCTGACGTCCGCCGTCCGCGGCCAGGAGGAGCAGATCGCCGGGTTGGTCCGGAGCACCGGCGTGGTGGTCGACGAGCTGGGCCGGCGTGAGAACTCGATCCGCACGATCGTCGGGTCCGGCCGCGTCACGCTCGACGCGCTGGCCTCCGACACCCGCTCGCTGGAGCGCGGGATGGCCGAGCTGCCCGCCCTGCTGGCCTCCGGGCAGCGGTCCCTGACGCTGGCCCGGCCGCTGCTGAGCGAACTGCGCGGGCCGGTCCGCGACCTGCGCGCCCTGAGCCCGGATCTCACGCGGGCGTTCGACACCTCCCGGCCCCATTCCGTACGCAGCGTGGCGATCGACCTCGACGCGACGCTGCGGGCGGTGCCCCGGCTGCGCCGCGTCGCGGTCCCGATCCTGGACAAGGACATCCGCCCCGTGACCAGGAACCTCACACCCCTGGTCAAGGCGGTCCGCCCGCCCGCCCGCAGCCTCGTCCCGGCCCTGGAGTACCTGGCGGCCGGCGACCCGGGAACGTCGCGGGCCGAGGCGATCGCCGGCCTGTACGCGTCGCTCGGCGCCGCCAACAAGGGCACCAACGGGACCCGCGGCCACTACTCGCGTGCCGGCTTCTCGCTGTCCCTGCCCGACCTGCTGGACCGGCCGGCCGACAACTGCCCCACGTCGGGGTTCTGCAACAACGCCTACCCCTCGTCGGGCGACGCGCTCGATCCCCAGCCCTTCCGGGGCGCCTATCCGCGGATCAAGGAGTGCACGGTGCCTCCGCGCAGCCGCCCGACGGAGTCCTGCAAGTGACCTAGACGATCGGATCCCCGCGGCGGATCCGCCGGCGGACATCGCGCAGGTAGAGGTTGAAGGGGAACTGGCGAAGTCGCGGCGACAAGCGTCGCGTGATCGCCGCGTAGAGGCGGATGTGCAGGTCGAACAGTCGCTGGTGGCGGGCGCTCCACGGCAGGCCGAGCTCCTGGCGGAACCGGTCGGGGAGGTAGCCCAGGGTGATGAAGCGCCCGTAGGGGCGCAGCAGCGGGCGCAGCGGGGCGCCGAGCGGGCCGAGCGGCGCGGTCAGGAACTCGAGCTGCGCGATCCCCTGGAGGTAGGTCCGCGTCACGTCGTCCATGTCGATCTCGCGCAGGCCCTGTTCCCAGTACTCGTCGAACGCCGCCAGGTCGG
This sequence comes from Thermoleophilaceae bacterium, assembly GCA_035630015.1. Taxonomy (GTDB): domain Bacteria; phylum Actinomycetota; class Thermoleophilia; order Solirubrobacterales; family Thermoleophilaceae; genus JAAYBF01. The sequence continues at coordinate 227 of DASQLM010000230.1, read as the reverse complement.
CCGGCCACGCGTCCTCGCGCACCTGGAGCGTCGTGCCCAGGCGCTTGGAGTACTGGTAGATCGCCTCCGCGCGCGCCGGGCCCAGATCCATCCCCAGCAGCCGGAACAGGTCCGCCGTTCCCCAGTACAGGCACGCGGCGACCCAGAGCTGGAGGTCCTGGTCGAAGGCGTCGTACGGGACCGGGTCGGACGGAGCCGAGTGCACGGTGGCGTGGGCCCGGTTGACC
>DASQLM010000229.1:0-7221 GCA_035630015.1 Thermoleophilaceae bacterium | reverse complement strand
CCCGAGACCGCCCAGGGCATGTTCGTGGACTTCAAGAACGTGATCCAGTCCACGCGCAAGAAGCCGCCGTTCGGCATCGCCCAGGTGGGCAAGAGCTTCCGCAACGAGATCACGCCGGGCAACTTCGTCTTCCGCACGCGCGAGTTCGAGCAGATGGAGATGGAGTTTTTCGTCCCACCCGCCGAGGTCGGCGAGTGGTACGAGTACTGGAAGAACGAGCGCTTCGGCTGGTACCAGCGCCTGGGCGTCCGCCCGGACAAGCTGCGGCTACGCGAGCACGACGCCGACGAGCTCTCCCACTACTCGTCCGGGACCGCCGACGTGGAGTACGAGTTCCCGTTCGGCTGGGGTGAGCTGGAGGGCATCGCCAACCGCGGCGACTACGACCTCAAGCAGCACGCCGAGTTCTCGGGCGAGAAGCTCGACTGGGTCGACCCCGGCACCGGCGACCGCTACGTGCCGCACGTGATCGAGCCCGCCGCCGGCGCCGACCGGGCCACCATCACCTTCATGATCGACGCCTACGACGAGGAGGAGGTCGAGGGCCGCGAGCGCGTGCTCCTCCGCCTGCATCCCAAGCTCGCCCCCGTCAAGGCCGCCGTGCTGCCGCTGCTGAACAAGGAGGGCCAGCCCGAGAAGGCGCGGGCCATCTACGAGGAGCTGCGCGAGCGGATGTCGGCCGAGTTCGACACCGGCGGCTCGATCGGCAAGCGCTACCGGCGCCAGGACGAGATCGGCACCCCGTGGGGGATCACCGTCGACCACCAGACGATGGAGGACGACACCGTGACGCTGCGCGACCGCGACTCGCTGGAGCAGACGCGCATCGCCGCCGGCCAGGTGGCCGACGAGCTGGCCAAGCGCCTGGCCGCGGAGTGGACCTCGCCGAAGCTGGCCTAGACCGTCCGCGCCGTCAGCGCTGCCGGCGGGTCAAGCGAAACGGCGGCTAGGTAGGGCGGCAAGAGTCCTGTCTTGTGGTTGCAGGGCAACACCAGGGCAGGACACTTGCGCGAAGTGGACGCCGCACCGCCGCCTAGACCGTCCGTGCCCCCGTCGGCGCCGTGTGGTCGACGGTGCGCCCGCCCGAGATCAGGGCGATGCCGAAGAACATCAGCTCGATGCCCACCAGCAGGCCGATGGCCCACGCGGCCGATTCGGGGTAGTCGATCAGGATGATCACGCCGAGCACGATGCTGACCAGGCCGTTGAAGCCCATGGCCGCGGCGCCCGCCGTCCCGCGCACCGCCATCCAGGCGCCCAGCCGGATCCCGCCCATGACCAGGAAGTTGATGCCCAGAACGAGCGTCAGGGTCTTGGTGCCCTCGGGGGCGAGGATCACGAAGTAGGCCCCGAGACCGAGCGCCACCAGGCCCCAGAGCGCACGCATGGCACGGTGGTCGCCGGCGTGCATGACGGCACTCATCACGGCCATGACGCCGGCGAAGCCCAGCAGCCAGCCCACCAGGAGCGTGATCGTCACCGAGGCGACCGCCGGAACCAGCACGGCGGCGGCGCCGATCAGGAAGACGATCACGCCCGTGACCTGCAGGGTGCGCTTGGAGGGCAGGGTGACCGACTTCGCGGAATCCATCGGGCAAGCATCTCCTCCGCACCGGACGAGCGCAAGCGAAGGTCCGGCATCGCCCGTACGCTGGTGTCCCAGTTATGCAGCCCCTCTTCGAGCACCGGCTGTACCTGGCGGGCTACCGCACCCGGGCCCTGGAGCTCGAGGGCGACGGCCCCCCGCTCCTGCTGCTGCACGGCTTCTCCGACAGCGCCGACACGTGGCGGATCCTGATGGACCGCCTGGCCCGCGCCGGCCGCCGCGCGCTGGCCGTGGACCTCCCCGGTTTCGGCACGTGTGACGTGCTGAACGACCACGAGCCGGTGCTGGTCCAGCACGGGCGCTTCGCCGCCGCGGCGGTGGAGTGGATGGCACCCAGCGGCGGCGCCGTGGTGTGCGGCAACTCGCTCGGCGGCCTGGTGTCGCTGCTGCTGGCCCAGGACGACGAGCACGACCTGGCCGGCGTGGTCCCGGTGGCGCCGGCGGGCCTGGACATGGCGCGCTGGTTCCGCGTGATCGAGCGCGATCCGCTGCTGCGCACGCTGCTGGCCGCCCCGGTCCCGATCCCGCGCGTGGCGCTCCAGCGCGTCGTTGGCGAGGTGTACAAGCGGCTGGCCTTCCACCGCCCGCGCGAGGTCGACCCGCGCGTGGCCGCCACCTTCGCCTCCCACTTCGCCGACCGCGCGACCACCGGCCGGATGCTCGGCACCGGCCGGCGGCTGCTGCCCGAGCTCCGCGACTGCCTGCAGCCGGAGCGGATCGACTGCCCCGTGCTGATGGTCTGGGGCGACCGCGACGTGATGGTGTTCCCGACCGGCGCGCAGCGCGTGCTGGACGTGGTCGAGGGCTCGCGGCTGGTCACGCTGGAGCGCTGCGGCCACTCGCCCCAGATCGAGATGCCCGACCGGCTGACCGAGCTGGTTCTAGACTTCCCGGCCTCCCTGGCCCACTCGTCCTGACGGCCCCGGGCCGACCATGAGACTCCTTCCCGATCCCGACGCGCTGGTGGACTCCGCCGTGACCGGCTGGGACCACCTGCTCGGCGGCGGCGTGGCCGACACCACGCCAACGCCCTCGTCGATCATCCACGAGGGCCCGCAGTGCACGGTGCACCGCTACCGCTCGCGCCGGCGCGCCCGCGCCGACCGGGCGCCGGTGCTGCTGGTGCCGCCGCTGGCCGCGCCCGCTTCCTGCTTCGACCTGCACCGCGGCTGCAGCCTGGCCCAGCACCTGACGGCGATGGGCTACCCCGTGTACCTGGTGGATTACGGCCCGATCGGGTTCCACGACCGCGCGCTGGGCCTGGAGCACTGGGTCGAGGACGTGATCCCCACCGCCATCAGGGTGGCCTCCTCCGACGCCGGCGGCGCGCCGGTGCAGCCGCTGGGCTGGTGCCTTGGCGGCATCATGACGCTGCTGGCCGTGGCGGCCGACCGCAGCCTTCCGGTGGCGTCGGTGGCCATGGTGGCCAGCCCGTTCGACTTCCAGCAGATGCGCCTGCTGGGGCCCATCCGCCAGCTGGGCCGACTGACCGGCGGGGCGCTGGTGGGTGCCCTGTACCGCGCGCTGGGCGGCGCCCCGGCGCCGCTGGTCAGCCGCGCCTTCCAGCTGACGTCGCTGGACCGCTACCTGACCAAGCCGGTGTTCGTGGCCACCCACCTGCACGATCGCGAGACGATCGCCCACATGGAGGCGGTGGATGCGTACATGGCGCACATGTCGGCCTACCCGGGCCGCACGTTCGGGCAGCTCTACCACGCGTTCTTCCGCGTGAACGAGCTGGCCGGCGGGAAGGTGACCCTGCACCGCGGCGGCGCCGAGATCGACCTGTCCGATGTGACCGTCCCGGTGCTCAGCGTGGCCGGCGCCGCCGACGTGCTGGCGCCCGAAGCCGCGGTCCGCCACGTGGGCGCCCTGCTGGCCGACGTCCGGCTGGAGACCGCCCCCGGCGGCCACCTGGGCGTGCTGACCGGACGCTCGGCGCGATCCACCACGTGGGAGTACCTCGACGAGTTCCTGGCCGACCACGACCCGGTGGCGTCCGGGCGCGCGGCGCCGGCCGAGGCCCGCGGGGCCTAACCCTCGGCGCGAGCCGACCGCAGGATCAGCAGCGCGGCCAGCATGTCCGCGGGCCGCTCGGCGGGGTCCTCGCCCAGCAGGTCCACGATCGCGCGCAGCCGCTTGGCCACCGTGTTCTCGTGCACTCCCAGCCGCGCGGCCGCGCGCCTGGGCCGGCCCTCCTCCTCCAGGAGCACCAGCAGCGTGTCGGCCAGCCGCCGGGTGGCGGCGTCGTCGCCGGCAAGCGGGCCGAGCGTGCGCCGGGCGAACGCGCGCGCCTGATCGAGGTCCTTGGTCAGCAGCGCCAGCAGCGCCACGTCGTCGTAGTGGATCGGATCCACGCCGACGGCCAGCAGGCGGCTCACGCGGCGGGCCTCCATGGCCTCGAGGTGGCTGGAGCGAAAGCCCGCGAGCCCTTCGCGCGGCGTGCCCAGCGCCACGTGGGCGGCGCCCTCGGCCGCGTGCGGGTCCACCGCGTCCGGGGGCGCCCAGCCGGCGATCAGGTCGGGGCCCATCGGCACCAGCAGCGCCCGCGAGCCCCCCACGCCCGCCGCCGCGGTCTCGGGCACCGACCCGTCGGAGCCGCCCCATACGACGAACGCGGCGTGGCGCTGGCGCAGCTCGTACCGCAGCCGGCGGCTGGCCGAGAGCGGGTCCGTCGGCGCCCCGTCGAGCAGTTCCTGCACCGTGGCGCTGCGCACCGCGTCGGCGCTGCGCATCCACCGCTCGCGCTCCAGCGCGTAGCGCTCGGTGACTAGCGTGCTGAAGGCGTCGCCCGTCTCGAAGACGGCCTCCGAGGCACCCTCCAGTGCGTCGGCCAGGCCCTCGGCCGGCACCCGGGCCCGCACCTCCGCGACCGCCCACCGCCACAGCGCGATCTCGGCCACGCGGTAGGCCCGGGCCAGGTCGGCCACCGGCACGTTGCGGCGCGCGAGCTCGCGCGCGAAGGCGGTGGCCTGGGGCGGTGACTCGAGGTCGGTGAGCGTCTCGCGGCGGGCGATCAACTCGGTCACGAGCGCGATGTTGGCCGCCGAGCTGCTGCGCGCGGCCTGGAGCAGGTCGGGGTCCCCGCGCAACACCGGCAGCGCGTGCTTCATCGATTCGAGCGTGAGCTCCGCCAGCGACTCGATTCCCGCCTCCTGTCCGGCCGCTTGGAGCGCTTCACGCCAGCTTGGCGGGGTGGCCATGGGCGACAGCCTACGCCGCGTCCCCTCGCCTCGGTGTGCTCGCACCACACCGGATAACGCCTGGGCGCCGACGCCACCACCGCCCCGGCGGTCACGCAGCGGGGAGGATGGTGCCCTCGATGGCCGACCGCCTGAGCAGCTCCCGCTTCGGACGTGCCGCGCGCCTCGGCGGCCTGGCCGCGGGCGCGGCCGGCCGCTCCCTGGGCGGCCGCGCCACCACGGTCGGACGCTCCGAGGAGGCCAAGGCCGAGGCCAACCGCAAGGCCGTGCTGGAGACCGCCGAGCGCATGGTCACCGTGCTGGGCTCGATGCGGGGCGCGGCCATGAAGATCGGCCAGACCCTGTCGGTGATCGACATGGGGCTCGCGGACGAGGAGCTGTCCGAGGAGTTCCAGGCCAAGCTGGCCCGGCTCCAGCACATGGCGCCAACCGTGGAGTTCGGCGACATGCGCAAGGTGATCGAGGACGACCTGGGCGGGCGGATCGGCGACACGTTCGCGGAGTTCGACGAGGAGCCCATCGCCGCGGCGTCGATCGGGCAGGTGTACAAGGCGCGACTGGACGACGGGCGCGACGTGGCGGTCAAGGTCCAGTACCCCGGGATCAAGAAGACCGTGGAGTCCGACCTCAAGAACCTGGGGCTCGTGCTCAAGGCCGGATCCAGGATGGTGCCCGGCCTGGCCAGCAAGGAGGTGGCCGAGGAGATCACCGAGCGGATCGTGGAGGAGCTGGACTACGAGCTCGAGGCCGCCAACCACCGGGCCATGGCGCGGGAGTACCGCGGCCACCCGTTCATCGGCGTGCCCGCCGTGGTCACCGCCCTGTGCACCGAGCGCGTGATCGTGACCGAGTTCGTGCCCGCCCGCCGGTTCGCCGACCTGGCGAGCGAGCCCGACGAGGTGCGCGACCGCTACGGCGAGATCCTGTTCCGCTTCTACGTGAACGGCCCGTTCCGCCACCGCCTGCTCAGCGGCGACCCGCATCCCGGCAACTCGCTGTTCCCGCCCGACGGCGGCGTGGCCTTCCTGGACTTCGGCTTCTTCAAGCACCAGAGCGCCGGGCAGGTGGACAGCCAGCGCGAGATCCTGAAGGCGGTGTACGCCCAGGACGCCGACCGGCTGTTCGAGCTCTCGCGCGAACAGGGCGTGATCGGCGACGACCGCTCGCTGGTGGAGCCGCTGATGGAGAAGTACCGCGCGGCCACCTGGTGGTTCCTGGAGGACCGCGAGATCACGCTGAGCCCCGCCGACGTGACCCGGATCGTCTGGGAGCACGCCGACATGCGCAAGGGCTTCGGCGACGTGGGGCTGCCCGCGGAGCAGGTGACCACGCTGCGCGCTTTCGGCCTGACGCTGGGCATCCTGGCCCAGCTGCGGGCCACCAACAACTGGTTCCGGATCGGCCGCGAGGTCGTCTTCGGCGACGAACCCGCCACCGAGCTGGGACGCGCCGAGGCCGAGTGGCTGGCCGGGCGCTGAACCACCTACCAGGGAGGAACCACCCCAGATGATCGAGCTGACCGACGAGCAGAACGACTTCGTTGACGCCGTGCGCGACTTCGGCCGGCGCGAGTGCGGCACGCGCGAGCAGCGCGACGCGCTGACCGGCGGGGGGAAGCACCCCCACAACCAGGCGCTGTACGCCAAGGTGGCGGAGCTGGGCTGGCTGGGGGTCGCGATCCCCGAGGAGTACGGGGGCACCGGCGGCGGGATGGTCGACCTGTGCCTGCTGCTGCAGGAGAGCGCCAAGGCGCTGATCCCGATGGGCGGATTCGGCGTCAGCATGATCGTCGCGGGGGCCGTCGAGAAGTTCGGCACCGAGGACCAGAAGCGCGAGATCCTGGAGGGGATCGTGGCCGGCAAGGTCGAGTCGATCGCCATGAGCGAGCCCGGCGCCGGCTCGGACGTGGGCGCGCTGCAGTGCCGCGCGCAACGCCGGAACGGCGGCTACGTGGTCGAGGGCCAGAAGACCTGGATCAGCGAGGCCCACCTGTCCGACCACATGCTGCTGGTGTGCCGCACCGACCGCGAGGGAGCCAAGCACGAGGGCCTGACCATGCTCAGCGTGCCCAACGACGTCGACGGCATGGAGATCCGGCCGATCGAGACCATGGGCGGCGAGGTGGTGAACGACGTGTTCTTCACCGACTGCCACGTGCCGGCCGACCGGCTGCTCGGCGAGGAGGGCAACGCCTGGCTGCAGCTGATGTCCGGGCTGAACGTGGAGCGGCTGATCCTGGCCGCCCTGATGCTGGGCGTGGCCGAGCGCGCGTTCGACGACGTGCTGGGCTACGTGAAGGAGCGGGAGCAGTTCGGCCGCCCGATCGGCTCGTTCCAGACCATCAAGCACCGGCTGGCCGACCTGTCCACTGAGATCGAGTGCTGCCGGCTGCTGACCTACGACGTGGCCGCG
>DASQLM010000228.1:0-3307 GCA_035630015.1 Thermoleophilaceae bacterium | reverse complement strand
CAGGCCTTCGGGCGGATCTCGTTCTCCGCGAAGTCGTGGGCCATCGCCTGGATGTCCTTCTGCTCATCGGTAAGCGTGAAATCGACCACTGGTCGTCTCCTTGGGAAGTGTGTCGGCGGCGGCGAGAGATTCAGCGCTGGGCCAGGTCGCGCGGCGCCCGATTGATTCGTCAGTCAACGCTGGTGGGACAAGGGTAGCCCATGGGCTCACAGGTCGCCAGCAGCCCTCTAGAAGGCCACTTCGAGCGCCATGTAGATCCCGCCGCCGATGGCGAGGATCGAGAACAGCGCCAGCCCGATCTGCTCCGGGTAGAGCAGTGGGCGCGAGGGCGCCATCGTCCGCCTGCGTAGACGCTCGAACATCCGGACCTACCCTATGGGTGTGGAGTTCGGGACGGCGCTGATCGTGATTGTGCTGGTGGCGATCGTCGTCGCCTGTCTGAGCTACATCGGCACCGGCGGCATCTACAAGGGCCTGGGCCGCACCGGGATGTCCCTGGACGAGCCGGATCTACGGCCCGAGCCGCTGGCCGGCAGCCCGGCCGCGACCGCCGAGGCCCAGGAGGAGATCCGCCAGATGCTGGAGGCCAAGTCGGCCCGCTCGGAGCGCCGGGGCGACGGGCCGATCGACATCGACGCCGAGATGGCCGCGCTGACCGCCGCCCCCGCTCCCGCCGACCCCGCCCTGCGCGAGGAGGTGCGGCAGCTCGTGGTGGCCCGCAACGAGCGCCGCATGCGCCGCGGGGAGGATCCGCTGGACGTCGAGGCCGAGATCGACCGCGAGCTACAGCGGTTGCTCTAGCCATCAGGGGCTAGGCTCTCGCCGATGGCTGACGACCGGAAATTCGAGATCGACGAGCTGCTGGTGCGGCCGGGGACCTACTTCAACCCCCAGACCGAGGTCCTCGTGGTAGTGGACGACTCCAGCTCGCTCGAGTCCGAGATCTTCAACATGGAGGAGTTCGAGGGCGCGGACTGGGTCCTGATCGCCGACGAGCTTCCCGTCGACGAGGCCAAGCGCGATGAGCTGCTCGAGGACTTCCAGACCAACGTCCACGGTGATGTCGCCGTCCGCGCCACCACGGTCGAGGATCCGGCCGGCGAGGCCGACGATCCCGACGTGGATGACGACCCGCCTCCCGCGGTCGTTCCCGTCGACGAAGAGGAGTAGCCCTTCCTCGCGAGGCAGGTAGGGTGGCGCCGTGCGTCCGATCTACGGCCTCGCAATCTTCATCCCCATCGCGGTGGTACTCGAGCTGCGCCACGCCGAGCCGACGCTGATCTTCCTGGCCGCCGCCCTCGGCGTGATCCCCACAGCGGCGCTGATGGGCGAGTCCACCGAGCACCTGGCGGCCAAGACCGGCCCCGGGCTGGGCGGCCTGCTGAACGTGACGTTCGGCAACGCGCCGGAGCTCATCATCGCCTTCTTCGCGCTCAACGAGGGGCTCCAGGAGGTGGTCAAGGCCTCGATCGTCGGCTCGATCATCGGCAACATCCTCCTGGTGCTCGGCGCCGCGATGCTGGTGGGCGGGCTCAAGCGCGAAAAGCAGACCTTCAACCGCACGGCGGCCACCGCCCAGGCCGGGATGCTGCTGCTGGCGCTGACCGCGCTGATCCTGCCGGCCGTGTTCCAGCTGGTGCACGGCGGCGGCCTGCCGGCCGTCAGCGAGGAGCGGGTGGACTTCGGCAGCGACCTCGAGCACCTTTCGCTGGGCGTGGCCATCATCCTCATGGTCTCCTACGTGGCCGGCCTGTGGTTCTCGCAGAGGACCCACCGCGCCGTGTTCAACCCCTACGACGAGGCCGAGCCCGAGGAGGGCCACGAGGCCTGGTCGGTCAAGCGCGCCCTGATCTCCCTGGCCGTGGCCGCCGTGCTCGTCGGCCTGATGAGCGAGGTGCTCGTGGGCTCGATCTCCGAGGCCTCGAAGGACATCGGCCTGTCCGAGTTCTTCGTGGGCGTGTTCGTGGTGGCCATCGTGGGCAACGCCGCCGAGCACTGGGTGGCCGTGCTGGTGGCCGCCAAGGACAAGATGGACCTGGCCGTGGGCATCGCCATCGGCTCCAGCGCCCAGATCGCCCTGTTCGTTGCGCCGCTCCTGGTGCTGCTCTCGTTCGTCGTCGGCCCCAACCCCCTGGCGCTGGTGTTCAACGGCTACGAGCTGGCGGGCCTGGTGTTCGCGGTGCTGATCGCCAACTTCGTGACCCAGGACGGCGAGTCGAACTGGTTCGAGGGCGTGCAGCTGCTGGCGCTGTACGCCGTGCTGGGCCTGGTCTTCTTCTACGCCTAGGCGCTCTGACCGTCGGCGTCCGCGGCGGCGCTCCGTGGAACAGCCGGCTGGGTAGGGCCGGGGGCCACCGCCGCGGTCACGATTGCCGGGGTCATAGCCCCTACAAAGATGACGGGGGCTTGGGCCGGCCCCTACCCAGCCGCAGTTCGCCGAGCCCGCTGCGGCGCCCGGACCGGGACCTAGCCCGCCTCGAAGCCCGACGTCCGCCGGCGTAGCTCCTGCGTCTGGACCACGCGGTCGATCAGGCCGTACTCGATGGCCTCGTCCGGGCTGAAGAAGCGGTCGCGGTCCATGTCCTGGCGCAGCTGCTCGTGGTCCTGGCCGGTGTGGGCGGCGTAGATGGCCTCCAGCCGGCGGCGGGTCTCCAGCATCTCCTTGGCGTGGATCTCCACGTCGGCGGACTGGCCCTGGAAGCCGCCCGAGGGCTGGTGGATCAGCAACCGCGCGTTCGGCAGCGCCAGCCGCTTGCCCTCGGCCCCGCCCATGACGATCAGCGATCCGGCGGACATGGCCACGCCGAAGCAGATGGTCTGCACGTCGGGCGCGACGTACTGCATCGTGTCGTAGATGGCCAGGCCGGCGGTGACCGAGCCGCCGTAGGAGTTCACGTAGATGGAGATGTCGCGGTCCGGGTCCTCGGCCGCCAGGTGCAGCAGCTGGGCGACGACCACGTTCGCCAGGTCGTCGTCGAACTGCTGGCCGATGAACACGATCCGCTCGTTCAGCAGCCGCGAGTAGATGTCGAACGACCGCTCGCCGCGCGCCGTCTGCTCCACCACCATGGGAACCAGTTGACCGACCATGCCCGCCTCCTCAGCTATTGTGCAACCCGACAGTTGCTCATCACTGTAGCGCAACCCGGGAGTTGCACATGCCACAGGAAGTCGAACGCGAGATCGAGCTGGACGCGGAGCCCGCCGACGTGTGGCGTGAGCTGACCGAATCGGACTGGCTTGGCGACGACCCGGTGATCGAGCTCGAGCCCGGCGGCGACCTCGAGTTCACCGACCGCGACGCGGG
>DASQLM010000227.1:0-4971 GCA_035630015.1 Thermoleophilaceae bacterium | reverse complement strand
CCGGCGTCAGTCGCGGCGCAGGCGGTCCCGGTTGCTCCGGCCCGTGCCGCCGTAGCCGGCCAGCTCGACCAGGAACGCCAGCGCCACCCACAGCCAGCGCCCCTCGCCCAGCTCCACCCCCGGTACCCACGCGAGCGCGTAGACCAGCGTGGTCAGGGGCAGGAAGAACAGCCCCAGCAGCGGCAGCAGGAAGCTGTCGAAGGCCCGGTCCACGTAGTTCGTGGTGACCCACACCAGCACCAGGGCGATCCTGGGGAAGAAGCCGGTCAGGATGACGAGCAGGCAGCCCACGCCGCCGACCATACACCCGCGCCTCCCCGGGAAAGCCCCTAAGCCTGGACGGGATTAGGGCTTTTACGCTAGGGTGGCGCCCGTGGCCACGATCAGCGCACCGCCCGGCACCCCCCGCCGCTCCGACCTGATCGCCTCCGCGCGCGAGCGCCTCGAAGTGCTGGACAGCGCCGGTCCCGTCGCCCTCTTCGGCGCGACGGCCCACCCCTACACCGAAGGCCTGGGCGCCCAGCGCATCGACGTCGAGGACGTCGTCGCCGTCGGCGGCAAGGCAGTCGCCCTCCTGATCCAGCGCGGCCGCGGCAACGACGACCTCTGGGTCGAACGCCGCCTCTCCGCCGTCTTCGACGCCGACACCGAGCCCGTGCTGCACGGCAGCTGGGTGAGCGGCCTCGATTCCGCCAGCCGCGGCTGAGTCCCTCGCCACCACAGGTAGACTGGCCCGCACCTGGTGGGCGTAGCTCAGTTGGTAGAGCTCCTGGTTGTGGTCCAGGCGGTCGCGGGTTCAAGTCCCGTCGCTCACCCCTCAGGGCGTCCGAGGCGCGATGCCTGCGTCCTCGGTCGGCCATGGGCGGAGCCCAATGGCCTCCCTGCGTCCTTGGCCTCGCGCCTCGGACGCATCTGAGGGGCGAGCTCCGTCGCTCCGCACTGATCGACTAGAGGAGATTCCATGACCCAGAAGGCTGACTTCAACGCCGAGGAATGGGCCAAGGTGGTCGAGGGGCCGCTGCTCGCCGGCATGCGGGTGATCACCTCACACCGGGGCGGCACCATCCGGGAGACCGTCGCCATGAGCAAGGTCTACGCCGAGGCGCGCCAGCAGCAGGGCAGCAGCGAGCTGCTCGATGCGCTGGTCGCCACCCCGCCGGCCATCGACCCCGCCACGGCGCAGGCCGGGCGGGACAAGGCCATCGACGGGCTGCGCGAGTCCCTGCGGGTGCTCCAGCAGAAGGCCACCCCCGAGGAGGTCGACGCGTTCAAGGGCTTCGTCCGCGACGTGGCGCAGGCCACGGCCCGCGCCCACAAGGAGGGCGGGTTCCTGGGCATCGGCGGCACGGAGATAAGCCCGGAGGAGCAGACGGCGCTGGACGAGATCGAAGCGGCCCTGGGTCAGTAGGCGCGCCGCAGGCGGGGATGCCGGTCCCCCTCGGGGCCGTCCGCGCTGCTAGCGTTCTTTTCGTACATGCCGGGCATCCGCTCGGCCAAGCAGTGTTTCGCGCCCGTTGTCGTTGCTTTCCAGCACCTCCACGTTCGCAGGCACATAGTTACGGAGGTAGCACCAATGGCAACAGGAACCGTGAAGTGGTTCAGCGACGAGAAGGGCTTCGGCTTCGTCACCCCCGACGACGCCGGCAAGGACCTCTTCGTCCATCACAGCGGCATCGAGGGCGGCGGCTTCAAGTCGCTCGAAGAGGGCGCGAAGGTGACCTACGACGCCGAGGCCGGCGACAAGGGCCCCAAGGCCGTCAACGTCCGTCCGGTCTAAGGACCGTCTGCGCTCCGGGGCCGGCCGCCATGGCCGGCCCCGTGACGCGCCTTCTCTCTAGAGCACCGCGTCCGCATCCGGCGGACGCCTAGCGGTACTCCGGCTCCTGCCAGTCGGGAAAGATCTCGGGCAGCCCTTCGGACACGCGGTCGGGAAACTGCGCGTCGCGCTTCTCCAGGAATGCGGTCACGCCCTCGCGCGCGTCGGCCGACTTGCCGCGCAGGTAGTTGCCGCGCGAGTCCACGCGGTGGGCGTCCATGGGGTGGCTCGCACCGAGCATCCGCCACAGCATCTGACGCGCCAGGGCCACCGACACAGGCGCCGTGTTGTCGGCGATCTCGCGCGCCAGCGCCCGCGCCTCGCCCATCAGCTCGCCGGCCGGGTGCAGGCTGCGCACCAGCCCGCGGTCCAGCGCCTCCTGCGCGCCGAACACGCGGCCGGTGAGCGCCCACTCCGCCGCGGTCGAGATGCCCACCACCCGTGGCAGGAACCAGGTCGAGCACGCCTCGGGCACGATCCCGCGGCGCGTGAACACGAACCCCATCTTCGCGGTGTCCGCGGCCAGCCGGATGTCGGCCGGCAGCATCGAGGTGATGCCCACGCCCACCGCCGCGCCGTTGATCGCGGCGATCACCGGCTTCTCGGACGCGAACACCCGCAGCGATATGCGGCCGCCGAAGTCCCGGTGCGCGGACGGGTCGCCCTCCTCGTCCTTGTAGTCGAAGGTGTCGCCCGCCGCCTCGAGGTCCGCGCCGGCGCAGAACGCGCGGCCGGCGCCGGTCACGATCACCGCGCGGACGTCGTCGTCGGCGTCGGTGCGGTCGAAGGCATCCAACAGCTCGTGGCCCATCTGCTGCGTGAACGCGTTCATCCGGTCGGGCCGGTTCAGCGTGATCGTGGCCACCTTGTCGGCCACCGCCAGCTCGATCTGTTCATTCGTGTCGGCCATGGCGGGACCCTAGACGGCTGGGGCAGAATGGGCTCCATGTCTCCCGTCTCCCGCGGCTTCCGTGGCCGCCGCCCCCAGGTCGACCCCGCGCGGCTGCCGCCGGGGCAGTACTTCGAGCGCGACTTCCCCGTGCTCTCGGCCGGCCCGACGCCGCGGGTCCCGCTGGAGGAGTGGTCGTTCACCGTCGACGGCCAGGTGGGCGCGCCGGCCTCGTGGACGTGGGAGGAGTTCCAGGCGCTGGAGTCCGAGGTCATCACGAAGGACATCCACTGCGTGACCAAGTGGACCAAGCTGGACACCGAGTGGGAGGGGGTGTCGGTCGACACCCTGCTGGCGGGCGTGCAGGTGGACGGGGCCTACGTGACCGCGTCGTGTTACGGCGGCTACACCACCAACGTGCCGCTGGCCGACCTGACCGGGGGCCGGGCGTGGGTGGCCTACGGCTACGGCGGCGGGCCGCTGGCGCCCGAGCACGGCGGGCCCGCGCGGCTGCTGGTGCCCCACCTGTACTTCTGGAAGAGCGCCAAGTGGGTGCAGCGGCTGACGATCACCGCCCAGGACCAGCCGGGGTTCTGGGAGCAGGCCGGCTACCACGACTACGGCGACCCGTGGCGCGAGCAGCGCTACCGGGGGGACTGATCGCCGCCGACCGGCTCGTGTGGCGGCTGGCCACCGTCCGCGAGATCGTGCGTGAGACCGGCACCGCGAAGTCGCTGGTGTTGGACGTCCCGGACTGGGCCGGGCACCGCCCGGGCCATCACCTGGACGTGCGCCTGACCGCGGAGGACGGCTACCAGGCCCAGCGCTCGTTCTCGATCGCGTCGCCGCCGGAGCAGTCGGCGGTCACGCTGACCGTGGAGCGCATCGACGCGGGCGAGGTCTCGCCCTACCTGGTCGACGACGTGATCGTCGGCGACGAGCTGGAGGTGCGCGGGCCGGTGGGCGGCCCGTTCACATGGGCGGTCGGCGACGGGGGCCCGCTGCTGCTGGTGGCGGGCGGCTCCGGCCTGGTGCCGTTGATGGCGATGATGCGCCACCGCGCGGCCGCCGGCAGCGGCCTCCAGGCGCGCCTGCTGGTGTCGGCGCGCACCGACGCCGCGGCGTTGTACGGCGACGAGCTGGACCGGCTGTCAGCCGATCCGGGCGTGGAGGTGGGCAGGACCTTCACCCGCGAGCCGCCGGCGGGATGGCACGGGTGGACCGGCAGGGTGGACGCCGGGATGGTGACCGCGCTCGGGCCGCCCGCGGACGCGCACCCGCGCATCTTCGTGTGCGGTCCGACCGGGTTCGTGGAAGCCGTGTCGGACCTGCTGGTGGACGCCGGTCACGAGCCGGCGTCCATCCGGACGGAGCGCTTCGGGCCCTCGTGAAGCCCGCCGGGACTACCGCCGGTCGAACTCCAGCGCCTGCTGGAAGGTCGGCCGGTTGGTGGTCCGGAACGTGTTCTTGATCAGGCCCGGCACGAACCCGGTGCGGTCCCCGCGCTTGAGCCACTTGGCCGGGTCGGCGCCCTGGCGCGCGGCCAGCTTCGCGGCCGCGCCGTCCAGCGCCTTCCACAGGGAGCTGCGGCACGCGGCCAGCTTGCCCTTGCCGCAGTAGCGGAGGCTGAACTTGCCACGCACCCGCTGCTTCAGCAGCGTGCGCAGGTCCTTGTCCACGTAGGACACGCCCGACAGGCTGCCCAGCGACCGGACCTCGTTCAGCGGTCCGAGCACGCTGCCCAGCCGGGGCCGCATGACCGCCTTGGCCATCGGCACCCAGGCCGCATCCATGATCGTCGGACCGGCCTCGTCGTAGAGCCCGTTGTCGTCGGCATCCAGCCGCGGCGCGTCGCGGCTGACCCAGCTGTCCAGGATCGTCTTGACCTGGGCGGCGCGGGCGTTGGGCGCCTTGCCCGAGCCCAGCACCTTGCTGATGGACGGCCAGGCGGGCGATCGCACGTCCTCGGTGGCCGCGCGATTCATGGTGCCGACCATGTTGGCCAGCGCGGCCTTGCCCGGCACCTTGTCGAACAGCTCGACGCGCTGGACCGAGCCGTAGGGCTCGTCGTCGCCGTGCATGAAGCCCGGCGCCGACCGGTTGTTCCAGTTCAGCAGCAGCCCCTTGGGCCCGCCGGTGTCGTTGGGGTGCTGGCCCTGCTTGAGGAAGCCCTTCCAGTTGTACTTGCCGGTGCCCAGCGTGGGCAGGCGGCGGTCCAGGCCCTTCGGTCGCACCGGCAGCCGGCCCGACGAGAAGTTGGCCGTGG
>DASQLM010000226.1:0-3855 GCA_035630015.1 Thermoleophilaceae bacterium | reverse complement strand
GTTGGGGACGAGCCACATCAGGCCGCTCCCGGCTCCAGTTGCTGGATCCGCCGGCCGGCGGCCAGCAGCAGCGGGCGCATGTGGGGCTCGGCTCGCCGGACCGCCTCCGCCAGGGCCAGGCCGCCGATCAGGTCGATCACGTAGTGCTCGCCCAGGTACACGAGGCCGAAGCCCAGCGTCAGGGCGTAGGCCCAGCCCGCGGCTCCGTGCAGGCGACCGACCCCCGACAGTACGTGGGCAGCCATAACGGAGGTACCGAAATGCAGGGAAGGCATGGCAGCGAAGGGATTGCCCTCCAAGCCATCGTAAAGGGGACGCCAGAGGCCTTTCCAGAACCGCTCGCCCGCCTCGACCATGATCCGGCGTACCGGTTCGATCCTCCCGGTCTGGGCGGCGTACCACGGCGGGGCGGTGGGCAGGCTCCAGTAGATCAACAGGCCGGCGTCGAACGTGCCCGCGATGAGGATGGCCGAGCGCACGAACTGGTCGTGGTGGAACAGGAGCATGTACGCCGCGGTGCCGTGCGGCACCAGGAACCAGCTCCAGTGCACCGCCGACAGCGCCAGGTCGTGGCGCTGGATCTGGCCGGGCCGGCCCAGTGCGGCCTGGAGTCGGTGCGTGGGCAGTCGCCCGCCCCCCAGCACGCCGTCGATCCGGGCCGGATAGCCCACGCGCGTCCGCGCCAGCAGGTCCTCGGGCCGGTCGTCGGGCATGTCGTAGTGGGCGTAGTAGGCCCACATCTGCAGCGCGTAGATGCCCGCATCCCGCGCGCGCGTGCGCGGGGCGGCCAGGGCCAGGGCCACCGGGGCGCTGAAGCTCAGCGCGGTGACCACCGGCACCCGCAGGCGCAGGCGGTGACGCACCAGTGGCGCGGCGACGCCGACGGCCACCACGCCCCACGCAAGCGTTCTGAGGGCACGCGAGGACCGCACGCCCGCAAGCTATCGGCTCTCAGCGCGCGTTCCGGTGCGGATAGCCCCCGGCTTAGGCGGGCGGTTCCATGATCCGCACCTCGACGGGCGCCTGCTCGGCGAACGTCTCGGCGTCCTCGCGGCTGCCGATGTGGTGGCCCCAGTGCATCGGGACCGCCACCCGCGGCTGGATCCGCCGCGCGGCTTCGGCGGCCTCCTTGGCGGTCATCACGTAGGTGCCGCTGACCGGCAGCAGGGCCACGTCGGCGCCCACCACGGAGTCCATCTCGGGGATCACGTCGGTGTCGCCCGAGTGGTACAGGCGCTGGCCGCGCAGGTTCAGATCGAAGCCCACGCAGCCCGCCGCGCGGGGGTGGAACAGCCGCCCCTCGGCATCGCGCTTGGACGTGTTGTAGGCCGCCACCGCGGCCACCTCCACGCCCGGGAACGGCTCCAGCTCCAGTGCCTGGCCCGGGGCGATCGACGTGACCCGGCCCTTGGCGCGCTCGGCCACCTGCGCTGGAGCCACCAGCCACGTGTGATCACCCGACAGCCGCTCGACGTCCTGTGGCGAGTAGTGGTCGTAGTGGCCGTGGGTGACCAGGATCAGGTCCGCGGGCGGGCCGTCGGGCACCCGGTAGGGGTCGATGTAGATGGTCACGCCCCCGGCCCGCACGCGGAAGCCCGAGTGCCCGAGCCAGTCGAGCGAGTCGAGCAGCATGCCTTTGAGGATAGTTTTCCGCCCGTGGACTACGAGACGATCGAGTGGCGGCAGGACGGCGGCGTCGCCTACATCACCCTGAACCGCCCGGAAACCGTGAACGCGTGGAACGAGCAGTTCGGGCGCGAGCTCGGGGACGCGATCAACGAGCGGGCCTCCGACCCGTCCGTCCGGGCGGTCCTGATCCGGGGGGCGGGCAAGGGCTTCTCCTCCGGGGCCGACCTCAAGGGCGGCTCGATGAAGATGGCCGACGACGACAAGCCGGACATCCTGCACGAGCTCCACGAGGTCTACCACCCGATCCTGCGCGGTGTCCGCCAGCTCGAGAAGCCGGTCGTGGCGGCCGTGCACGGCGCCGCCGCGGGCATCGGCTGCTCACTGGCGCTGTCGTGCGACCTGATCCTGGCCGGTGAGTCGTCGTTCTTCACGCTGGCGTTCGTGAACATCGGCCTGATGGCCGACGGCGGCTCCACGCTGTTCGTGCCGGCCGCCGTGGGCAAGGCGCGGGCGTTCCAGATGGCCTTCCTGGGCGAGCGGATCCCCGCCAAGGAGGCGCTGGACTGGGGCCTGATCAACTCGGTGCACGGCGACGACGACCTGTTCGGGGACGCCGAGCGCCTGGTCGGCCGCCTGGCCGCGGGCCCGACCCAGTCCTACGCGGGCGCGAAGAAGGCCCTGAACGCCAGCCTGTACCCGCACCTGGAGAGCCAGTTCGACCTCGAGGCCGACCTGCAGCACGAGCTGGCGCGCACGGACGACTTCGTCGAGGGCGCGATGGCCTTCCTGCAGAAGCGCCAGCCCGAGTTCAAAGGGCAGTGACAGGCGCCACGAAGTGGCCTGACGCCGCTGGCGAGGGATATGATGCCGCGGCCTTGCGCTCGCGCCGTCGTACCAACCTCAGGCTGATCGCCCCAGCCGCCCTGGCTGCCGCCATGCTGGCCCTGCTCGCGCTGGCCCCCGGCGCGATGGCCGACGTGTTCACGCCCGAGTCCGGCGGCTCGCCGAACGCGGACAAGATCGACGACCTCTACAAGATCGTCTTCTACATCTCGCTCCCCATCTTCCTGCTGGTCGAGGGGGCCCTGATCTGGTCGCTGGTCAAGTACCGCCACCGCCGTGGCGGCCCCGAGCCCACCCAGATCCGCGGCAACCACCAGCTCGAGCTGGGCTGGACGGTGGGCGCCGGCGCGATCGTGGTGCTGATCGCCATCGTCACCTTCGCCTTCCTGGGCGACATCAAGAACCCGCCCGAGAGCAACGCCGACGGGCTGGCCCAGGGCGTGCAGGTGGCCTCGATCGACCAGCCCTCCCCTCCCGGCGACCGCAGGTTCCTGACCATCGACGTGAACGGCCAGCAGTACCTGTGGCGCTACGACTACCCCGGGGGCGAGGCCCACAGCTACTACCGGATGATCGTCCCGACCAACACGACCGTGGTCCTGAGGATCACCTCGTCGGACGTCCAGCATTCCTGGTGGATCCCGAAGCTGGGCGGCAAGGCCGACGCCGTGCCCGGCCACGTCAACTCGACCTGGTTCAAGATCTCCAAGGAAGGCACCTACAAGGGCCAGTGCGCCGAGCTCTGCGGCTCGGGGCACGCCGACATGCGGGGTGTGGTCACGGCCGTTAGCCCCGAGCGCTACCGGCGGTTCATCGCCAAGCGCACGCTCGAGCTCCGCCAGTCCGCACGGCGCCTGGCCGCCCAGCGCAAGCAGCGCGAGGCCGCCACCAAGGCCGAGGAAGGCGATGTGAAATAGCCATGGCTACGAACGACACCACCGCCGGCGCATCCGTCTCGAGGCTCGTGAAGCCGGAGGTCGTGCTGCACGGCCTGCCCAAGGAGGAGAAGGGCTGGCTGGCGTGGCTGACCACCACCGATCACAAGAAGATCGGGATCATGTACTTCTTCGCCACCTTCTTCTTCTTCCTCCTGGGTGGCGTCGAGGCGCTGATCATGCGCTTCCAGCTGGCGGTGCCCGACAACACGGCGATCACGCCCGAGACCTACAACGGCCTGGTCTCGATGCACGGCACCACGATGATCTTCCTGTTCATCGTCCCGGTCCTGGCGGCGTTCGGCAACTACCTGGTGCCGCTCATGATCGGCGCCCGCGACATGGCGTTCCCGCGCCTGAACGCGCTGTCGTTCTGGCTGCTGGCCTTCGGCGGCATCGCCTTCTACTGCTCGCTGTTCTTCGAGCCGCCGGAGGCGGGCTGGACCTC
>DASQLM010000225.1:0-6330 GCA_035630015.1 Thermoleophilaceae bacterium | reverse complement strand
GTTGCGCGCCATCGGCGCGCCCATGATTCCGGTTCCCAGCATCGCGATCATTGCCCTGGTGTACCCGGGCTGCTAGATATAGGCGCGTGAGCCGCACGCACGCCACCTCTCGCAGCACCTCCTGGCGTGCCTTTGCGGCCTATTGGCGATTTAGCTAGGCGTCCGCCTTTCGTGGCAGCACCCAGTCCCCCAGCGGACGCCGTCCCAAGCCCGCAGCAACCGCCAATCTGAGAGGTTCCAGGAAGAAATGATGATCGTGATGAGAGAGGACGCGACCCCGGAGGATGTCTCCGAGGTGGTGTCACGGGTCGAGTCGACGGGCGCCCGCGCCCACGTGATCGAGGGCGAGACCCAGCAGGTGATCGGCGTGGTCGGTGACGTCGAGCTGGTGCGCGACCTGGCCCTCGAGGTCGCGCCGGGCGTAGACCACACGATGCCCATCAGCCGCCCGTTCAAGCTGGCCTCCAGCCAGGTCACCCACGGCAGGCGCACGATCGTGGACGTCGGCGGCCGCAAGATCGGGGGCGACCGCTTCGCCACCATCGCCGGTCCGTGCACGGTGGAGTCGCGCGACGTGATGCTGGAGTCCGCGCACGCGGTCAAGGAGGCCGGCGCCCAGCTGCTGCGCGGCGGCGCCTACAAGCCGCGCACCTCGCCGTACAGCTTCCAGGGCCTGGGTGAGGAGGGGCTGAAGCTGCTGGCCGAGGCCAAGCGCGCCACCGGCATGCCCATCGTGACCGAGGTCATGGACGTGCGCGACCTGGACGCGGTCTGCGAGGTGGCGGACATGATCCAGCTGGGCGCGCGCAACATGCAGAACTACACGCTGCTCACCGAGATCGGCCGGGCCGGCGTGCCCGTGCTGATCAAGCGCGGCCTCAGCGCCACGCTCGAGGAGCTGCTGATGGCGGCGGAGTACGTGCTCAAGGAGGGCAACGCCGACGTGGTCCTGTGCGAGCGCGGCATCCGCACGTTCGAGACCGCCTACCGCTTCACGCTCGACCTGATGGCCGTGCCGGTGCTCAAGGAGCTCACGCACCTGCCGGTGCTCGTGGACCCCTCGCACGCCGCGGGCCGCCGCGACCTGGTCGAGTCGATGTCCATGGCCGCCGCCGCCGCGGGCGCCGACGGGCTGATCGTGGAGGTCCACCCGGACCCCGACCACGCCATCTGCGACGGGCCCCAGCAGCTGCGCACCGCCGAGTTCGCCGACTACCTGGCCCGCGTGGAGCGCGTGGCCGAGGTGGCGGGCAAGGTGCCCGCAGTAGGCGTCTGACAGGCTCCAGAGCGTGCACGTGGACCAGTCCAAGAGCCTCGAACGGGTACGCGATCAGCGGATCGCCCGGATCGCGCCGCTGGCCACGCCGCACCGGATGCTGACCGAGCTGCCGCTGACGCCCGAGCTGGCGGAGGTCGTGATCAGCGGCCGCGACCAGACGGCGGCCGTGATCGACCGCGCGGACGATCGGTTGCTGGTGGTGGTCGGCCCCTGCAGCGTGCACGACTCCAAGGCGGCGACCGAGTACGCGCAGCGGCTGGCGGCCAAGGCCGACGAGCTCGGCGACGACCTGCTGATCGCCATGCGCGTGTACTTCGAGAAGCCGCGCACCACCACCGGCTGGAAGGGCATGATCAACGATCCCCACCTGGACGACTCCGGGGACGTGAACACCGGCCTGCGGCGCGCGCGCAAGCTGCTCTTGGAGGTGCTGGGCCTGGGACTGCCCGTGGGGTGCGAGTTCCTGGACCCGATCACCCCGCAGTACATCTCCGACACCGTCGCCTGGGGCGCCATCGGCGCGCGCACCACCGAGAGCCAGATCCACCGCCAGCTGGGCTCTGGCCTGTCGATGCCGATCGGCTTCAAGAACCGCACCGACGGCAACGTGCAGGTGGCGGTCGACGCCGTGCGCGCCGCCGCGGTGCAGCACGCCTTCGCCGGCGTGGACGACGAGGGCACGCCGGCCATCCTGCACACGCGCGGCAATCCCGACGGCCACGTGATCCTGCGCGGCGGCCGCGGCGCCCAGAACCACGGGCCCGACGGGGTCGCCCAGGCGTTGGAGAAGCTCCGCGCCGCCGGCCTGCCCGAGCGCCTGGTGGTGGACGCCTCGCACGACAACAGCGGCAAGGACGCCGCGCGCCAGCCCGAGGTGGCCGCCGAGATCGGCCGCCAGGTGGCCGACGGCCAGCACGCCATCGTCGGCGTCATGCTCGAGTCCTTCCTGGTCGCCGGCCGCCAGGAGCTGGTGCCCGGGAAGCAGCTGACCTACGGCCAGTCCATCACCGACGCCTGCATGGCCTGGGACACCACGGTCGACGTGCTGGACGGCCTGGCCGCCTCCGTCCGCGCGCGGCGCGAAACCGCCGCCTAGCCCGATGCGGATCGCGGTTCTCGGCGCGGGGCTGATCGGCGGGTCGATCGGGCAGGCGGCCCGCGAGAGCCTGGACGACGCCCAGGTCGTGGGGCACGGCCGCTCCGCCGAGCGGCTGCAGCGCGCGCTGGACGCCGGGGCCATCGACGTGGCCGCGGGCTCGCTCGCCGAGGCGCTGGAGGGGGCCGACGTGTGCTTCTGCTGCGCCCCCGTCGGGGCGCTGACCGGCCAGGTGCGCGACGCGCTGGCGGCCGCGCCCGCGGACTGCGTGGTCACCGACGTCGGGTCGGTCAAGCGCACGCTGGTCGAGACCATCGAGGACGAGCGGTTCGTGGGCGGCCACCCGGTCGCGGGTGCCGAGACCTCGGGCGTCGAGCACGCCCGCCCCGACCTGTTCCAGGGCGCGGTCTGGTACCTGACGCCCACGGCCGCCTCCTCGGGGCTGCTGTACGAGCGCCTGCACCGCCTGATCGTGGCCCTGGGCGCCCATCCGGCGGCCATCGACGCCACCACCCACGACAGCCTCCTTGCCGTGGTCAGCCACCTGCCGCACGTGCTGGCGAACGTGCTGGTGACCCAGGCCGCCTCCCACAGCGAGCTTCCCCGGATCGGCCCCAGCTTCCGGGACGCCACCCGCGTCGCCGGCGCGAACACGGGCATCTGGACCGACATCTACCTGGCCAACCGAACGGCGATCGCCGAGGAGATCGAGGCCACCGTCGAGCGGCTCACCGCCGTGGCCGCCGACCTGCGCGCCGCGGACGGCGATGCCCTGGCGTCCTGGAACGAAACCGCCCGCGCCGACCGCCAGCGGCTGCTGGACGCCGGACAGACCGGCGGCCACGTATACGAGCTTCGCCTGACCGTGCCCAACCGCCCGGGTATCGTCGCGCAGGTGGCGCTGGAGGTGGGCAAGGCGGGGGTCAACATCGTGGATCTGGCCTTGGCGCCGGCGCCGGACATGCGCACCGGCGCCATCACCCTGTGGATCGGCGGCCGCGAGGAGGCCGATCGCGCGCTGGAGCTGATCGAGGGCCTGGGCTTCACGGTGGCCGAGCGGTGAACAGCCACCGCTTCGAGCCCGCCGGCCCCGTCCGGGGCCAGTACGTCCCGCCCGCGGACAAGTCGATCTCGCACCGTGCCGCGCTGTTCGGGGCCATGACCGACCAGCCGGTGTACATCCACAACTACCTGAAGTCCGCCGACACCACGTCCACGCTGGAGGCGCTGCTGTCGCTGGGCGCCGGGGTGGACGAGAGCGGCGGCCAGCTGACCGTCCGCGGGGTGGGGCTCCGTGCCGCCCTTGAGGCCACCGGCGGCGTCATCGACGTGGGCAACTCGGGCACGCTGCTGCGGCTGCTGCCCGGCTGGCTGGCCGGGCAGGCCGGGGGCCGGTGGAGCCTGGACGGCGACGAATCCATCGGCCGGCGGCCGGTGGACCGCGTGGTCGAGCCGCTGCGCCGGATGGGCGCGCAGGTCCAGGCCCGCGACGACCGCTTCACCCCGCTGGTGGTCAGCGGCACGGAGCTGGAGGGCATCCACTACGAGATGCCGGTGCCCAGCGCCCAGGTCAAGTCGTGCGTGCTCATCGCCGGGATGCTGGCCTCCGGGCGGACCTCGATCACCGAGGGCACCATGAGCCGCGACCACACCGAGCGGATGATGCGCCACGCGCGCGTGCCGTTCGAGCGCGACGGGCTGACCGGCACCGTCAGCCAGGTCGACGAGCTCGAGCTGGAGGAGATCTACGTGCCCGGCGACCCGTCGTCGGCCGCCTTCATGGCCGCCGCGGCGTGCCTGGTGCCGCATTCCAAGCTCGTGATCTCCGACGTCGGCCTTAACTGGACCCGGACGGGCTTCTACCGCATCGCCCAGCGCATGGGGGCGGTGATCGTGGGCGAGCTGGAGGAGCCGGGCACGTTCAGCGACGAGGAGCCGGTCGGCGACCTGGATGTGGCCGCCGGGCCGCTGGAGGGCACGGAGGTGCTGCCGGAGGAGATCCCGCTGGCCATCGACGAGCTGACCCTGGTGGCGCTGCTGGGGGCCTTCGCCGAGGGCGACACCGTGGTCCGGGGCGCGGCGGAGCTACGGCACAAGGAGTCGGACCGGATCACCGCGACGGTGGGCGGCCTGCGCGGGCTGGGCGCCGACATCGAGGAGCTGGAGGACGGCTTCGTGGTGCACGGCACCGGCGAGCCGCTGCGCGGCGGCACGATCGACTCCCTGGGCGACCACCGCCTGGCCATGCTGGGCGCCGTGGCCGGCCTGGCCTCCCGGGAGGGTGTCGAGGTCGTGAACATGGAGGCCGCGGCCGTGTCCTACCCGGGATTCGTGGACGACCTGACCGCTCTGATCGCCGGCTCGTAGGGTTTCGGGCCACATGCTCCGCACGCTCCTGTTCGCACTGGCCACCGCGGCCCTGCTGTGGGCGCCGGCCGCCCACGCCACCTTCAAGGGCGGCAACGGCCGCGTGGCCTACGGCGTCCAGAGCAAGGGCATCGGCGACGACGGCGCGCCCACCGCCTACCGTGCCGTGGCCACCGTGCAGCCCGACGGCCGCGCGGACCGCTTCCTGCGCGAGTGCCAGCAGTCGGCGGGCAGGACCGTGGACGGCGACTGCGCGATCCAGTACCGCACCCCCGCCTGGCGGCCCGACGCCCGGCAGCTCGCGTTCGACGCCGGCAGGCAGCTGGCGTTGATCTCCTCCACCGGCAGCGGGTTCGCCCTGCTGCCCGCCGTGACCGCCGACGACTCCCAGCCCGCCTTCTCGCCATCCGGCCGCAAACTGGCGTTCGCCGGCGGCGGAGGCGTCTACGTCTACGACCTCCGAACCCGGAAGGCCAAGCGGATCGTGCGGCGTGGCGGCAACCCCGACTGGTCCTCGCGCGACCGGATCGCCTTCCAGCGCGGCGGCGCCATCTACACCGCCCGGCCGGACGGCAAGGGCGCCAAGCGCGTGGCCGCCGGCAAGGACCCGGGCTGGTCGGCATCCGGCAGGTCGCTGATCCTGGCCCGCCGCGGCGGTATCTACACGGTGGGCGCCGACGGCAAGGGCCTGGACCGCGTGCTGCGCTGCTCACGCTGCGCCGCCCCGGTGTTCTCTCCCAACGGCAAGCTGTTCGCCTACGACGCTCCGGGCGTGACCGTGGCCCAGATCTCCAGTGGCCGCAAGGTGGCCACCCTGGTGCAGGACTTCAACGCGGGCGGGGAAAGCTTCGACGGCTCGGCCCCGTCCTGGGCACGCCGGTAGCCTCACCGGCCATGGTGGTGGCAATCGACGGGCCCGCCGGCGCAGGCAAGAGCACGGTCGCGCGCGCGGCCGCGCTGGCGCTGGGCTTCACCTACCTGGACTCGGGCGCCATGTACCGCGCCGTTGGGCTGAAGCTGCTGGAGGAGGGCGGCGCGGCCTCCGAGGCGGCCGCCGCCATCGAGATCGACCTGGGTGACCGGGTCGTGGCCGACGGTCGTGACGTGACCGAGGCCATCCGCACGCCCGCGGTGTCCGAGGCCGCGTCACGCGTGGCCACCAACCCCGCCGTGCGCGCCGCGCTGGTGGACAAGCAGCGCGAGCTGCTTTCCGGTGGCGACTGGGTGGCCGAGGGCCGCGACATCGGCACCGTGGTGGCCCCCGACGCGGCGGTGAAGGTGTTCCTGACCGCCGACCCGCAGGAGCGCGCCCGCCGCCGGGCGGCCGAGCTGGGCACCGACGTGGAGACCGTGCTGCGCGACCAGGCGCTGCGCGACGCCAAGGACACCGGACGCGAGCACTCGCCGCTGCTGGCCGCGGAGGACGCCACCGAGCTGGACACCAGCGGCCTGGACATCGACCAGGTGGTGGCGCGGATCGTCGCGATGGTCGAGGAGGCGCGCGTCTGATGCGCGCGCTGGAGGAGAGCACGGTGCTGGTCACCGGCGCCACCGACGGCCTCGGCCGCGCCGTGGCCGAGCGGCTGGC
>DASQLM010000224.1:0-2635 GCA_035630015.1 Thermoleophilaceae bacterium | reverse complement strand
CGGCGACCGCTGGATCCCCGACTTCCTGTCGCTGACCACCGCGCTGGAGAACTCGCGCAAGGACCAGACCTACAACACGCCCGCGGTCGCGACCCTGTGGCTGCTGGCCGAGCAGATCGACTGGATGAACGCCGGCGGCGGCCTGCAGGAGTTCTGCGTGGCCCGCACCACCGAGTCGTCCTCGCACCTGTACAGCTGGGCGTCCAGCTCGGAGTTCGCGTCGCCGTTCGTGGCCGAGCAGGCCCACCGCTCGCTGGTGGTGGGCACGATCGACTTCGACGAGTCGGTGGACGCCGCCGCGGTGGCCGCGACCCTGCGCGCCAACGGCATCGTGGACACCGAGCCGTACCGCAAGCTGGGCCGCAACCAGCTGCGCATCGGCATGTTCCCCGCCGTGGAGCCGGACGACGTCCGCGCCCTCACGGCCTGCATCGACTACGTGGTGGAGAAGAGCGCATGACCAAGGTCCTCGTGAAGGAGAAGATCGGCGACAGCGGCGTGCAGCTGCTGCGCGACGCGGGCTTCGAGGTGGAGCTGGGCGCCGACTGGGACGACGGCGAGCTCGAGCGGCGCATCGGCGAGTTCGACGGCATCCTGATCCGCTCGGCCACCAAGCTCACCGCCGACCTGATCGACAAGGCCGACAACCTCAAGGCGGTCGGCCGCGCCGGCGTGGGCGTGGACAACGTGGACGTGGACGCCGCCACCAAGCGCGGCATCGTGGTGGCCAACGCGCCCCAGTCCAACGTGGTCACGGCCGCCGAGCACACCATGGCGCTGCTGACCGCGCTGGCGCGCAACGTGCCCCAGGCCCACCAGTCGCTGGTGGAGGGCCGCTGGGACCGCTCCAAGTACAGCGGCGTCGAGCTCTACGACAAGACGCTGGGCATCATGGGCTTCGGCCGCATCGGCCAGCTGGTGGCCGAGCGCGCCCGCGCCTTCGGCATGCGCGTCCTGGCCTTCGACACCTTCGTCGCCGAGGAGCGCTTCGCCGAGCTGGGCGCCGAGCGCGCCGACAGCTCGGACCAGGTCTACGCCGAGGCCGACTTCATCACCGTGCACCTGCCCAAGACGCCCGAGACCGAGGACTGGCTGGACGCCGAGGCCTTCGCCAAGATGAAGGACGGAGTGCGGATCCTGAACGTGGCCCGCGGGCCGCTCGTGGTCGACGAGGACCTCGAGGCCGCCATCGAGTCGGGCAAGGTCGCCGGCGCGGCGCTGGACGTGTTCCGCTCCGAGCCCATCACCGACCACCCGCTGTTCGGCAACCCCAAGGTCATCGTGACCCCGCACCTGGGCGCGTCCACGGCCGAGGCCACCGACCGCGCGGGCTACCAGGCTGCCGAGCAGGTCGTGGCCGCCCTCACCGGCGGCACGGTGACCACCGCGGTCAACGTGCCCGCGGTGGCCGGCGAGGACCTGGAGGCCCTGGGCCCCTACCTGCCGTTGGCCATCCACCTGGGCCGCATCGGCACCGCGCTGGCCGAGGGCACCTCGGTCGACGGCATCGACGTCGAGTACCTGGGGCGGATCGCCGAGCGCGACACCCGCCTGCTGACCGTGCAGGTCATCAAGGGCGCCCTGCAGGGCCGGACGGAGGAGCCGGTGAACGACGTGAACGCTCCCTCGCTGGCCGACGAGCGCGGCATCGACGTGCGCGAGACCCGCAGCACCTCCGCGCGCGATTTCAGCGACCTGGTGCGCGTCACGGTCCGCAGCGGCAGGGACGAGACCCGTGTGGTGGGCACCGTGTTCGGCCGCAACGCGCGTCCGCACCTGCTCGAGGCGTGGGGCGCGCGCTTCAACGTGCAGCTCGAGGAGAGCCTGGCCATCTTCCGCTACCGCGACGAGCCCGGGCGGATCGGCCGCGTGGGCACGTTGCTGGGCGACTCCGGCGTGAACATCAGCTCCGCGGCGGTGGGCCATCACGGCGAGGACGAGCAGCCCGAGGAGGCGGTCATGATCGTGACCACCGACGCTCCGGTGGCCCAGGAACTCGTGGACGAGATCGTCTCGGAGGACGGCTTCGTCGCGGGCCGGGCGGTCACGCTCTAACGGCTAGCCTCCGCGCGTGGCCTGGCAACCCCAGTCTCCGCCGGGTCCCCCGCAGCAGCAGGGCTGGTACCAGCCTCCGCCGCAGTCCAACAACGACATGGCGGTGGTGGCCCTGTGCCTGTCGCTGGGCAGCCTGGGCATCCTGGTCGTGGGCACGCCGTTCACCTTCGGCTTCTCGCTGCTGGTGTCGGGACCGCTGGCCATCGGCGGCCTGGTGGTCGGCGTCATCGCCCGCCAGAAGGCCGACCGCGGCGAGGCCGGCGGGCGCGGCATGGCCCAGGCCGCCTTCGTCCTGGGCATCGTCAGCCTGGTGCTGCACGTCGTGGCCGTGGTGCTGGGCGTGGCGCTGATCGCCCTCCTTATCGAGTCACTTGACGACTTCGACGTGCCCGAGCCCGACAAGGCCCCGGACGCCGAGCCGGCCTGGATCGGTCCTGTACGCTAGGAGCCAGATGTCGTTCCCGCTCGACCTTCGCCTTCTCCTTCTCCTCCCCCCTCGGGGGGAATAGCGCGTGGCGGCCGCCTAAGCCGCAAAGCCCAGGAGAACGCAGGACCGAGGTAGAAGGGAAGAACGACATGG
>DASQLM010000223.1:0-3672 GCA_035630015.1 Thermoleophilaceae bacterium | reverse complement strand
CGCTAGGAGCCAGATGTCGTTCCCGCTCGACCTTCGCCTTCTCCTTCTCCTCCCCCCTCGGGGGGAATAGCGCGTGGCGGCCGCCTAAGCCGCAAAGCCCAGGAGAACGCAGGACCGAGGTAGAAGGGAAGAACGACATGGAAGAGCAGACCACCACCCGCAGTGACGAAGACCGCGTACTGATCTTCGACACGACCCTGCGCGACGGGGAGCAGTCGCCGGGCATCTCGCTGAACAAGGCCGAGAAGCTCGAGATCGCCCACCAGCTGGCGCGCCTGGGCGTGGACGTGATCGAGGCGGGCTTCCCGATCGCCTCGCCGGGTGACTTCGAGGCCGTCCAGGCCATCGCCCGTGAGGTGCAGGGACCGGTCATCGCCGGCCTGGCGCGGGCCGGGGCGGGGGACATCGACGCCGCCTGGAACGCGGTCAAGGACTCCGACCGCCCGCGCATCCACACGTTCATCTCCACGTCCGACATCCACATCGAGCACCAGATGCAGAACACGCGCGAGGACGTGAAGGGCCAGGCGCGCGCCGCCGTGGCCCAGGCCAGGGGGTACTGCGAGGACGTGGAGTTCTCGCCGATGGACGCCTCCCGCAGCGACCTGGAGTTCACCGCCGAGGTGCTGCAGATCGCCCTGGACGAGGGCGCCACCACCATCAACGTGCCCGACACCGTCGGCTACTCGCTGCCGCAGGAGTACGCGGCCATGTGGGCCGAGCTCTACCGGCTGGTGCCCGACCTGGCCACCGTCACGACCTCCACGCACTGCCACGACGACCTGGGGGTGGCGGTGGCCAACTCGCTGGCCGGGGTCGAGGCGGGCTGCCGCCAGGTGGAGTGCGCCATCAACGGCATCGGCGAGCGCGCGGGCAACGCCTCGCTGGAGGAGATCGTGATGCTGTTCGCCGTCCGCGAGTCGGCGCACGGCTACTGGACCGGTGTCCAGACGAAGGAGATCGCCAAGACCAGCCGCCTGATCACGCGCATGACCGGCTACCAGGTACAGCCCAACAAGGCGATCGTGGGCCGTAACGCCTTCGCGCACGAGTCCGGCATCCACCAGGACGGCGTGCTCAAGGAGCGCACCACCTTCGAGATCATGGACGCCGCCGACATCGGCCTGGACAGCAACTCGCTGGTCCTGGGCAAGCACTCAGGCCGCCACGCGCTGCGCAACGCGCTGGAACAGCTGGGCTTCGAGGTCGACGGGGCCGCGCTGAACACCGCCTTCAAGCGCTTCAAGGAGGTCGCGGACCGCAAGAAGACGGTCACCGCCCTGGACCTGGAGGCGCTGGTCTCGGACGAGATGCGCCAGACCTCGGACGCCTACACGCTGGAGAGCTTCGAGATCGACGCCGGGTCCAGCCGCACGCCGTTCGCCAAGGTCAAGGTCACGGTGCCGGGCGACGGCACCGCCGAGGGCAGCTTCACCGGCGACGGCCCGGTCGAGGCGTTCTTCAGCGCCTTGAACGTGGCCTGCGGCCGCGAGGGCCGGCTCAAGGAGTACCACGTGCACGCCGTGACCGAGGGCCGCGACGCGCTGGCCGAGGTGACCGTGGTCCTGGAGCTCGAGGGTGTCGAGGCCACCGGCCAGGGCGTGTCCCCGGACACCATGGAGGCCTCCGGGCGCGCGTACCTGCGCGCGCTCACGAACGCGATCGCGCTGATCGGCGCGGGACAGAAGACCGACCACCGCGAGCCGGCCGAGACCACCGAGCCGGCGCCCCTGTGACAGAGGACCCGTTCTTCTTCCGCGACGGGGAGCGGGTGATCCGCTTCGGCGCGGGGGTGGCGGAGCGGACCGAACAGCTCCTGGGCGAAAACGGCTTCGGCGGCCCGTGGGTGCTGCTCACCACCGAGCGGGCCAGAGGCCAGCTACCGGACGGGCTCGCGGACGCGGCGGCCGAGGCCCTGGACGTGGCCGCCGGACCGGTGCCAGACGCCGCGGCGGGACTCCTGGACGGCGTGGCCGGGCGTGACCTGGTGGCGTTTGGCGGCGGCCGCGTGGTCGACGTGGCCAAGGCGGCCGTGGCTGCCGGCGGCGGGAAGACGGCGGCGGTGCCCACGACCCTGGCGGGCTCGACCTTCACGCCGTTCCACCGCATGCCCGCGGGCCACGAGGGCTACGGCTCGGTCCGCCCGGCGCTGGCCGTGTGCGATCCGGCCCTGATGACCTCGGCGCCGCGCGACACGCTGGCGGCAACGGCCATGAACGCGCTGGCGCACGGGGTGGAGGCCCTGTACGGACCGCTGGCCAACCCGGTGGCCGAGGGCGCCTCGCTGCGTGGCGCCCCGCTGATCGTGCAGGCGCTGGAAGCCGACCCCGAGGGCTCGGAGGAGCTGGCGCTCGGCGCCCTGCTGTGTGGCTACGCGGTGGGCGTCGCGGCCGGCATGGTCGTCCACCACGCCTGCTGCCAGACCATCGTCCGCGTCCTGGGTACCCCGCACGCGCCCACCAACGCCGTCATGCTGCCGCGCTCGATCGCCTTCATGGCCGACCGCGCGCCGGCGCCGCTGGGCCGGTTGGCGGCGGCGCTCGGTGAGCGCGACGTGCCGGCCGTGGCCGAGCGCGTGGCCCGGGTCGGCGCCGCGGCCGGCCCCACTACCCTCGCCGAGCTAGGGGTGGGCGAGGACGACCTGGACGCCGTGCTCGACGCGGTGATGCAGCACCCCGGCATCGCCGCCACGCCCGGGGGCGTCGACCGCGCGGACGTCCGCGCGTTGTTGGACTCAGCCGGCCCCGGGTAGCCGGGGCGCATGCTCTTCGGACAGGAACACGTCAAGCGATACCGCGCCACGGACGGCAAGGAGGGCCACGACTGGCAGGGCACCTCGACGCTGCTGCTGGCCACCACCGGGCGCAAGACCGGCAAGGAGCGGACCACCCCGCTCATCTACCAGGAGCACGACGGGGACTACCTGATCGTGGCCTCCAACGGCGGCGACGACCAGCCGCCCGCCTGGTACCTGAACCTCGAGGAGAAGCCGGAGGCCAAGGTCCAGGTCTGGGGCGACGTCTTCGACGCCGACGTGCGCGTGGCCACCGACGAGGAGAAGCCGGAGATGTGGTCCAAGATGACCGCCACCTGGCCCTCCTACGACGACTACCAGTCCAAGACCGACCGGCCCATCCCCATCGTGGTGCTCCAGCGCCGCTAGGCGGCGACCTTCTCGCGGGACGCCAGCCGCTGCTGCTGGCGCTCGGGGGTGATCCGGACCACGTTCCAGGCCAGGTGCACGGCCTTCATCGCCCGGATCACCAGGCCGGAGATGTCGATCTCCCACCACTTCAGGCCCTGCACCGCGGCGCGGGGGAAGGCGTGGTGGTTGTGGTGCCAGGCCTCGCCGAGCGAGGGCACGGCCAGCCAGAAGACGTTGGTCGACCTGTCGTCGGTCTCGAACCGGCGCTGGCCGAAGAAGTGGCAGACCGAGTTGATCGACCAGGTCACGTGGTGCACGAAGAACACACGCACCAGCCCGCCCCAGAACAGCGCGAGCAGCGCCGCGGTCAGCGTGCCGCCGATGGCGTAGCCCAGCCCGAACGGGATCAGCAGGCCCAGGGCGACCCACAACAGGAAGTTGCGGCTGATGAAGCGCATGCCGGGGTCCTCGAGCAGGTCGGGCGCGTACTTCTTGGCGTCGGCGATGCCGTTGCTCTCCCACAGCCA
>DASQLM010000222.1:0-3900 GCA_035630015.1 Thermoleophilaceae bacterium | reverse complement strand
CTCGGCCAAGGCCGACGAGGTGGACCACTACCTGGACCTGCTGGACGTGCGCGAGCTGGCCGACGACTGGACCAGCTCCGCCGACGTGGAGGGCACCAAGCCCGAGCCCGACCTGGTGGAGGCGGCCAAGGACAAGGCGGGCGACGGCGACGCGGTCATGCTGGGCGACACGCCCTGGGACATCGAGGCCGCCAAGAAGGCGAAGGTGCCCACCGTCGCGGTCATGACCGGCGGCTTCTCCCGTGCGGAGCTGGAGGACGCCGGTGCCGTGGCCGTGTTCGAGTCGCTCAGCGAGTTGCGCGCGGACCTGCAGGACACCCCGCTGGGCGGCTAGGCGGGGCTGGCGGCTTCTTCCTGGAGCTCCTCCTCGATCGCCTCGAGGCTGCGTCCCTTGGTCTCCCGGACCTTGGTGGTCACGAACACCGCGGCGATCAGCCCGATCACCGCGTAGCCCAGGAACACCGGGCCGGCCTCGAACTCGTCCAGGAAGATCGGGAACGTCTGGGCTACCAGGAAGTTGGCCCCCCAGTGCAGGAAGATGGCCACGCCCATCGCCGAGCCACGCACGCTCAGCGGCAGCACCTCGGGGAGCATGACCCACACCACCGGCCCCCAGGTGGCGGCGAAGGAGACGATGAAGCCGCCCAGGCAGGCCAGGGTCACGATGGCCAGCGGGTCGCCCGCGGAATTCGGCTCGGCCATCAGCAGGTTCGACAGCCCCAGCACCGTCAGGCTGGTGACCATCCCGGCCAGCCCGGCCAGCAGCAGGGGCTTGCGGCCCACCCGGTCCACGATCCGCACGGCCACGACGGTGGCGACCACGTTGAGCACGCCGATCACCAGGTTGGCGTAGATCGCACCGGAGTTCCCGAAGCCGACGTTGGTCAGCGTGGTGGGGGCGAAGTAGATGATCGTGTTGATCCCGACCAGCTGCTGGAAGACGGCCAGGCCGATGGCCACCAGCAGCGCCGGCCGCACCCACGGGGCGAACGCCGCGCGCAGGCCGCCGCCGCCGGACTCGGCCTCCTCGACCTCGCGGATCTGCTTGATCTCCTCGTCGATCTCGGACTCCTCGCGGGTCTGCGCCAGCACCTCGCGCGCGTCGTCCTCGCGGCCGCGCTTGATCAGCCAGCGCGGGGTCTCGGGCATGGTCCACATGCCCACGAGCAGGGCCACCGAGGGGATCACGGCCAGACCCAGCATCAGCCGCCAGTTCTCCGAGGAGGCCAGCGCGGCGTTGACGATGAACGCGATCAGGATGCCGATGACCACCATCAGCTGGTTCAGCGACGTCACGGCGCCGCGGATCGCGGTGGGTGCGACCTCGGACAGGTAGAGCGGGACGATCAGGGCGGCCGCGCCGACCGCGACGCCAAGCACCACGCGGAAGGCCACCAGCACGCCGACCGTGGGCGCCAGCGCGGCGCCCAGCGCTCCCACGGTGAAGATCACCGCGGCGGCCAGGATCACCTTGCGCCGGCCCAGGCGGTCGGACAGGCGCCCGGCGGTGGCGGCACCGACCATCGCGCCCAGCAGCAGCCCCGCCACGACGGCGCCCTCCAGGAACGGGGTCAGCTTGAAGTCGTTCGGGATGAACAGGATCGCGCCCGAGATGACGCCCGTGTCGTAGCCGAACAGCATCCCCCCGAGCGCGCCGAAGAAGTACACCCGGGCGTTGTCACGCAGGCTGCTCGTCTCCATGCCCCGGCATTGCCCGGGACCGGGTCTTCCCAAGCCCCTAGCGTCCGTTGCGGAACTGCTCGACCGAGCCGGTGGCGTTCACGGCCTCGGAGATGCGCTCGAGGCCGACCACGTAGGCGGCGGTCCGCAGGGTGACCTCGCGGTCGCGCGCACAGTTCCAGACCACCTCGGACTGCTCGACCATCCTCTGCTCCAGCCGCTCGGCCACGTCGGCCGCGCTCCAGCGCACGCCGCTGCGGTTCTGGGCCCACTCGAAGTAGGAGACCGTCACGCCGCCGGCGTTGGCCAGGATGTCGGGGATCACGGTCACGCCGTTGCCGTCCAGGGTCTCGTCGGCCTCGACCGCGATCGGCCCGTTGGCCACCTCCAGGATCACGCGCGCACGGACGTCGCCCGCGTTGTCCTCGGTGATCACGTCCTCCAGCGCGGCCGGGATCAGCACGTCGACCTCCAGCGTCAGCAGGTCCTCGGGGTCGAGCTCCTCGCCCGCGTCGGTCGGCAACTCCCCGTCGGCGTCCTTGGCCTCGCGCAGCGCGGCCACGTCGAGGCCGCCCTCGGAATAGACCGCGCGCGTGGAGTCGGAGGCGGCCACCACGGTGTAGCCCGCGTCCGCGCACAGCTCGGCCATGCGCGCGCCGGCGTTGCCGAAGCCCTGGATGGCCACGGTCTGCAGCGCGGGCTCGTCGTCGTCCGCCAGCTCGGCCAGCTTCGGCGCCAGGGTCTTGAGCACGTGGAACGCGCCGTCGGCAGTGGCGGTGTCGCGGCCCAGGCTGCCGCCCAGCGCCAGCGGCTTGCCGGTCACGGCAGCCGGCGTCTGGGCGCGCTGGATGATCGAGTACTCGTCGACCATCCAGCCCATGACCATCTGGTCGGTGTACATGTCGGGCGCCGGGATGTCGGTGTCGGGCCCCATCAGGTCGGCGATGCGGGTCACGTAGTTGCGCGACAGGCGCTCCTTCTCGGCCAGCGACAGCTCCTTGGCGTCCACGGTGATGCCGCCCTTGGCGCCGCCGAACGGCAGGTCCAGGCATGCGCACTTGAACGTCATCCAGAAGGCCAGCGACTGCACCTCGTCCACGTTCACGCGCGGGTGGAAGCGGATGCCGCCCTTGGTGGGCCCGCGGGTGGCGTCGTAGCGCACCCGGTAGCCGGGGAAGGTCTTCAGCGAGCCGTCGTCCATGCGCACCGGCACCGACACCTTCAGCACCGATTGGGGCAGCCGCAGGCGCTCGAGCGTGTCCTCGGACACCTCGGCCACCGCGGCGGCGGCCTCCAGGCGGGCGCCGACGCCCTCGAACAACGTGCTCTTGGTCTCTGGGGTCATCTTGGCGCTATGCCCGGATCAGCCGGTATAGGATCGCCCGCATGGGAGAGACGAGCGTAAAGGCACTGGCCGGGCTTCGAATCGTGATCGGGGTCCTGTCGTGGGTCGCCCCGAATCTCGCGGGAACCCTCTTCGGGCTCGATGTGAAGAAGAACAAGCAGGCGCCCTACCTCGCCCGGCTGTTCGGGGTGCGCGACATCGCCCTCGGCGTGGGCACGCTCATGTCCACGGGAGCCGCACGGCGCACGTGGCTGCAGATGGGCCTCGTGTGCGACACCGCCGACGCGGCGGCCGCCGGGATCGGCCATCACGACGGGTACCTGGACGCCCAGACGGCGATCATGGTCGCCGCGCCCGCGGTGGCCGCGGTGGGCATGGGCGCCGCGGCGCTGGGCATCGGCGACGACTCCGACACCCACCGTCAGGGCGACACCGCGCGGTAGCGCTCCTGGGCCACGCGCCGCTCCTCGGCGTGGTCCACGATCGGCTCGGGGTAGTCGGTGCCGATCACGCAGCCGGCCATCTGCTGGTCGCCCTCGCTCATCGTCCACGGCTCGGCCAGGTGTGAGTCGGGCACGTCGGCCAGCTCGGGTACCCAGCGGCGCACGTACTCCCCGTCGGGATCGAACCTCTGCTGCTGGCGCACCGGGTTGAACAGGCGCTGGAAGTAGGGCTTGGGATCGGTGCCCACCGACGAGACCCACTGCCAGTTGCCGTTGTTGGCAGCCATGTCGCCGTCCACCAGGTGCTCCATGAAGAACGCCTCGCCCAGGCGCCAGTCCAGGTGCAGGTCCTTGGTCAGGAACGAGCCCACCACCAGGCGCAGCCGGTTGTGCATCCAGCCCTCGGCCACCAGCTGGCGCATCCCGGCGTCC
>DASQLM010000221.1:0-3356 GCA_035630015.1 Thermoleophilaceae bacterium | reverse complement strand
GCGGATGCGGCGCGAGATCGACGAGCTGTTCGGCGACGTCTTCGAGCGCACCGGCATCCGCGGCCGGGGTTTCTCGCCGAGCGTCGACGTCTACTACACCGACGACCCGCCCCGGGCCGTGGTCAAGGCCGACCTGGCGGGCGTGGTGATCGAGGACCTGGCGCTCGAGATCCGCGGCCGCCAGCTGCTGATCGCCGGCGAACGGCGGGCCGAGAAGGCCGAGGGCCGGCTGTTCCAGCAGATCGAGATCGAGCACGGCCCGTTCCGGCGCAGCGTGGAGCTGGGCGCCGAGGTCGTGGCCGACGAGGCCAAGGCAGGCTACGAGGACGGCATCCTGGTGGTCGAGGTGCCCCTGGCCCGGCGCGACGACAGCGCCCGCCGGGTGCGCATCGAGGACGGTGGCGAGTGATCGAGATCCCGTCCTCGGGCGAGGGTGCGCAGGACCTGGACGTCAAGACGCGCCTGCCCGCGGAGTTGCCCGTGCTGCCGCTCAAGGACAGCGTCCCGTACCCGGAGACGCTGACCCCGCTGGCGGTGGGGCAGGAGCGGTCGATCAAGCTGATCAACGACGTACTGGGCGGCGACCGGATGCTGGTCATGGCCGCCTCGCGGACGGGCGACATCGACGAGCCCGAGCCCGACGACCTCTACGACGTGGGTGTGGCCGGCACCGTGGCGCGCATGATCAAGGTGCCCGACGGCACCCTGCGGATCCTCGTCCACGGCGCCCAGCGGGTGCGCCTCGGCGAGTACGTCCAGAGCGACCCGTACCCGGTCGCGCGGATCGAGGAGCTGCCGGACGAGGTGTCCCCGAGCGCCGAGCTGGAGGGCCTGTTCCGCAACGTGCAGAACACGTTCAGCGAGATCATTGAGCAGGTGCCGTACCTGCCCGAGGAGCTTCAGGTGGCGGTCGCGAACCTGGAGGACCCCGCGGAGCTGGCCCACATGATCGCGGGGGCACTGCGGATCAAGACCGAGGAGCGCCAGGAGCTGCTGGAGGAGCTGGACGTGGCCCGCCGCCTGCGGCGCCTGTCCGAGCTGCTGGCGCGTGAGTCCGAGCTGATCTCGATCGGCACCAAGATCCAGTCGCAGGTCGAGTCCGAGATGGAGAAGGGCCAGCGCGAGTTTTTCCTGCGCCAGCAGCTGAAGGCGATCCAGGAGGAGCTCGGCGAGGTCGACGAGCAGGAGGCCGAGGCCGCCGAGCTGCGCGAGCAGATCGAGTCCGCCGAGCTGCCCGCTCACGCCATGAAGCAGGCCCAGCGCGAGCTCCAGCGGTTCGAGCGGCTGCCGCCCCAGGCCGCCGAGCACGGCGTGATCCGCAGCTACCTGGAGTGGCTGGCCACCCTGCCCTGGTCGAAGTCCAGCGAGGACCACATCGACCTCAAGGAGGCGCGCCGGGTCCTGGACACCGACCACTACGACATGGAGAAGGTCAAGGACCGGATCCTGGAGTTCCTGGCCGTGCGCAAGCTCAAGCCCGACGCCAAGAGCTCGATCCTCTGCTTCGTCGGTCCGCCCGGGGTCGGCAAGACGTCGCTGGGCAAGTCGATCGCCTCCGCGATGGGTCGCGAGTTCGAGCGCATCTCCGTGGGCGGGGTGCGCGACGAGTCCGAGATCCGCGGCCACCGCCGCACCTACATCGGCGCGATGCCCGGGACGATCATGCGCGCGATGCGCGACGCCGGCACGGCGAACCCGGTGCTGATGATCGACGAGATCGACAAGATGGGCGCCGACTTCCGTGGCGATCCGTCCAGCGCGATGCTGGAGGTGCTGGACCCCGAGCAGAACTCCAGCTTCCGCGACCACTACCTGGACCTCCCGTTCGACCTGTCGAAGGTCCTGTTCATCACCACCGCCAACCAGCTGGACCCGATCCCCGCGCCGCTGCGCGACCGGATGGAGGTGATCGAGCTCTCGGGCTACACCGAGGAGGAGAAGCTGGAGATCGCCAAGCGCTACCTGGTGCCACGCCAGATGGACCAGAACGGCCTGGGTCGCTCGAAGATCGAGCTCACCGACGAGGCGCTGCGCGAGCTGATCGAGCACTACACGCGCGAGGCGGGGGTGCGCAACCTGGAGCGCGAGATCGGTGCGGTGTGCCGGAAGGTGGCCCGCGAGTACGCCGAGGGCACGCGCAAGTCCAAGCGCACGGTGCGCCCGAAGACGGTCGGCGAGCTGCTGGGCAAGCGCCGCGTCCAGGCCGAGACCGGCCGCCGGACCGGCCAGCCGGGCGTGGCCACCGGCCTGGCCTGGACCCCGGTGGGCGGCGACGTCCTGTTCGTGGAGGCCACCGCCTACCCGGGCGAGGGCAAGCTGCAGGTCACCGGGCAGCTCGGCGACGTGATGAAGGAGTCGGCGGCGGCGGCGCTGTCGTACATCCGGCACGACGTCCGCGCGCTGGGCGAGGACGTGCCCGACGACTGGTTCCGCCAGAACGACGTGCACGTGCACGTGCCGGCGGGCGCCATCCCCAAGGACGGTCCAAGCGCCGGCATCACCATGGCCACGGCGCTGGCCTCGCTGGTCACGGACCGGCCCGTCCGCGCCGACACCGCCATGACCGGCGAGATCACCCTGACCGGCCAGGTGCTGCCCATCGGAGGCCTGAAGGAGAAGGCGCTGGCGGCCCAGCGGGCGGAGGTCAAGCGGGTGATCGCACCCCGCCGCAACGAGGCCGACCTCGACGAGTTCCCGCCCAATCTTCTGAAGGGCATGCGCTTCGTGTTCGTGGACACGGTCGACGAGGTGCTGGAGGCCGCGCTCGAGCCGGCCAAGAGGCGGCTTGCCAAGGTCGGCTGATTGGACCGCCAACTCTGGGTAGTCTGTGCACCAGCAAGCCCACTGAGGAGAGCCATGGCATCGAAGAAGAAGGCCGTAAAGGCCGGCTCCGGCGCAATCGCCGCCGGTCAGGCCGCCCGCAACAACGAGTACGTGCAGCGGCTGATCGAAGACGATTCGCTGCGCGATGACCTGCGTTCGGCCTTCGAGTCGGCGCGCAAGGCCTACGACCGCATCAACGGCAAGG
This sequence comes from Thermoleophilaceae bacterium, assembly GCA_035630015.1. Classification (GTDB taxonomy): domain Bacteria; phylum Actinomycetota; class Thermoleophilia; order Solirubrobacterales; family Thermoleophilaceae; genus JAAYBF01. Next base: position 328 of record DASQLM010000221.1, on the reverse strand, counting down.
GCCCGCAGAAGGCCCTCGACGACAAGAAGACGCAGAAGGAGCTGAAGGAGGCGGCGACCTCGCTCAAGAGCGCGGCCGACGCCCTCCGTTCGAAGCCCAAGAAGAAGAAGCGCAAGGGCAAGCTCCTCCTCATCGGCATCGTCGGTGCCGGTCTGGCGCTGGGTCTAAGCGAAGGCCTGCGCAACAAGGTGCTCGACGCGCTGTTCGGCGCCGAGGAGGAGTTCGAGTACACCTCCTCCACGACGTCCAACTCGGCGTCCTCCTCCAGCAGCACGGAGAAGGTCGGGGCCTAGGCTCCAGCCACATCTTGGAAGTGCGAGAGGCGCCC
>DASQLM010000220.1:0-11708 GCA_035630015.1 Thermoleophilaceae bacterium | reverse complement strand
GGCAAGGCCGGCATCCTGCGCTTCCCGCGCGCCGCGCGCGCGTGGGCGAGGCGCCTGGAGGGGGAGGGGATCGACGTGATCCACGCCAACCAGGCCAAGGCGGCCCTGTTCGCCATCCCGCTGGCCCGCAGGCTGGGGGTGCCGGTGCTGTGGATGAAGCACGACCACTTCTTCGACGGCCGGCTGTCGCGCTGGCTGGCCCGCCGCTGTGACCGGGTCGCCGTGGTCTCGCGGGCCATGGCCGCCCAGTTCACCGGCGCGCTTGCCGAGCGCGTCAGCGTGGTCTACCCGGGCGTGCGCATGCCCCCCGACGCGCCGCCGCAGCGCACCGGCCAGGTGATCGCCATGGCGGGCCGGATGGACCCGCTGAAGGACTTCGGCGCGGTCATCTGCGCCACCCGCCTGCTGCGCGACCGCGGCCTCGATGCCGAGCTGGCGCTGGCGGGCACGGTGGACCGCGTGCACCCCGAGCATGCCGCCGAGCTGGACGCGCTGGTCGCGAGGCTTGGCCTGGACGAGCACGTGACCATAGCCGCCACCGACGACATGGGCGGGCATTACCGGCGGGCGCGGGTGTTCGTGCTGCCCTCGCCGCCCAAGCCCGGGGGCCTGCCCAGCGAGGGCGCGCCCACGGTGCTCATGGAGGCCATGGGCCACGGGACGGCGGTGGCCGCCGCCCGCCAGCCGGGCACGGAGGAGGTGCTGGGCGACGTTGGCGTCCTGGTCGACGACCTGTCACCCGAGGGGTGGGCGAACGCCCTGGAGCCCTTCCTGGCCGATCCCGAGATGGCGGAGCGGGTGGGGCGGCAGGGGCGCGAGCGGGCCATGGAGCGCTTCTCCATGGCCCATACCGTCGCGCAGCTCGAGGACCTCTACGGCCGGATGGCCGCCGAGCGCCCCTAGCTGCCGCCGCGGATCCGTGACATGGCCTTGACCGTGGCCGCCTTGCGGCGGTCCAGTCCCGGCCTGCGTCCCGGCGCGGTGGGCGACACGCCCAGGCGCCTCAGGCGCGCGTTCACCCGGTGGACCCGCTGGGTCTCCTGGGACTTGGCGGTCGCGAACGTGATCGACAGCGACACCGACACCTGGGGGCCGTTCTGAACCCAGTGCGGGGCGTGCGGGTACACGTAGACCCCGTCACCGGGCGTCAGGTCGAACAGGATCGGGTCGCGCGGCTCCCACTGCACGTTGCGGTGGCCGCCGGTCACGGCGTCCTCGAGCGCCAGCTGCTCGGTCTCGGGGTCCGGGAAGCGACCCACGTTCATGTCCTTGGTCCCCCGAACCTGGAGCAGGAAGTTGTGCTCCGGATCGGTGTGCGACGGCGTCATGGAGCCGGGGGCGGACAGGAAGATGAAGCCCTCCCGCTCGGTCATGCCGCCGACGCCGGAGTCGAGGTAGGGCGCCACCTCGTCAAGGCACTGGTCCAGCAGCGCCTTGTAGGCGGGGTCGTTCTCGATGTTCTTGAGGACCATCCAGCAGCCGTTGGTGTCGATGTTGCGCGCGATCTCGCCCGGGGGGTCGTCGCTGCGCTCGACCTCGTCCGGGTTGGTGACCTTCGACAGGTTCCCCCGGTTGTGCTCCACGCGCTCGGCCGGCAGGCGCTCGGCCAGCTGCGCGATCGACTCTACGGTCAGGAGCTCGTGCTCGGTCAGTGAGTGCTTGACGCCCAGGGGCGCCCGGCCGAAGCTCTGGTTGAACTGGTCCGGATCGATGCTCAGGATGTTGCCGATGACGTCCTCCTGTCTCTGAGGGACTGCGCGGCGTCCAGGCCTCGCTTCATCAGGAAGCTTTGCACGCCACGGGGGGCGTAGACGGTGTTCGAAAGCTTCCTGCGGTCGGGCCACAGACGGTTGATCATTTCGTTCTCGGGGTCGGCGCAGGAGTCCTGCCACTGCTCGTGGCGCTGGTCGTGGAACACCTTCACGTTCTCCCGCTCGAGCTGGACGCCCGGCGAGAAGTTGCCGAGCCGCTCGTCGTGGGCGATCTTGAAGCAGAAGGCCCCGTCGCCCGCTGTCAGGTTGCATTTCATCGCCACCGTCCTGTCTTCGACAGAAAGAGCCAGCAGCTGAAGCCGCGACTGGCCGGCGAACGTGCGGCACAGGTCCCGGAAGAACGCCTCGTGCTCGGGCTCCGACCCCATGGCGGTGGCCTCCCGGCCCTTCCACCCGGACTTCTCCAGCTCCAGGAAGGTGTCCACGGCGGCCTCGTCCCCGGCCCGGTCGGTCACGCTCAGCTCTCCGTCCAACTCGGCCGCCAGCCGGCGACCCAGGCGGTTCAGCTCCCGGCGCCGGTGGCTGCGCATACCGGCCAGGTAGTCGTCCTCGGGCCGGCGTGCCAGGAAGGCGCGCTCGTGGCGGCGCTCGCGCAGCACGGTGAAACGGCGGTCGCGGGCCGCCCTGTGGATGGCCACGGCGGCCGGGCCGTCCTCGGTCAGCAGGTCGATCCCTACCCGCGATCCGGGTGCGCGCTTTCGCGCCCCGTCCAGCAGCGCGCCGGCCGCCTGGGCCGCGTTGGCGGTGTCCAGCAGCGGCGTGCCCAGGAAGCAGTAGTCGTGCCGCCAGGTGCGCAGGACGGGCACCGCGCGGCCCAGCCGCCAGCGGAGCACCGGCAGGCATGCCAGCCAGGCGCCGGCGTCCTCGACTACCAGGAGGGCGGCGCCCTGGTCCGGGAGGTGGCGGATCAGCGCCAGCAGGAAGGCGGGTTCGAAGAAGGGGTTGGGCTCCACCGCCCGGCGCACCAGGTCCATCCACGACTCGATGTCTCCCGGCGTGACGTCCCGCAGCGCGATGTCTCGGGTGGCCGGCACGGCGAGCCAGCTTACTTCCGCATCAGGCGCTGCGCGGGGAAGGCAGCCGGCGGCGGACCATGGACAGCACGAACTCCACGTCCTCGGGGTTGGTGGTCCGTTCGACCAGCCACAGCACCAGCACGTACGCGGGGACCCCGGCGGCCAGCGCGGGCAGCAGCGACCCCGACAGCGGCACCATCACCGCCGTCATGGCCGTGCCGGCCAGCAGCGGCCCGGCGAAGGTGGCGCGCCAGTCCATGCCGCCGACCGTGCGGGAGGCCTCGAACAGCACCAGCGCGGTGAACACCACGCCGGTGGCCACCATCGCGGCGGCGGCGCCCTGGTCCTCGTAGGGCGGGATCAGGATCAGGTTCAGGGCCACGTTGATGGCCACGGCGCCGGCGGCCAGGCGCACGATCACGTGCGGCTCGCGGCGGCCGATCAGCAGGGACGATCCCAACGTGATGATCCCCAGCAGCACGGCCGTGGGGCCGAGCAGGCGCAGCGGATCGGCGGCCCCGGCCAGGTCGTCGCCGAAGATCACCCGCGCCAGCGGGTCGGCCAGCACCGCGAACACCACCCCGCACGGCACCAGGCCCACCAGCGCCAGCTTGATCGAATGGCCGAACACGGACTTCACCGTGGGCTCGCTGTCCAGGGTCAGGTAGGAGTACATGGCCACGAACGCGCCGCTGATGGCCGAAACGAAGAAGAACGTGGCCTCCAGCAGGCGGTAGGCGGCGCCGTAGCGGCCGATGGCGGCGCCGGTGGCCAGCAGCGACAGCAGCACGACGTCGAGCTTGGCCAGCACCACCCCGAGCACGTCCTGCGCGCCGTAGCTGCGCGAGGTGCGCTTGAGGCCCTCACGGCCCTCGCGCGGGAAGGTGCGCGCGGGCATGCCGATCTTGCGCGCCATCAGCACCAGCGCCACCACGAAGCCCACGGCGGTGCCGATCGAGAACGTGGCCGACACCGCCACCACGTCGCCGCCGAGATACAACGCCACCAGGCCCAGGCCGGCCGCGCCCACGCGCTGGACCACGAGCGCGATACCGGCCAGGTAGCCGCGCTCGTGCGCGTTGAACACCGCGAACACCGTCTGCGAGAGCGAGTCCAGCAGGGTCCCGGCGGTGAGCAGGTAGACCGCCAGCCGCGTCTGCTCGTCGTAGTCCAGCACGCTGATCAGCGCGAACGAGACCACGGTGACCACCGCCGCCCGCCGCAGCTTCAGGGCGAACGTGTTGAAGAACAGCTCCTCGAGCTTCGACTTGTCGCGCGAGATCGTGCGTACCACGTACCAGTCGAAGCCCAGGTCGATGGGGATCGTGGCCAGCTGCGCCCAGGCCAGGGCGAACACGAACGCGCCCAGGTCGTGCGCGCCGACCTCCCGCGCCAGCGCCGCGAACAGGACCAGCGAGGCCAGCTTGCCCACGATCTCGCCGATCGCGCGCACCGCGGTGTTGTGTGCGACGCGGTCGGCCTTCTCCTCGCCGGCCGTGCGGTCCTGGGGCTCGTCAGCCACGGCGCAGGGCCTGGCGCAGCCTGTCCCGGGTCTCCTCGGGCAGCCGCCGTCCCAGCTCGGCCTTGGCCTGGCTGGGCGCCAGCTGCAGCCTGGTCAGGGGGTAGCCGCGGTCCCGGACCGCCAGCAGCTCGGACTCCACCTCGTCCTCGCCGTCGGCCAGCCGGTACTTGTAGGCCTGCCCGCCACCGCCCAGATCCACGCGCCGGTCGCCGCGGGCGAAGGCCTCCTCGACCGCGGACAGCAGCGCCTGCATCGACGGCTGCTCGGCGGCGAAGCGCTCGTCGAAGCCGCCGTTCCAGTACGCCACCTCGCCGCCGGCGGCCACGAACAGGTGGGCGCTGATGGTCTCCCCGTCCACCTCGACCGTGTGCAGGCGCAGCCGGCCGGAGGCCAGCAGCTCCTTCCCGGCATCCAGCAGCATCCGCTCCACGGCGGGCGTCAGCGCCACGGTGCCGCCGCGGTCCTCCCAGCGCGCGTAGTGCAGCCGGGCGAAGTCGGCCAGGCCGCGCTCCAGCTCCGCGTCGTCGCCCGCCAGGCGGAACTGCGCTCCCTTGCCCTCGAGCCGGCGCCGCAGCCGGCCGGCCTGGCTGCGGAAGTTGCGGCTCTTGCCCTGCAGCCAGGCGGCGTAGTCGTCGGCGTCCAGGGTCACGGTCGGCGCGGGCTCGGTGCGGCGCAGCAGCGCCACGGGCGGCTTTGAGGTGGGCCATGCCTGGGCCAGCAGCTGTGCCCAGCCCACGCGGTCGTCCACCGTCTCGAACGCCACCAGGGCCGGGCGGGGGGCGGCGGAGGCCAGGGCTCCCGCGATCGCCTCGGCGGCCTCGCGCTCGCGCCCCGGCCGCGCGACTGGCTCGACGCGGTGTGAGGTGCCGGCGGCCAGGACCCGGTAGCGCGTGGGGCGCCCGGCGCGCGTTTCGGCGAAGTAGGGGGCCAGCGCCACCAGCTCGTCGCCCTCGTGCACCGCGACCGCCCGCAGGCTCGCCTCGGGCCCGGGCACGTGGCGCCACCAGGCCAGCATCCAGGCCGGCGCGCAGTACGGACGGGCGGCGGCGACCGCCAAGGCGTCCCAGCCCTCGCGCAGGTCCTCGAGCCCGCGCACGTCCTCGATCAGGGTGGGCACCAGCGCCATCGGGCCGCCACACTACCTCCCGCCATGCCCAGAACCGCGGACACCGAGGAGGTCTCCGAGACCTCCAATTCGTCTCGCACGGTGGCGTTCAACGCCGCTGCGCGCAGCGGGGGAGAGGTGTTCGCCAAGCTGGCGTCGGTCGTCTTCTTCCTCGCCGTCGCGCGCGAACTGGGTGCCGGGACGTTCGGCGACCTGATGTTCGCCCTGTCGTTCACCACGGTGCTGACACTGCCCTCGGGGTTCGGCACCGAGGAGCTGATCGGCCGCGAGGTGGCCAGGGACCGGAGCCGGGTGCACGAGTACGCGGCCAACGTCATGGCCATCAAGGTCGGCCTGACCGTGCTGCTGCTGGGCGTGGCGGAGCTGATCGTGGTCCTGGGCGGCTACTCCCACGACGTCAAGCTGGCCGTGCTGGTGGTGGGGCTGTCGGTGGGCATCGAGAACCTGGGCCGCACGTGGGGGGCCGTGCTGCAGGCCTACCAGCGCATGGAGCTGATCTCGGTGTCGCTGATCGTGCAGCGGGTGCTCACGGCGGTCGTGGGCGTGGGGGTGCTGGTGGCCGGTGGCGGCCTGCTGGCCGTGTCGTTCGTGATGCTGGGCAGCGCCGTGGTGGCGTTCGTGCTGCTGACGGTCCTGATGAACCGGCGCGTGGTGCGGGTGCTGCCGCGGATCGACCGCTCACGCTGGATGGCGTTGATCAAGGCCGGCGTGCCCATCGGCGCCATCGGCGTGCTCACCGCCGCGCTGGTGAAGATCGACCAGACCCTGATCTCCTTCCTGTCCGACGGCGGGAACAAGGAGGTGGGCTACTACGCCGCCGCGTTCCGGCTGATCGAGGCCACGATGTTCATCGGCTGGTCGTTCTCGGCCGCGATGCTGCCCTGGTTCTCCTCGCAGGAAGGGGGCCGCGAGCACATGGCCCGCGGCTTCGAGCTGGGCACCAAGGCCACCGCCATCCTGCTAGTGCCCGTGGGGCTGGGTTTCGTGCTGTTCGCCGAGCCGATCGTGGACCTGCTGTACGGCAGCGACTACGAGCAGGCCATCGCGCCCCTACGGTACCTGGGGGCGATGGTCGTCTTCGTGGGCATCAACAACCTGGCCGCCGCGCTGGCCATCGCCGGCAACCGCCCGCTGGCCTTCGCCGGGTTCACGGCCGCGATCCTGGTCGGGAACGTGGGCCTGAACTTCGTGCTCATCCCCGCCCACGGGGCAACCGGCGCCGCCTTCACCGCCGCGCTCTCGGCCTTCATGCTGTGCGTGGCGGGGTTCTGGCTGGTGCGTCACCTCACGGGAGGCGTCCGCGCCGTGCGGGCGCTGGCCGGGCCCGCCCTGGCCGGGGCCGTGGCGGCCGCCGTGGTGCTGTTTACCGGCCTGCCGGACATCCCGGCGGCCGTGGCCGGCGTGGTGGCCTACGCCGCCGTGCTGCTGGGCTTCGAGCGGCTGGTCTACCGCGACGACCTGACCACCTTCCTGGACCTGGTGCGCCGCCGGCGCCCGTCCGCGGCGGAGGGATCGTGACCCCGCCCGCGCTGGTCGTGGCCTATCACGGGCTCGGCGAGGTCCCGCACGCGCAGGATCCCAGCGGCCTGATGGTGCCCGTCGACTCCTTCCGCCGCCATGTGGCGCGCCTGCGCAGGCGTGGCTACACGTTCGTCAAGCAGGCCGACCTGGCGGCCCGGGTCGCGTCGGGCGACCCGGCCGCGGGCCTGTGCTCGCTGACGTTCGACGACGCGCCCGAGGACAACGCCACCACGTTGCTGGAGGTGCTGGACGAGCTGGAGGTGCCCGCGACGGTGTTCGCCTGTCCCGGGCTGCTCGGGGAGCCCTGGCCGTTCATGGACCCGGCCACCGGCATCCGCCTGTGCGACGCGGCCCAACTGCGCGCGATCGCGGCGCACCCGCGCACCGAGGTCGGCTCCCACACCCGCGAGCACACCCAGCTGGACGCGTTCGGGGCCGAGGCCGCGTTCGAGGAGATGGTGGCCTCCAAGCGCGACCTCGAGGAGCTGCTGGACATCGAGGTGCTGTCGTTCGCCTACCCCGCCTGCGGCTATCCGCCCGACGGGCCGGAGGCCGCCCGCCGGGCGGGCTACACCAGCGCCGTGACCTGCGGCCCGCGGGGAGGGCGCGAGCTGCTGTTCGAGATGGCCCGGGCCAGCCCGTCGCCTCCGGACGGGGCGCTGACCTTCGAGCTGAAGTCGCGCGGGCTGTTCTTCGGTGCCCGCGACATGCCCCCGGTACGTCTGGCCAGGCGGGTCCTGCGACCGCTGCGCTGGCGCTAGGGTCGGCAGCCGGAATGGGACTGGACCGCGAAGCCACCACCGCGCTGCTGCTGGCCCGCGCCTCCGGCGCGGACTTCAGCCGGACGCTGATGCTGGGCCGTCAGCGGATGCACATCCAGCCACGCGACCTGGCCGCCGCGTTCGGCACCGCCGGCCTGGAGCTTGACGACAGGCGGGCCCGCGAGCTGCACGAAAGCCGCGACGGCTTCGTCGAGCCGCTGCTGGAGCTGCTGGGGGCCACCGACGCCGCCTCCATGGACAACTCGGACTTCGAGGGCTCCACGCTCGTGCACGACCTGAACGAGCCGGTTCCGGGCGACCTGAAGGGGCGCTACTCGCTGGTGTGGGACGGGGGCACGCTGGAGCACGTGTTCAACTTCCCGGTGGCCATCGCCAACGCGATGGCCATGACCGAGGTCGGCGGGCACTACCTGGGCATGGCCCCGGCCAACAACTGGATGGGCCACGGCTTCTTCCAGTTCAGCCCCGAGCTGTGGTTCCGCGTGCTGGGGCCCGAGAACGGCTTCACGGTGCGCTGGATGCTGATCAAGGCGTCCCGCCACCCGGCCAGCCGCTGGTACCGGGTGCGCGATCCCCAGGACGTGGGCGAGCGGGTCACGCTGACGGCGCGCAGCCGCGGCACCATCTACGTGCTGGCGGAGCGCACCGAGGAGCGCCCGCTGCTGACCGCGACCCCACAGCAGAGCGACTACGCCGAGGCCTGGTCCACCGGCACCGTGGATCGAGACCGGGGCGTTGACCGGCTGAAGACCCGCGTGCGGTCGCTGCTGAACGAGCGCCTCTCCTCGCGCGCCACCGACGCGCTGTTCACCGCGTCGGTGCTGCTGCTCCCCTCGCACGACAAGCGTCACTTCCAGCCCGTTGACCCGGCCGAGATGGCCCGCTCGGGGCCCGCCTTCGCGGACCTGCGCTCCGCTCTGGGACACTGAGCCGATGTCCGCCGCCGATACCAAGGCCCTGATCGACACCGCCACCGAGCGGCTGCTGGGTGAGGTGCCCGCGCTGAGCCAGCTCAAGCTGGTGGTCCGCCTGCAGCTGGAGGCTCGCGGTGGTGACGCGCCGATCTGGCGGGTGGAGTTGCCCGGACCCAAGATCGACCGCGACCCGGCCGGCGACGCCCGGCTGGACCTGGTGATCCAGCGCCAGTACTTCAACACGCTGGCCGAGGAGGGCACCGTCCGCGAGTGGGCCAAGGCCTACGAGCAGGGCCGCGTGAAGGTCGCGGGCGACCCGGCCATCGTGAAGCTGCTGGGCAGCGTGCTGCAGCGCCACCTGGTGCGCCAGCACTGATGCGCGCAGAGCTGCGGGAGAAGCTCCGGCTGGGCCGGGCCGGTCCGGTCTCGCGGCGGGTGGCACGCGCCATCACCCGCACCGCGCCGGTACGCAGGGTGGACTGGGTGGCCTACGCCGTGATCGGCCGCCCGCGCGGGCACGCCGAGCCCGTCGTGGCCCGCCGCTACGGCGCCCGCTTCGCGCTCTCGCTGGCCGACGACATCGACCGCCTGCTGTACCTGGACACCTACGAGCGCCTGGCCCTCAAGCACACGCTGGCCGTGGTGGAGCGCGGCGACGTGGTGGTGGACGTGGGGGCCAACATCGGCCTGTACTCGCTGGCGTCGGCGGCCCGCGGCGCCACCGTCCGGTCGTTCGAGCCCGTTCCCCCGACCGCCGACCGGTTCGAGCGCAACCTGGCGCTGAACCCCGATTTCACGGGCCGCGTGCGGCTCACGCGCGCCGCCGTGTCGGACGCGCCGGGCGAGCTGACCCTGCACGCCGAGAGCTTCGAGTCCTACTCCGGCCACGCCAGCGCGTACACCATCGCCCCCGAGGGGGCCGATTCGGTCACGGTGCCCACCGTGACCCTTGACGACGAGCTGGCGGACGTCGAGGGCCCGGTCAAGCTGATGAAGATCGACGTGGAGGGCCACGAGCCGGCCGTGCTGCGCGGCGCCGGCGCGTCGTTCGAGCGGCTGCGGCCCGAGTACCTGCTGGTCGAGGCCGAGGACGACCACCTGCGTGCCGGCGGCTCGTCGGCGGACGAGCTGCTGCGCCAGGTCCAGGAGCTCGGCTACCGCGAGCTGGGCGGCTACACGCTGCACAGCGGCCTGTGGCCGCACACCAGCCCGGAGGTGGTGGACCTGCCGCTGCCGCGCGGCATCGCCCAGTCCGTGCTGTTCCGACGCGCCTCCTAGGGCCCCGGCTGGTCCACCGGGCACCAGTAGGTGGTGCGCCCGCCCACCGTCTCCCGGCGCAGGCCGGCGCCGCAGCGCGGGCACGTGCCGCCGCGCTCGCGGTGGGGGATCAGGTCGCCGGTGTGCACGCCGCCGCGGTCGATGGCCCGTCGCGTGGCCGCGCGCAGCGCCCGTCGCAGGTGGTCCAGCTGGTCGCTGTCCACCTCACCCGCGGGCAGCAGGGGCGACAGGCCGGCCCGCCACAGCGTCTCGTCGGCCAGCAGGTTGCCCACGCCCGCGATCGTGCCCTGGTCCATGATCCGGGCCTTCAGGGGCGCGCTGCCGCGGCCCACCCGCTCGCGGAACTCCTGGCGCCCGACCTCGGCCGCGTCGGGCCCCAGCCGGTCCAGGTCGGGGTCCAGCACCACCCGGCTCAGGCGCCGGCGGTCGTGCAGCGCCAGCCGGCCGCCGTCCTCGAACTCCAGGCTGAACCGGTCCCAGCGGCCGGCAGGGGGCTCGTCCACCGCGATCCGGCCGGCCATGCCCAGGTGCAGCCCCAGCACCGGGCCGCGGTCGGTCTCGATCCACATCGCCTTGCCCCGCCGGCACGCCTCGGTCAGGGTCGCGCCGGCCAGCGCCTCGGCGATCTCGCCCGGCGCGTGGGGGCGACAGACCCAGGTGTCCGAGTCGTCCACGGAGGCGATCCGGCGCCCCAGGGCGCTCCGCTCGATGGCCCCACGGGCCCGTTCAACTTCAGGCAGCTCTGGCACGTCTGTCCTTACGTTCTCCGAGGGGCTAAGGGTTTTCCGGCGGCTGCCGAAGGAGCATGCATGGCCGCCGAACCGTCGCACGCCCCCGTCACGTACCTCGAGCCCGTTCCGAACCTGTCGCCGTCCCCAGGACCCGACGCTCGCGATCAGGCCCTCACGGAGCTCGCTCTGGCGCTGGATACCCAGCGCAGCGCGAACAAGGCGATGGTCGGCGCCGTGAAGGACATGGACCGCATGCTGGGCGAGCAGCGCCAGCTGACCGCACAGGCCGAGGAGCGCAACCGTTACCTGGAGGCGCAGCTCGTGGAGTACGCCTCGGCGGTCACCGAGCAGGTGTCCGAGAACAAGCGGCTCTGGTGCGAGGTGCGCCTGGCCGAGCACCGGCTCGAGGAAGAGCTGGACAAGCCGGCCTGGCGCCGCCTGCTGCGCCGTTAGGCGTCAGCGCTTGAGCGACGTTCCGTCGTAGAGCTTCTCGACCTCGACCGCGCCGGGGGGCGCGGCCTCCACGCACAGCCCGCACAGGATGCACTCGTCGAGGTTCTCCTCCACGACCTCGGTGCCGGCGTCGGTCGCGGCGAAGATGTCCACGGGGCAGGCGTCGGTGAGCTTCTGGGCCAGCTCCGTGTCGCCCTTGGCGTCGTCGGACACCTTGACGTCGATGAACACACCAGGCATCAGGCGAGCTTCTCCTTGACGGCGTCGGGGATCTCGTCGATGCGCTCCACCACGGGGATCCCGGCGGCCTCCAAGCGGGCGATCTTCTCGGTGGCGGAGTCCTCCTTGCCCTCGACGATGGTGCCGGCGTGGCCGAAGCTCATGCCCTGCATCTCCTCGTCGTCCATGAAGCGGCCGGCCATGAAGGCCACGATCGGCAGGCGCGAGTTGTTCTCGGCCACCCACTCGGCCAGCTGGGCCTCCATCCGCCCGCCCGGCTCGGTGTAGATCACGATCGCCTTGGTCTGCTCGTCGGCCTCGAAGTGGGGCATCAGCTCGGCGTAGGTGGAGCCGATGATGGCGTCGCCGCCGAT
>DASQLM010000219.1:0-5469 GCA_035630015.1 Thermoleophilaceae bacterium | reverse complement strand
GGTCCACGCGCGACGGCGCCGCGGAGCGGCGGAAGCGCAGGCGGATGTACTTGCCGAGCGTGTTGCCCTTGCGCACGGTGATCACGACCACGGTGCCGGCGCGCATGCGCCGCTGCAGCTGGCGCAGCTTGACCGTCCTGGTCTTGCCCTTGCGCACCTTGATCGTGCGCTTGCGGAACGGGCAGCCACGGCCCTTGCAGCTCAGCCCGATCCTGGACCCGCCCGGCACGCGCCGTAGCCGCAGGGTCGAGATTCTGGTGATGCGGCCGGCCACCCGGCCGTCGATGAGCATGGTGGGGAACGGGGAGAGGCGCTTGAGCTTCGTCGACGGCGCGGCCTTGGCGGCCACGGTCGCGGTGCGCACGGTCACGGGCACGGTGCCGATGGCGTTTCGGGCGGTCACGGTGGCGGCCAACTGCTGGCCGACGTCGTCCTTGGTCAGGCGCCGGCGCTGGCCGCCGGGCACCGGCGCGCAGGCTGGATCGCAGCGAACCCACGAGTACGAGTACGTGATCGGGTCGGTGCCGGTCCACAGGCCGGTGTTGAGCGTCAGCACCTCACCGTCGCGGGCGGTGCCGGCGATGGTGGGGGCGCCCACGTTGCGGGGAGCCACCGGGAACACCGGTGCGGGGGAGATGACGACGCCGGTAGCGTCGGCCTCGCGGAAGCCGCTGAACAGGAACGCCGTGCTAGTGCCCCGCACCCGGAACTTGATTACGCGGCCCACATCGGCCCCCGTAAGGGTGTACGTGAGGGTCGCGCCCGCTACCTGCGCGCAGCCGGTGCCGGCTGCGCTGCAGCGCAGCCATATCGAGTCGAAGACCACCGGAGATCCTCCCAGCGGCGGGCTCCAGTCGCCCCGGTCCGCGGTCAGCCGCTGGCCGGCCGTAGCCGACCCGGCGATCGTTGGGGGCTGATCGACCGTCGGCCGCGAGGTTGCCGTGCCACCGTCCTGCGGGATGTCACCTGTCGACACGGCGGCCTGCGCCGCCCCCGGCAGGGCGAGCAGCATGACGACGGCGATCAGGAGAGTTCTGGGGGCCACGGAGCAGATGATGGCGAAAACCCCGCGGACCGGCCGCAGTTGCGCCGCCCGCGAACGTAATCTGCACCGGATGCCCCCGCCGCCCATGTCCTCGCGCCGCCTGCACTTCGTCGGCATCGGCGGGGCCGGCATGAGCGGATTGGCGCTGGTCTGCGCCCGGCTGGGGGCCGCGGTCACGGGCTCCGACCGCGCGGATTCCTCGTACACGGCGCGCCTGCGCGCCGCCGGCATCGAGCCGGCCATCGGGCACGACGCCGCCAACCTGCCCGAGGGCGCCGAGGTGGTGGTCTCCACGGCCATCCCCGAGGACAACCCCGAGCTGGCGGCCGCCCGGGCCGCCGGGGCGGACGTGATCCACCGCGGGAAGCTGCTGGGCCAGGTGGCCGCGCTCAAGCGGGCGATCGCCGTCGCCGGCACCCACGGCAAGACCACCACCTGCGGGATGGTGGCCCACGTCCTGCTGGCCTGCGGGCGTGAGCCCGCGTTCCTGATCGGCGGCGAGCTGCGCTCGGAGGGCACCAACGCCGCCTGGGGGGACGGCGACTGGATCGTGGTCGAGGCCGACGAGTCCGACCGCTCCTTCCTGGAGCTGCCCCGCGACGTCGCCGTGATCACCAACATCGAGCTCGACCACCACCACACCTACGCCTCGCTGGCGGACCTCAAGGCCACCTTCGACGAGTTCGCGGCCCCGGCGAGCACGCTGATCGAGGCCGGCCACCTGGCCGCGGACGGGGTGGAGCTCAAGCCGCTGGGATCGGAGTTCACCGTTGACGGGGTGCCCGTGAAGCTCTCGGTGCCGGGCAACCACAACGTCGAGAACGCGCTGTCCGCGCTGGGCGCGTGCCGGGCCGCCGGCGTGCCGCTGGAGGAGGCCGCGGCGGCCATCGGCGGCTACACCGGCGCCGGGCGCCGGTTCGAGGAGCACGGCCACACCGAGCGCGGAGCACGCGTGTTCGACGACTACGCCCACCACCCGACCGAGGTGCGCGCCACGCTCGAGGCGGCCCGCACCCTGGGGGCCCACCGCCTGGTGGCCTGTTTCCAGCCGCACCTGTACTCCCGCACCCGGGAGCTGGCCCGCCAGTTCGGGTCGGCGCTGGCGGTCGCCGACGTGGTCAACGTCGTGGACATCTACCCCGCGCGTGAGAGAGCCGAGGACTTCCCGGGGGTCTCGGGGCTGATGGTGGCCCAGGCGGCCGCCGACGCCGCACCCGGGCGCCGTGTGATGTGGACGCCCACGCTGGAGGAGGCGGGCCGGCGGCTGGCGGGCGAGCTGGGGGAGGGCGACGTGCTGCTCACCCTGGGCGCCGGCAACGTGGACCAGCTGGCCCGGGAGCTCACGTGAGCCGGCCCGAGGGCATCCAGGCCGACTTCCCGCTGGCGCGCCTGACCACCGTGCGCACGGGCGGCCCTGCCGACTTCTACGCCCGCCCGGACAGCGTCGAGCGGCTGGTGGAGCTGCTGGCTTGGGCCGATGGCGAGGGCCACCAGGTAGGAGTGATCGGCTCGGGATCGAACCTGCTGGTAGCCGATGCCGGATTCCGCGGACTCGCAATGAAGCTCGACGGCCCGCTCGCCCAGACCGAGCGCGAGGATGTGCGCCTGCTCTGCGGCGGCGGGGCGCGACTGCCGTCGGTGGCGGCTCGCGCCGCGCGCGAGGGCCTTACCGGCATCGAGTTCGGCGTGAACATCCCCGGAACGGTCGGCGGCGCGGTGAGGATGAACGCCAACGCCTACGGCGGCGACCTCTCACGGGTGCTCGAGTGGGCCGACGTGGCCACGCCCGCCGGCGTCGAGCGACGCACGCCCGCCGACTTCGAGTTCAGCTACCGGCACTCCAACCTGGGCCCGCGCGAGGTGGTGGCGGGCACGTCGTTCCTGCTCGAGGAGGCCGATCCGGCCGACGTGAAGGCCACGCTTGCCGACATGCGCGCCCGTCGCCGCGCGGCCCAGCCCTCCGGCATCAAGACCTTCGGCAGCACCTTCAAGAACCCGGACGACCCGCGCGCCGAGGGCCGCAGCGCCGGCGTCCTGCTCGACCATGCCGGGTGCCGCGGCCTGACCGTCGGCGGGGCGCGGCTGTCGCCGGTGCACGCCAACTTCGTCGAGAACCACGACGACGCGACCACCGCGGACGTGGTGGCGCTGATGGCCGAGGCCCGCGGACGCGTGCGCGAACAGTTCGGCGTCGAGCTCGAGGCCGAGGTGCAGACCCTCGGCGACGTGGGCAGCTGGACGGAGCCCGCGTGAGCGGCGCCGCGGCGGCCGCCCGGCGCCTGCGCGGCTTCGCCCCGCGCCGCCTGCTGCTGGCACCAGAACGCCTGCTGGGCGCCATCCCCCCGCACGTCCGCAGGCGGCTCGTGGTCGTGCTGGCCGTCTCGGGCCTGCTGTTCGGCCTCTACATGGTGTGGCTGCGCGACATCGGGCTCGTGGCCGTGGAGAAGGTCCAGGTCATCGGCCTGACCGGCAAGGACGCCACCCAGGCCACCCGGGCGCTGCAGGAGGCGGCGCGGGAGTCGACCACGCTGCACGTGGACCGGGCGGCCATCGACGCCGTGGCCGAGCGCTTCCCCGTCATCCACTCGGTGCGGATCGAGACGGACTTCCCCGAGGGCATGCGCATCGCCGTGACCGAGCAGCGCCCGGCGGCGATGCTGGTGGCGGGCTCGCGCCGCATCCCGGTGGCCGGCGACGGGTCGGTGCTGACCGCGCTGACCATCAGGGAATCGCTGCCCACGATCGAGGTCGGCGCAGGCACCGTGCCCGACAAGCGCCTGACGCCCAGCAGCACGCTCGACGCCGTGCGCGTCGCCGGGGGCGCCCCCGCGGCGCTGACCCCGCGGCTGGAGAAGGTGACCAAGGAGGGGGCCAAGGGCTGGGTCGTCCAGATCGAGAATGGGCCAGAGTTGATCTTCGGCGCCGCCACCGGCGTCGCGGCGAAGTGGACGGCGGTCACCAGGGTGCTGGCCGACCGCGACGCGGCCGGTGCCGACTACATCGACCTGCGCATCCCCGGGCGGCCCGCCGCGGGGGGCCTGCCGGTGCAGACGGTCGCGCCCGTCGCGCCCGCGGGCGCCGACGACGAGGCCGTCCCGCCCACCGCCGGCGAGACCCAGACCCCAACGCCGGCTCCGGTCACGCCCGAGCCGGCGGCTCCGGCACCGACCCCCACGCCCGCCGCGCCACAGACGGGAATGCAGGGGGTCGAACCGTGACCCGACAACCCTCGATCGAGGGTCGAGACTTTCGCAAAGTCTCGACGTCCGCTAGAGCCTCAGAATGCAGGATCCCTTGCGCGCTCTGTTGACATCATCCTGAAATGCCGCTTAAAGTCCCGTCCCCAAGGCGATCTCCGGTATTTGCGGAAACCCTCAACGATCGCTTGACGTGCGGACGGAACCCCCGAGCACCAGAGGCGAGGATCTAAGGCAATGGACACGGGCAGCTACCTGGCGGTCATCAAGGTCGTCGGAGTCGGTGGAGGTGGAACCAATGCGGTCAACCGCATGGTCGACGCCGGCTTGAAGGGCGTCGAGTTCATCGCCGTGAACACGGACGCCCAGGCGCTCCAGATGTGCGACGCCGACATCAAGCTCCAGATCGGCGACCAGCTCACACGCGGGCTGGGCGCGGGAGCCGACCCCGAGACGGGGTACGGTGCCGCCAACGAGAGCCGCGACGAGCTGAAGGAGGCGCTCAAGGGCGCCGACATGGTCTTCGTGACGGCCGGCGAGGGCGGCGGCACCGGCACGGGCGCCGCGCCCGTGATCGCCGAGGTGGCCAAGCAGGAGATCGGCGCGCTGACCGTCGGCGTGGTCACACGGCCGTTCGACTTCGAGGGCAGCCAGCGCCGGCGCCAGTCCGACGAGGGCATCGACCGCCTGCGCGAGCAGGTGGACACCCTGATCGTGATCCCGAACGAGAAGCTGCTGGCCGTGGTCGAGCGCCGCACCAGCATCCTCGAGGCCTTCCGCGAGGCCGACAACGTCCTGCGCCAGGGCGTCCAGGGCATCACCGACCTGATCACCATCCCGGGACTGATCAACCTGGACTTCGCCGACGTGCGCACGATCATGCACGACGCCGGCTCGGCCCTGATGGGCATCGGCGAGGCCAACGGCGAGAACCGCGCCGGCGAGGCGGCAAAGGCCGCGATCTCGTCGCCGTTGCTGGAGCAGTCCGTCGAGGGCGCCACCGGCATCCTGCTGAACATCACCGGCGGCGCCGACCTGGGTCTGTTCGAGGTCAACGAGGCGGCCGAGATCATCCAACAGGCTGCCGACGACAACTCCAACATCATCTTCGGCGCCGTGGTCGACGAGGGCATAGGCGACGGTGTCCGCGTCACGGTCATCGCCACCGGCTTCGACGGCCAGTCCGGTGGGCAGTTGTTCACCGACGACAGCACCGGCCGCCGTCGC
>DASQLM010000218.1:0-3087 GCA_035630015.1 Thermoleophilaceae bacterium | reverse complement strand
CCTGCACCTGACCGTGCCGCGGGTCGAGTCGATCTTCGCCCACCTGGTGGGGCGGATGGTCGGCGCGCGCGACCGCGGCATCTCGCTCGAGACCTACGAGGCCACCGTGGGTCCCGTGTACGCGTTCTCGCACGCCCTGGCTCAGAGCTCGCCCGCCCAGAAGGCGATCCGGCACGGCAACACCTCGCGCGAGGTCTGGCAGCGCGCGGTGGGCGGCGGGCCCACGGGCCTGCTGCTGGGGGGCGTGGCCATACCGGCCGCCGTGGCCGCGCTGAACGCGCTGCGGCTGGGCCGCTTCCGCGCCGACATCTCGGCGCTGGAGCTGCGCCGCGGCGGCCTGCGGGCCATGGCCCAGGTGGTCCGCGACCTGGAGGTGGACGCCGCCCACGTGGTGTTCGGCCACACCCACCGCGCGGGACCGCTGCCCGGTGAGGTCGAGGGCTGGTGGCCGGGCGGCGGTCTGCGGCTGCACAACACCGGCAGCTGGGTCCTGGAAGGGGCCTTCGCGGCCGCCGAGGGCCCCGTCAACCCCTACTGGCCCGGGCGGGTGACCTGGATCGACGACGAGGGGCCGCCCCGGTTCCAGAACGTGCTGGAGGGGCTGGAGCTCTAGGCCGCCACGTACGCGCCGCGGTGGCGCCGGTACACGTCAAGCACCCAGCGGCCGCCCGGACGGGCCATCAGCTCGTCACCGAATGCCTCCAGGCCCGGCGCCACGGCGTCGGGCATGAACGGGCGCTCGGGCGGGCGGATCAGGGGCGTGAACAGCGCAGCGGCGGTCAGGTCGGCCACGCTGAACGCCTCGCCCGCCAGGTACTCGCGCCCTTCGAGCTCGGTCTCGAGGAAATCCAGGACGGCAAGGATCGCGCGCCGCGGCTCCTCGTCGCTGTCGGCGTCCACGCCGTAGTCCGCTCTGACCGACAGGCGGGCCACGCCGAAGGTGGTGCGCAGCACGCGCGCCCGCAGCGGGCTCTCGCCGCGGAACAGCGCCGTGGCCGCCGCGTCGGGGTCGGCCAGCAGGTGGTGCCAGCCGAAGCGCCTGATCTCGGGCCCCAGCTTCTCGTCGAAGTAGTCCTCGAGCTCCAGCGCGCGCGCCCGCTCGGCGGGATCGGCGGGGTACAGCGGCGGGTCGGGCGTGTGCTCCTCCAGCGCCGCGATGATGGCCGTCGAATCGCCGATCGTGCGGCCCTCGAGTTCGAGCACGGGCAGACGGCGCTGCTTCCCGCGGGTCTCGTACAGCGCGCGGGCGCCGTGGAACCCCGGCATCGGGGCGCGCAGCTCGTACGGGATGCCCTTGTGGTCCAGCGCCCACCGGGCCTTCTCGTTGTAGTGCGAGAGCTCGATGTGCCAGAGGACGTTGGTCACGTGGCAGGATCGTATCCCGTGACCCACCCCCTGCAGCGATGGCCCGTCCACCACCGCCGCCCGGCGCTGATCGCCCTCTGCGTGGCCACGCTGGTGATCACGGTCGTGGGCGGGGTGGCCCAGCCGCTGGGCGACCGCGACATCGTGGACTTCGAGCTGGCGGGCAGCGTCGGCGAGGCGAAGGAGATCCTGGCCGGCTGGCGCGCCGAGGGCGTGATCGGCGAGGCCAAGGCGATCCAGCTGTTCGACCTGGTGTTCCCCCTGATCTACGCAAGCGCGCTGGCCGGCTGCTGCCTGGCCGCGGCCGGGGTGTGGCGGCGGCGCGGCAGGCCCCGCGCGGCCGCGCTGGGCGTGGCGATGGCGTGGCTGGCGCTGGCCGCCGCCGGGTTCGACTACGTGGAGAACGTGGGGCTGGCGGTGTCGCTCTGGCACGAGCCGGTGTCGCCGTGGCCCGGGCTCGCGCTCGTCGCCGCGGTACTGAAGTTCGCGGCGATCTACTTGACCCTGGCCTACGCGCTCTCGGGCGCGCTGGCGTCGATCCGGCGCTAGCTGCCGGTCGCGGCCTTGGGCCGGCTCTTCTCGGCGTCGGCGCCGGTGCTCTGCGTGGACGCCTCGGCCTGCTCGTCGGAGGGCTCGGCGCGCGGGCGGTCCGCCCACTCCTCGTCGAACTCGACCTTCCAGCGGCCGGGGTGCTCCTCGCCGCGTGGCTCGATCCGCAGCTTGGCCCGGAACGAGCGGCCCGAGCGCCCCCGGAAGCCGGTGACCTGCTTCTCGGTGCGGCCGATGGGCGGATCGTCACCGCGCTCCAGCGCCGCCTTGAGTGAGGCCATCAGCTCCTTGGCGACGGCCACCGGCAGGTTCTTGCCCGCCTTCTTCTTCCAGATCACGAACCCGCAGCCCGGGTCCTCCTTGGTCCAGCACGAGTAGCCCTTGCGGTTCTCGTTGACCTCGCGGCCGCACACCGGGCAGGGACCGAGCTTGGCCCGCTCGATCTGCACGCCCTTGAGCTTGTCCAGCTCGGCCACCGTCTCGGTGATGAAGGCCTTGATGTCCTTCATGAACGCGGGACGGGAGTCCTCACCGTGCTCGATCTTGTTCAGGCGCTTCTCCCACTCGCCGGTCAGCGAGGCAGACGTCAGCGGGTGCTCGCCCAGCAGCCGGATGACCTGCACGCCCTTCTCGGTGGCCACCAGGGCGCGGCCGTCGCGCTCCATGAACTCGCGCCCGATCAGCGTCTCGATGATCGACGCTCGCGTGGCCGGGGTGCCGATGCCGGACTCGGCCATGGCGTCGCGCAGCTCGGCGTCCTCGATCTCCTTGCCGGCGCCCTCCATGGCCGCCAGAAGCGACGCCTCGGTGAAGCGCCGCGGCGGCTGGGTCTCCTTGCGCAGCGACTCGACCTCGCGCGTGTCCACGTCCTCGCCCTGCTCGAGCTTGGGCAGGTTCTGGTTGCCGCCCGAGTCGTCGGCCTGGTCGCCCTGGGGGTCGACCTCCTCGCCGTACACCGAGCGCCAGCCGGCGAAGGTCAGCACGCGGCCGCTGGTGCGGAAGACGTGCTCGGACACGGTGGTCTCGACCCGGGTGCGCTCGAAGGTGGCGTCGGGGTGGAAGACCGACAGGAACCGCTTGGTCACCAGGTCGTAGATCTTCAGCTCGTCCGCGCCCATCTTCGACAGGTCGTGCGGGTTGTCGGCGTTGGTCGGGATGATCGCGTGGTGGTCC
>DASQLM010000217.1:0-4866 GCA_035630015.1 Thermoleophilaceae bacterium | reverse complement strand
CAATCGACCCTATGGAGGTACTGGTGCATCTCACGCGCCACTTTGCCCGGTAGCCCGGACACCCCCTCCAACTCCTCGCGGCTGGCCTTGAGGATCCGGTCGGGGGTTCCGAAGTGCGCCAGCAGCGCCCGCTTACGCGTGGGTCCGACGCCGGGCAGGTCGTCCAGGAACGACTGGGTCATGGCCTTGTCGCGGCGGCCGCGGTGGAACTCGATGGCGAACCGGTGCGCCTCGTCGCGGATGCGCTGGAGCAGCTGCAGCGGCGCCTCGTCGTGGCCCATCACCAGCGGCCGGGGGCGGCCGGGGATGAACACCTCCTCGATCCGCTTGGCCAGGCTGATCACGGTCGTCCCCAGCTCGGTCAGCTCGGTCAGCTCCTTCAGGCCCGCGCCCAGCTGGCCCTTGCCGCCGTCGATCACGATCAGCGCGGGCAGCGACCCGAAGCTGGCGTCGTACTGCTTCTCGTGCGGCGACAGCTCCTGCTGGGTGCGGTACTGCGCCACCCGCCGCGACAGCACCTCGGCCATCGCGGCGAAGTCGTCCTGGGCCGCCCCCCGGACCTTGAAGCGGCGGTAGTCGGACTTCTTCGGGGCGCCGCCCTCGAACACCACCATCGACGCCACCGTGTGCGTCTCGCCGAGGTTCGAGATGTCGAAGCACTCGATCCGCATGGGCAGCTGGCTCATGCCCAGCTCCTCCTGCAGCCCGTCCAGCGCCTCGACGCGCTGGTTGCGGCTGCGCTCGGACTTGAGCCGGTCCTGGTCCAGCGCCAGCCGCGCGTTGCGCTCGGCCAGCTCGAAGATGCGCCGCTTGTCGCCGCGCTCGGCGGGCCGCACCTCCACAGGGCCCCCGCGCTGGGAGGCCAGGGCGGTCTCGAGCGCCGTCACGTCGTCCAAGCCCTGGGGGATGACCACGCGCGGCGGGATGGCCATGGCGCTGGCGTAGTACTGCAACAGGAACTCCTCCAGCACCTCGGGCTCGTCGCGGCCCGCCTCGTTCTCCAGGTAGAAGCTCTGGCGGTCGGCCAGCACGCCGTCGCGGACCTGGAACACCTGGGCATTGGCCGAGGTCTCCTCGGCCGCCACCGCCACCGCGTCCAGGGTGCCCACCGACTCGTTGGTCACGCGCTGGCGCTCCAGCAGCGACCGCACGGCCTTCAGCTTGTTGCGCAGCTGCGCGGCCGACTCGAACTCCTGGTCCTCGGCCGCCGCGCGCATGCCCTGCTCCAGCTCCTTCTCGATCCGCCGGTAGCGCCCGGAGAGGAAGTCGATGATGGTCTCGATGTTCTGCCGGTACTCCTCCCTGGAGATGTAATCCACGCAGGGCGCCTGGCAGCGCTTGATGAAGTAGTCCAGGCACGGGCTGCCGGACTGGCGCCCGGGCTCCTTGCCCTGGCAGGTGCGGTACTGGAACACCTTGCCAAGCAACTCCAGGGTCTCGCGCACGCGCTTGGCGCTGGAGAACGGGCCGAAGTAGGCCCGCCCGCGGCGGTGCTTCTCCCGCGTGAAGAACACCCGCGGGTAGTCCTCCTCCATCGAGATCCCGATGTACGGGTACGACTTGTCGTCGCGCAGCCGCACGTTGTAGCGCGGGCGGTGGCGCTTGATGAAGTTCTGCTCGGTCAGCAGTGCCTCGGCCTCGGTCTCGGTGACCAGGAAGTCGAAGTCGGCCACGGTGTGGGTCATCTCCAGCGCGCCGCGCGTGGACGGCTTGGAGAAGTGCCCCGCCACCCGCTTGCGGATGGACGTCGCCTTGCCGACGTAGATGACCTTGCCGCGCTCGTCCTTGAACAGGTACACGCCGGGCGCGTCGGGCAGGGCCAGCCGTTTGCGGCGGATGCGCTCGCTACGGCTCTCTGACTCGGTCTGCTCGGGGGCGGCCACGGCCCATTGAGGTTAGGGGCAGCCCGTCGGTCGACCGTCCAGAGGCTTCCGCGGGCGTCAAGGGCACGCGCGGAGCCGCCGATGGGAGATTCGATGCCGGTTTCCAAGACGTCCGAGGCGCCCCATGAGTCCGCGCTGGGCCAGCTGAAAGCCCTGCTCAGCCGTCGTGTGGTCGAGGGCGGGGACAGCGGCTGGTGGCGCGCGCTGATCCCGGCGCTGGCCATCGTCGCGGTCCTGTTCGCCGCCCTGAACGTGCGCTCGGCCACCGATGAAGCCGGCCGCGCCATCGACCGTGCCGCCGACGCCCGGGAGATGGCGGCGGCGGTGGACCGCCTGGCGCTGCTCAGCCGCGCCGAGCTTGCCGGCGAGCAGCGCGGCCGGGCCGACGAGCTGGCCGCCGAGCGCGGCACCGTCTCGACCCAGAGCGTGCGGCTCGGGCGCGGGAACGCCGACGGCGCCGGCGCCGAGGTGGCCCGCCAGGCCGCGGCGGCCGAACGCGCCCTGGGCGCCGCGCTGGCCCCGGATGCCGGCCGCGCCGACAGGCGCCGCGCCACCGCGACCCTGACCGCTCTCCAGCCCTCGGCCCGGGCGCTGAGCGACCGCATGGGCGCGGCCGCCGAGCGCGCCGACGACCGCGCGGCGCGGACGCTCACCCTGACCATGCTGGGGGCCCTGATCCTGGTTTCGCTGCTGCTGGGCAGCTTCTGGTCGCGCCGCAACGCGGCCGACGCCAAGCGCCGCGAGCGCCGCTTTCAGGCGCTGCTGCGCAACTCCTCCGATCTCGTGGTGGTCGTGGACCCGAGCACGCTGAACATCCGCTACGCCACGCCCGCGGTCGAGCGGATGCTGGGGTACGACGCAGAGGCCGTGACCGGCTCTTCGCTCACGGACCTGACCCACCCCGAGGACCGCGGCATGCTGGCCGACGCGGTGCGCTCGGTGCGCGAGAGCGATGACGGCCACGAGACCGGCCGCTGGCGCGCGCTGCACCACGCCGGCGGCAGCGTGGACGTGGAGGCCAGCTGGCTCGACCTGTCCGACGACCCGTCGGTGCAGGGCCTGGTGGTGACCATCCGCGACGTCGGCGAACGCACCGACCTGGAGGACCAACTGCGCCATCAGGCCTTCCACGACCCCCTGACCGGGCTGCCCAACCGCTCGCTGTTCGAGGACCGCGTGCGCCACGCGATCGCCCGCAGCCGCCGGCACGGACGCGGCATGGCCGTGCTGTTCGTGGACCTGGACGACTTCAAGACCGTGAACGACTCGCTGGGGCACGCCGCCGGCGACGACCTGCTGCGCCAGCTGGGCGAGCGCCTGGACGGCTGGGTGCGCACCTCGGACACCGTGGCCCGCCTGGGCGGCGACGAGTTCGCCGTGCTGGTCGAGGAGCCCGAGGACCCGGAGGAGGCGGAGCGGATCGCCGCGCGTATCCACGAGGGCATGGAAGGCCCGTTCGAGATCGACGACCACGAGCTGTTCATGCGCGCCAGCGTGGGCATCGCGCCCGCCGACTCGGGGTCCACCAGCGAGAACCTGATGCGCAACGCCGACACCGCGATGTACGCGGCCAAGGCCGGCGGCAAGGGCCGCTCGGAGGTGTTCCGGCCCACCATGCACATGGAGGTCCAGCGCCGGCTCCAGCTCAGCGGCGACCTGCGCCGGGCGCTGGACAACGACGACCTGCACGTGCAGTACCAGCCGCTGGTGGACCTGGACACCGGCCGCGTGCTGGGCGCCGAGGCGCTGTCGCGCTGGAACCACCCGACGCTGGGCTCGATACCGCCCAGCGACTTCATCCCCGTGGCCGAGGAGACCGGGCTGATCGTCCCCCTGGGCGGCTGGGTGCTGAACGAGGCCTGCCGCCAGGCGCGCAGGTGGCACGACGAGAGCGAGGCCGACCCGATCTACATCAGCGTGAACGTGTCGCCGCGCCAGTTCCGCCAGCCGGGCACCGTGGTCGAGCAGGTGCGTGCCGCGACCGAGGGCAACGGCATCGACCCGTCGCTACTGGTGCTGGAGATCACCGAATCCGTGCTGATGCAGGACCGCGACGCCGTCCGCGACGAGCTCATCTCGCTGCAGCAGATGGGCGTGCGCGTGGCCATCGACGACTTCGGCACCGGCTACTCGGCCCTGACCTACCTGCGCGACTTCCCCATCGACATGGTGAAGATGGACCAGTCGTTCGTGGACGATCTGTCCGCCGGCCGCGGCGACCAGGCGCTGGTGCGATCGGTGGTCGAGCTGGGCGAGGCGCTGGACATGGAGATCGTGGCCGAGGGCATCGAGCGCCGCGACCAGCTGGACCACCTGTCCGAGATGCGCTGCAACACCGGCCAGGGCTACTTCTTCGCCCGCCCGCTGGACGCGGACGGCATGGGCGCGCTGATCGACGGCCGGATGACGCCCGCGCCACCCGGCCCGCCCGCTCCCTGAGCGTCAGGCCATCACGCGCGTGACCGAGTCGGCCACGCAGACCGGCTTCTCGCCGCCCTCGATCTCCACGGTCCAGCGCTGGACGACCTGGTGCCAGCCGCCTCCGACGTCGTCGACCGAGACGATCTCGATCGAGGCCCGGATGTTCGAGTCCACCGGGACCGGCGCGGGGAAGCGGACCTTGTTCCAGCCGTAGTTCACGCCCAGCTTGAAGCCCTCCTGCACCAGCAGGCCGTCGCGGAAGCCGTCGATCGTCGCCAGCGTCAGGTTGCCGTGGGCGATCGGGCCGCCGAACGGGCTCTCGGACTTGGCGCGCTCCACGTCGACGTGGATCCACTGGTGATCGCCCGAGATCTCGGCGAAGCTGTTGATCATCTCCTGGTCCACGGTGCGCCAGTCGCTGGGGCCGACGGTCTCCCCGACCAGGTTCTGGAGTTCCTCGATGCCGTTGATGGTGGTGGGTGCCATGCGGCGAGCGTACCCGCTGACTGCAGCCTTTCATGCACCCTCTGTCGGATCCGATCGCTCCTGGCGAGTGTTGGTG
>DASQLM010000216.1:0-2639 GCA_035630015.1 Thermoleophilaceae bacterium | reverse complement strand
TCGGAGTAGTTGGCGGGCCGGCCGCCCTGGGAGCGCACGGCGTCGGTCAGCGTCAGCGAGCCGCCGCCCGCGCCGATGACCAGGCCGATGTTGCCGTCGAAGCCGGTGTCCTTGCCCTGGATCACGCCGCGGTGGTCGGCGGCGTCGATGGCCGTGACGGCCACCTCGAAGGGGGAGGGCTCGTAGCCCTCGCGGTTGTCGTCCTCCTCGATGCCGATGCCGGCCAGGATCTTGCGCTGGCGCGGCTTGGCCTCCTCCTCCATCTCCATGTGCGCGTCCAGCGCCACGAAGCTGCCGTCGGTCAGCTCGGCCAGGGGGTTGATCTCGGCCAGCGTCATGTCCCGGTCGCGGAACAGCTGGGCCAGCCGCGCCACGATCGGGGTCAGGCGCTGCAGCGGCTTGCCGGTCACGCCGGCGGCGGCGATCACCTGCTTGGCCTGGTAGTCGGAGATCGGCTTGAGGTTGGACACGTGGCCGCGGCCCACGTGGTCGGGGTGCTCCTCGGCCACCTGCTCGATGTCGATGCCGCCCATGTCGGAGAACAGGATCAGCGGCTTCTTGGCGGTGCCGTCCCAGACCACTCCGGCGTAGTACTCCTGCTTGACCTCGGCCTTGGGGTCCACCAGCACGCCGCGCGGCATGTGGCCGTTGATCTCGAGCTTCAGGATGTCCCGGGCGTGGGCCTCGGCCTCCTCGGGCGTGTCGGCGAACTTCACGCCGCCGGCCTTCATCCGGCCGCCGGACAGCACCTGGGACTTGATGACGGTGGGACCGCCGATGTCGGCGGCGATCTCCTTGGCCTCGGTGTCGGTCGTGGCAAACCCGTACTTGGTGACGGGAATGCCGGCGGCCTCGACCAGGCGGCGGCTTTCGTACTCGAAGAAGCGCATGAGCGGCGCGAGAGCCTATCTGGTCAGGACGAGTGCACGGCCGCCGGTCAGCCCGGCGAACACGCGCGGCGTGCCGTCCAGATCGCGGTACAGGCCGTCCAGGGTGCCCGTCCTGGGCGGCGCGCCCGGCGGGTTCACCAGCGCCAGGCCGCGCTCGAAGCGCCGCTGAAGCAGGCCGTCGGGCCGGAGCGTGCGGGGGCCGGTGGCGCGGCCCAGGTCGGTCCGGTAGCCACGCCAGTACGGCACCCGGCAGCGCGGCAGGGAGTCGCTGGTGCGCGGGCAGGAGGCGTATTCGGTGCCCACCGCGTCGCGGCGGCCGTCGGCGTGCAGCAGGTAGCTGGCCAGCTCGAACTCGGCGCTCTGGCGGTCGCGGGCCACGTAGTTCTCCAGCGTCACGCCCAGGCCCAGGCCGTGCAGCCGGTCGATCGTGCCCAGCAGCCCGTCGTAGGACTGGCCCCTGCGGGTGTCCTCGGTCCCGCGCTCGATGTAGGCGTCGGTGGCCGTCTGCATGCCAGCCCGCACCACCGGGTCGTCCAGCGAGCTCTCGGGGCGCCACCAGACCGTGTTCACCATGACCTCGCGCCTGCCGGCGGCGCGGCGCACGGACCGCACCAGCCGCGCCATCGCCCGCTTCCAGCGGGCCGGGTCCATGGCCGCGACGGGGCGCTCGCGGCCGTCGCTGACGTTCACCTGCCAGTTCACGTCGTCCAGGAACACGCCGGCGTACCGGTGGCGCAGCAGGCCGCGCGCCTCGCGCGCCAGGTGGCGGCGCCAGGCGGGGTCGGCCACGTCGGCCGCGTACTGGGGGCAGCGCCCGCGGGCGCAGTCGAACGGCACGTACAGCCGCCGCCCGGACCGGCTGCGCAACACCATCCGGTCCAGCGCGCGCTTGCGGGCGCGCACGGCGCGGCCGTCGCCGCGGCGGATGCGCACGGACTCCACCTGGATCGCCTGGGCGTTCATGTTGGCCAAGCCGCCGCGGTAGCCGCCGTCCACGCAGCGGTCGGAGAAGTCGCTGAACAGGCGCATCCGCACGTAGCGCGAGAGGAAGCGCCTACAGCCGCGCGAGCGGATGTAGCGGTCCAGCGCCTGGTCGGCCCCCTTGAACACGCGCACCTTGCCCTCCACGGGCGTGGCCGCCCCGGCGGGCGCCGGCGCGCTCGGCGCCGCCGTCAGCCCGGCGATCAGGCCGAGGCAGGCGCCAAGCCGTAGGCCTCGGCAAGCTCTGGATCGCGTTCGGCGAGCTGCTCGGCCAGCTCCACCATCACCTTGCACTGCTTCCACGTGGCGTCGTCCTGCATCTTCCCGTCGATCATGTGCACCCCGCGTCCGTCCGGGATGGCCTCGATCACCTTCTGGGCGAACTTCACCTCGTCGGGATCGGGGCTGAACACCTTCTTAGCGATATCGATCTGTACGGGGTGCAGGGACCACGTGCCCACGCAGCCCAGCAGGAAGGCGGCGCGGAACTGCGCCTCGCAGCCGGCGACGTCCTTGATGTCGCCGAACGGGCCGTAGTAGGGCAGGATCCCGGCAGACGTGCAGGCGTCGACCATGCGCGCGATCGAGTAGTGCCACAGGTCCTGCTGGGCGGTCGCGCGCGGGGCGTCGGGGTTCTCGGGGTCCGGGTCGTTCATGACCAGGTAGCCCGGGTGGCCGCCGCCGACGCGGGTGGTCTTCATGCGGCGCGAGGCCGCCAGGTCGGCCGGGCCGAAGCTCATGCCCTGCATGCGCGGCGAGGCGGTGGCG
>DASQLM010000215.1:0-4322 GCA_035630015.1 Thermoleophilaceae bacterium | reverse complement strand
GCCGCCAAGTTCGGCGCGTTCATGCACCAGGGCCAGATCTGCATGTCCACCGAGCGCGTCGTGGCCGACGCCTCGGTGGCCGACGAGTTCGCGTCCGCTCTGGCGGCCAAGGCCGGCGAGCTGGCCGTGGGCGACCCGCGCGACCCGGCGACGCAGATCGGCCCGCTGGTGGGCCCGGCGGCGATCAAGCGCGTGAGCGGGCTGGTCGAGGACGCCCGCTCAAAGGGCGCCGACGTGCTGTGCGGCGGACAGGCCGACGGGCCGCTGTTCCCGCCCACCGTGGTGCACGGGGTCACCAAGGAGATGGACATCTACACCGAGGAGTCGTTCGGCCCGGTGGTGGCGGTGACCGCGGTCGACGGCGCCGACGAGGCGGTCCGGGTGGCCAACGACACCGACTACGGCCTGTCGGCGGCGGTGTTCGGCGCGGACGTGCCCACCGCGCTCGACGTGGCGCGGCGCATCGAGAGCGGCATCTGCCACGTGAACGGCGCGACCGTGCACGACGAGCCGCAGATGCCCTTCGGCGGCGTCAAGGCCAGCGGCTGGGGCCGCTTCGGCGGCACCGCCGCCATCGAGGAGTTCACCGAGCTGCGCTGGCTGACCGTCCAGGAGGGCTCCCGGCACTACCCGATCTAGACGCTGCCGTAGACCGCCTTCCAGATGGCGCAGGCCACCGCCGCCGCCACCTCCTCGTCCGATGCGCTGCCGCCCGCCTCGATGTGCTGCTCGAGCGTGCGCTCGACCCCCCAGGTCACGAACGCCGCCGTGATGGCGGGGTCGACGCCGGCGGGGATCAGCCCGGCCTCCTGATCGGCCTCGATCCGCTGGCGCACCAGGTCGATGTTGCTGGCGATCATGCGCTGCCAGGCCTCCTGCGCGGCGGGCTCGTAGGTGGCAACCTCGGCCAGCGCCCGCAGCGCCGGCGCCTGCTCGCGCCGGCGCGCGATCACCTCCAGCAGCGTCCGCTCCAGCGTCTCGCGGTCACCCGAGTCCGTCCACCGCTCGGCGATGGCGAACAGCTCCCGGCTGGAGTCCTCGGCAAAGCGGACCAGCAGGTCGGTCTTGTCGGCGAAGTGCACGTAGAACGTCGACCGCCCGATGCCGGCCTCCTTCGAGATCTGCTGCACGCCCAGCTCGGTGAACGTGGCGCCGCCGGCCAGCAGCTCGCCCAGCGCGGCGAAGACGGTCGATTCGGCGGCATCGCGACGGGTCCGACCCGCCTGGACCTTGCGGGTCACGGAGGGCACGGGCCGACCCTACCCCGTGGGGGGTTCCGTCCTGTCGGAATCGGTCGTCTGGCGGATGCGCTGCTCGTACCCTCTGCGCTCGCCCCGGTCGAGGTCGAGGAACGCGGAGTCCGTGCCGAGCGCGCGGTGGATCCGCCGCCGCACCGGCGAGGGGAGCATGCTGAGGGCGGAACCGATCGAACGGGCGCGACCCGGTACGTACACGGTGCGCGCGCGGGAGGCGATCGCGTCGGCGATGGCCGCGGCCACCGCCTCGGGGTGCAGCGACGCCGACCTCGGCGCGCGGGTACCCGCCACCAGCTCGGTGCGGGTGAAGGAGGGCACGATGGCGGTGAACGCCACGCCGGAGCGCTGGAACTCCCACCGCGCCCCATCGGTCAGCGCCAGCACGGCGCTCTTGGTGGCGGCGTACGTGATCTGCCCGGGCGCAGGCAGCAACCCCGCGTAACAGGCCACGTTCACGATGTGGCCGGAGCCGCGCTCGAGCATCCCGGGAAGCGCCAGCTTCATCCCGCTCATCGTGCCGCCCACGTTGATCTCGAACGCGGCCCGCGCGGAGGGCTCGTCCTCGTCCAGGAACGGGCCGACGGGCATGATGCCCGCGTTGTTGACCAGCACGTCGAGCGGGCCGAAGTCACGCCCGGCCTCGTCGAGGAAGCGCCGGAAGGACAGCCGGTCGCGCACGTCGAGGCGCAGCGCGATGGCGACGCCACCGCTGGAGGGGGTGACGGTGTGGTTGATGGCGCTGGCCGCGCGCTCGGCGTGGGAGAAGTCCAGGTCGCCGATGACCACGCGGGCGCCGCGCTCGGCGAGTTCGGTCGCGGTGGCCTTCCCGATGCCCCTGCCGGCCCCGGTGATGGCGACCACGGATCCGTCCAGGGAAGGCGACGTGGGCACGGTGTCGGACAGTCTGTCCGGAATCGAGGCATTCCCAAACACCCGTGTACCGCTTCAGCCCCGGCCGTTCAGCCCCGTGATCGATTTCAGCAGCGTGTGCAGCCGGCGCCGGTCGGCGGCGGGCAGCGGGCCGAGCAGCCGCCGCTCGACCTCCTTCGACAGCTCCAGCGCCCGGCCCAGCTGGTCCCGCCCATCGACCGTCAGGTGCACCGCGGACGCGCGCCGGTCGCTGGGGTTGCGCCGGCGCTCGGCCAGGCCCCGGTCCTCGAACTCGTCGAGCATGGCCACCAGCGATCCCGCGTCGATCCACAGGCCGCTCACGATCTCGCGCTGCGACGCCCCCTCCGAGGCGGCCAGGTACTGCAGCACCGCCACCTGGTTGGGTCGCAGTCCCAGCGGCGCCAGCAGCTCGGCGTAGAGCTTGTTCGAGCGCGCGCCGATCTTCGAGAACAGGAAGGCCACGTCGTCGGAGAAGGCCTCCGACCAGGGCTTGGGCGGAGCGGCGAAAGCCCACTCCTCGCTCATGCGTACAGCTCGCGGATGCGCCGCTTGTCGTACTTGCCCACCGAGGTCTTGGGGATCTCGTCAACCAGCTCCAGCCGTTCGGGGATCCACCAGCGGGCCACGCGCTCCTCCAGGAACCCGGCCAGCTCGGCCTGCTCCAGCGCCGTCCCCGCCACCACCAGGGCCAGCGGCCGCTCGCCCCACTTCTCGTCGGGCACCGCCACCACCGCGGCCTCCTGCACCGCCGGGTGCGCGGCGATCGCGCTCTCCAGCTCCACCGAGCTGATCCACTCGCCGCCGGACTTCACCAGGTCCTTGGCCCGGTCCACGATCTCCACCGTGCCGTCGGGATCGATGCGGGCCAGGTCGCCGGTGCGCAGCCAGCCGTCGCGGAAGCGGTCGGAGGCGTCCTGGGTGGGCTCGTAGTACTCGGCGATCACGCACGGCCCGCGCACCTCCAGCTCGCCGACCGTGGCGCCGTCCCAGTCCAGCTCCGCGCCGTCGTCGCCCACCAGCCGCAGCTCCACCAGCGCCATCGCGGTGCCCTGGTTCGAGGCCCCCTCGCCCTCGCCGGTCTCGCGCGACATGGTCCCGCTGGGCGACATCTCGGTCATGCCCCACCCCTGGGCGATCGTGATGCCGCGCTCGCGGTAGCGGCGGATCAGCGGCTTGGGCACGGGCATGCCGCCGATCAGCAGCTCGCGCATCGAGGACAGGTCGAACTCGTCGCCATCGAACAGCGCCTCCATGTCCAGCCACACCGTGGGCACCGCCGCGCCGGTGGTCACGCGCTCGCTCTCGATCAGCTTCGCCAGGTGGCGCGGCTCGTTCGACGGACCCTGGAGCACCAGGTCGGCGCCGGTCAGGGCGGCGGCGTAGGGCAGCGACCACGCCAGCACGTGGCAGACGGCGGTGATGGGCATGACGGTGTGAGCACGCGAGACGGCGTGGCTGTCGGCCATGGTCAGCGACAGCGCGTGCAGGATCGTCGAGCGGTGCGAGAACAGCACGCCCTTGGGGTCGCCGGCGGTGCCCGACGTGTAACAGAGCGCCAGCGCGTCGTCCTCGCCGGCGGCCACCGGCGAGTGGTCGGGCTCGGCGTCCGCCAGCAGCTGCTCGTACTCGTCGTCGATCACGACCACCCGCTCGACGTACTCGAGCTGGTCGCGCACGGGGTCCAGCAGCCCGATCAGCCCGGCGTCGGCGAACAGGACCCTCGCCATCGAGTGGTTCAGGATCCAGGCCACCTGGTCGGGGGTCAGGCGCGTGTTCACGGGGTTCAGCACGGCGTCCGCCGCGGGCACCGCCAGCATCAGCTCCAGGTGGGGGTGGTGGTTGCGGGCGAACGTGGCCACGCGGTCGCCGGCGCCGATCCGCATCTGCGCGAGGGCTCCCCGGAGGCGCGCGGAGCGCTCGCCGGTCTCCGCCCAGGTCGAGCGCCGCGGCTCGCCCTCGGTGCCGGTGACCACGGCACGCGGGCCGGAGTGCCGGCCCAGGCGGCGGCGAACCAGCTCCATGGTCAGCGGGACGTCCTGCATCAGCCCTCGCACTGCCTCTCCCCTCCTTCGCTCAGCGTGGGTTTTCCCGTCAGAACCGTGGGGTAATCGCATCATTAGGTGACCTAACGATCTTGAGGGAGGTCGGGGAGAGATGCGAACTGCTGCTGCCGTG
>DASQLM010000214.1:0-4857 GCA_035630015.1 Thermoleophilaceae bacterium | reverse complement strand
ACGTCGCGCACGTCGGTCTCGGCGATGGCGTCGAACATCCGCCGGATGGTCCCCGGGCTGGCCGAGTAGCGCTCCATCCGGCCCGCCCACTCCGCGAACTCGGGGTCGCCCGCGCGGCTGGGCGCCAGCGCCATCGGGATGCCGCCCTGTCCCCACTGCTCCAGCACCTTGTCCAATCGCATCGCCCGCGCGTGGTCCTCGGGCGGGAAGTCGTAGTCCTCGGCCCAGCGCGTGCGCGCGAACGTGGCGTACAGGATCAGCGCGCTGACCTTCTCGGGATGGCTCGCGGCGAACGTCATGGCCATCGGCCCGCCCTCCAGCGAGGCCACCAGCGCGGTGCGCTCGGAGCCCACCGCGTCCATCACGGCCAGGATGTCGTCGATCTGCTCCTCCAGCGTGGGGGCGCCGTCCACCGGATCGGACAGGCCGGACCCGCGCCGGTCGAAGGTGATCAGCCGGGCGAACGAGCAGACGCGCTCGATGAAGGCGGCCATGCGCGGCTCGCTGGCCAGGACCTCCATCTGGGACACCCAGGTGGGCACGTACAGCAGATCGGGGCCGGCCCCCATGGCCTGGTACGCGATGTGCGTGTCCCCGCTGCGGGTGTACCGGGTGACCACGGCCTGAGGCTACAGCGCGCCCGGCCCCCGCTTGCCGCCCTAAAGCGCCCTACCCGCCTGCCGATAGGTCGGACATGGCCCCGCCCGCCCTGCTGGCCGCTGCGCTGCTCGTGATCGTGCTGGCGCTGGCGTGGGTGCTGGTCCGGCGCGAGCGCGCACACCGTGCCACGGCGGCCCAGCTCCGGGCCGGCGAGGAGCGGCTCGAGGCGCTGACGCTCCAGGCCCCGGGCGGGCTCTACCACGTCGACCCGCAGGGCTACGTCACCTTCGCCAGCGACCGCTGGTGCGAGATGGCCGGCCGCACACAGGAGCAGATGGCCGGCGCGTTCTGGCCCGACCTGGTGCACCCCGACGACCGCGGCACGGTGCACGAGGAATGGCAGCGCTCGGTCGAGCAGGGCACCCCCCTGGAGCTGGAGTACCGGCTGATGCACCCGGACGGCGAGGTGCGCTGGGTCAGCGGCCGCTCCACCGAGATGTACGACGCCGACGGCGCCCTGAGCGGCTTCGCCGGCGGCGCCCTGGACGTGACGGCCCGCCACGTGGCCGAACAGGACCGCCGGATGCGCGCCCAGATCACGGCGCACATGTCCGAGGGCGTGGTGCTGGTGCGCCACTCCGACAACCAGATCGTGTTCACCAACAGCCGCTTCGACGAGCTGTTCGGCTACGACGAGGGCCAGATGCTGGGCATGGACGCGACGCGTCTGAACGCCGACGGGCGCCGCGGCGGCGACTCCACCGTCCGCCAGATCCTGGGCGCGGTCGAGCGCCACGGCGCCTGGCGCGGCGAGATCCACAACGTGCGCCGCAACGGCACCCGCTTCTGGAGCTGGGCCAACGTCTCCGCCTTCGAGCACCCCGAGCACGGCATGGTCTCGCTGTCGATCCAGAGCGACGTGACCGAGCGCAAGCGCGTGGACGACGAGCTGCGCAACGAGCGCCGGCTGCTGGCCGAGGCGCAGGCCATCGGTCGCGTGGGCAGCTGGGAGATCAAGCTCTCCGACGCCTCGGCCACCTGGTCCGAGGAGATGGTGCGCCTGCACGGCATGCCACCCGGCTCGCGGCCGCCGCGGCGCTACCTCGCCCTGGTGCACCCCGATGACCGCGCGAAGGTCCGGGCCGAGGCCGTGGAGGCGATCAACCACCCGGGGGACTTCGAGATCGAGTACCGGATCGTGGGCCCGGACGGCCTCGAGCGCATGGTCCAGGTGCACGGCGCGCCGGCCGCCGACGGCACCCGCCGGCTGGCGGGCACGGCCCGCGACGTAACCTCGGCCCGCGAGGCCGAGCGGGCGCTGCGCGTGGCCGAGGAGCGCTTCCACAGCGCGTTCGCCGACGCGCCGATCGGGATGGCGCTGACCAACCTCGACGGCACCTTCCGCGAGGTCAACCAGGCGCTGGCCGACCTCACGGGCTATCCCGCCGAGGAGCTGGAGGGCAAGCATTTCAGCGCCATCACCCACCCCGACGACGTGGCCGCCGACGCCGAGCGGATCCGCGCGGTGCTCGAGGGCGAGGCCGACACCTTCAAGAACGAGAAGCGCTACCTGCACGCGTCGGGCAACGTGATCTGGGTGTCGGTACAGGGCGCGGCCATCCGCGACGCCGACGGCCGGCCGGTCCACCTGCTCCAGCAGGTCGTGGACGTCTCCGAGCGCCGCAGCTACGAGGCCAAGCTCCAGCACATGGCCGACCACGACCCGCTGACCGGCCTGCTGAACCGGCGCAGCTTCGAGCGCGAGCTCGAGGAGCACACCAGCCGCGTGGACCGCTACGGCGCCGAGGGCGCGGCCATCGTGCTCGACGTGGACCACTTCAAGTACGTGAACGACACGCACGGCCACAACGTGGGCGACGAGCTGATCGTGCGGGTCGCCCAGGTGCTGCGCGAGCGACTGCGCGACACCGACGTGCTGGCCCGCCTGGGCGGCGACGAGTTCGCCGTGCTGCTGCCGCGCGAGAAGCCCGAGAGCGCCACCGCGGTGGCCGAGGACCTGCTGGAGCAGGTGCGCACGGTCACCTCGCCCGGCGGCTCGGGCACCCGCCCGCGGCGGCTTACCGCCAGCGTGGGCGTGGCCGCGTTCACCGGCGAGGACGGCCTGACCGGCGAGGACGTGCTGGTCAACGCCGACCTGGCCATGTACGACGCGAAGGAGGCCGGGCGCGACCAGGTCTCCGTGGCCCGCACCGACGGCCTGAGCGAGGCGCGCATGAAGGGCCGGGTGACCTGGGCGGAGCGGATCCGGCGCGCGCTGGAGGAGGACCGCTTCGTGCTTCTCGCCCAGCCGATCGTGGACCTGGCCACCGGCAAGGCCAGCCAGTACGAGCTGCTGCTGCGCATGCGCGACGACACGGGCGACCTGATCCC
The DNA here is from genome assembly GCA_035630015.1 of Thermoleophilaceae bacterium. GTDB lineage: Bacteria > Actinomycetota > Thermoleophilia > Solirubrobacterales > Thermoleophilaceae > JAAYBF01. The sequence goes on along the minus strand of DASQLM010000214.1, from coordinate 1,866 downwards.
GCCGGGCGCGTTCCTGGCCATCGCCGAGCGCTTGGACCTGATCCAGGACATCGACCGCTGGGTCACCTCGCGCGCCATCGACCTGCTGGCCCACTACCGCGCCGCCGGGGCCAACGTGACGTTCGAGGTCAACCTCTCCGGCCTCTCGATCGGCGACCCGAAGCTGCTCGAGCTGATCGAGCACCGGCTGACGGAGACCGGCGTGTCGCCCAGCTGGCTGATCTTCGAGGTCACCGAGACCTCCGCCGTGGCCAACATCCCGCGCGCCCGGGCGTTCGGCGAGCGGCTGTCCGAGCTGGGCTGCCGGTTCGCGCTCGACGACTTCGGCGCGGGCTTCGGCTCCTTCTACTACCTCAAGCACCTGCCGTTCGACTACCTGAAGATCGACGGCGAGTTCGTGCGCAACTGCGTGACCAACGCCACCGACCGGCTGATCGTGAAGAGCGTCGTGGGCATCGCTCGCGGGCTGCACAAGAAGACGATCGCCGAGTTCGTGGGCGACGAGGAGACCGTCCGGGCGCTGAACCGCCTGGGCGTGGACTACGCGCAGGGCTACCACACCGGCAAGCCCGCTCCGCTGGAGGATCTGATCGTGGTGGAGGGCGCCGCCAAGTCCTCTGTGTAGTGTCCCGTCGATGCCAAAGCGGAAGGCGTCGGACGTGTTCGTGGAGTGCCTCGAGGCGGAGGGCGTCAAGCACGTCTTCGGCATCCCGGGCGAGGAGACCCTGGACCTGAACGAGTCGCTGTCGCGCTCGTCGATCGACTTCGTGCCGGTCCGTCACGAGCAGGGCGGCGGGTACATGGCCGACACCTACGGCCGCCTGACCGGAAACGCCGGGGTCTGCCTGGGCACGCTGGGGCCGGGCGCGCTGAACCTGACCACGCCCGTGGCCGACGCCTACCTGGACCGCGCGCCGCTGGTGGCGCTAACCGGCCAGGGCGACCTCGAGCGCATGCACAAGGAGTCGCACCAGTACATCGACCTGGTGCGCGTGATGGCCCCCATCACCAAGTGGAACGCGCGCCTGAACGACCCCCACATCATCCCCGAGGTGGTGCGCAAGGCGTTCAAGATCGCCGAGGGCGAGAAGCCGGGCTCCACCCACATCGAGCTGCCCGAGGACGTGATGGAGGCCGAGATCGACTCCGCCCCGCTGCCGCGCGGGCGCACCACCCGGCCCGAGCCCCAGGCCCGCGAGCTGCTCAAGGCCGCCGACGTGATCCGCGGCGCCGTCCAGCCCGTGGCGCTGGCCGGCAACGGCGTGGTCCGCTCCGGCGCCACCCCCGCGCTGCGCGAGTTCGTGCGCGCCACCGGCATCCCCGTGGCCGAGACCTTCATGGGCAAGGGCCTGATCCCGGTCGACTCGCCGAAGGCGCTGGGCTCGGTCGGCCTGCAGTCCGGCGACTACTCCATGGCCGGCTTCGACGAGGCCGACGTGGTGCTGGCCATCGGCTACGACCTGGTCGAGCACTCGCCCGAGCACTGGAACCCGGGCAAGGACAAGAAGATCATCTGCATCGACTCGCTGCCCGCCGAGGTCGACGAGTTCTTCGTGCCCGAGGTCGAGCTGATCGGCGACATCTACCACACGCTCTCGCGCCTGGCCGAGGAGTGCCGCCACGTGCCCCACCAGGGCGGGGCCACGCGGCTGCGCGAGGTCGTGCACGGCCGCTTCGACGCCGCCAAGGACGACGACCACTTCCCCGTCCAGCCGCCGCGCGCGTTGTACGAGATCCGCAAGGCCCTGGGCCGCGAGGACATCCTGGTCTCCGACGTCGGCCTGCACAAGCTGTGGATCGGGCGGATGTTCCCGGCCCACGAGCCCAACACGGTGCTGATCGCCAACGGCCTGGCCGGCATGGGCT
>DASQLM010000213.1:0-4372 GCA_035630015.1 Thermoleophilaceae bacterium | reverse complement strand
TGGGCCCGCCGGTGTCGTTGGGGTGCTGGCCCTGCTTGAGGAAGCCCTTCCAGTTGTACTTGCCGGTGCCCAGCGTGGGCAGGCGGCGGTCCAGGCCCTTCGGTCGCACCGGCAGCCGGCCCGACGAGAAGTTGGCCGTGGTGGTGCGGTTGATGTAGCCCCAGTTGAACGTGAAGCCGAACTGGTTGGCCGACTTCATGAACGCGGCAGGCGTGCTGCCCCTGCCCTCGGTCATGTCCTTGAGGGCGGCCAGGTTCAGCGCGTCACGGCCGAACGTGGAGCGCTTGCGCGCGAACGCGTACGCCTTGCGCTTCACGGTGGCGGTGCCGATCACAGGCCCCTGCACCGACTGCTTGAACTTGAGGTCCTTGCCGCCCAGCTTGCCCGCGTTGAACGTGGTGAACGAGCGGCACTTGCCCTTGTAGCGGTAGCGCTTGGAGCTCTGCCTGGCGCGCTTGCCCTTCGAGCCGCACAGCGGCAGCGCGTACGTGTCACGCACGTCGTGGCCGGCCGAGGTCAGGCTCCAGGCGTAGTTGTTGGTGCGCCCCAGCAGCATGTACATGGACAGGCCGGGCACGAACGCGCCCTGGGCGTTGATGCCCGCTCCCTGCATGTGCATCTGCTGCACGATCTCGGGGTAGTAGTAGCCCAGCTGCGGGCCCATCACGGCCAGCGTCTTGCCGGTGGCCGAGCGGCTGGGGGCGGTGATCAGGAAGTTCGACGCCCGCCGCCGCGCCGGCGCGGCCAGCGCGTCGGTCTTGGCCACGCTCTTCGATGCCTTCAGCGGGTCGAACGGCCTGAGCGTGCCGGCGTCCGGGACCACCGAGCCGCGCAGCTTGCCGCCGGTCCGCGGCCCGTACTTGAAGGTCTTGCTGATCGTGGTCGGCGCCTCCGGGTCGTCGGCCAGCATGACGTCCTTCCAGGCGCCGGTGCCGCGCTTGTTGCCCAGGCGCTTGCGCAGCCGGGCCAGGAGGTCGCCGTTCGAGGCCTCGCCACCGCCGCCGGCGCCGAAGATCGAGCCGATGAACGCCGTGGTGGCGATCACGTCGTTGACCGTGTAGTCGGCCTTCATGCCCTTCGAGCGCTGGTAGGCGTTGGCGCCGTCGATGTAGGCCTGCGCGTCCCTGAGGATCGCGCGGCCCTTGGCGCCGTACTCCTTGACCAGCAGGTTCTTCTGCTTGGTCACCAGCGCCTCGGCCTGCTTGCTGGGCGCGAAGCCCTTGCCGCTGGTGACCAGCGAGAAGGCGTCGATGCCCGGCACGTCGGCCACGGCCACGCGGGCCGGGCCACGGCCCAGGTTCAGCAGCAGCCCGCGGTCACGGGCGGTCACCCAGCCGGCGCCGAAGGACAGGTCGTCGCGCGTGTTGCCGTAGATGTGCGGCACGCCGTAGCTGTCGTACACGAGCCGCAGGCCCGCCCGGCCCGTGACCTCGGTGCGGGTGATGCCGATCGGGTTGAAGTCCTCGGGGATGTAGTAGCGGTTCACGTCGGCCGCGCTGACGTTGCCGCGCAGGGGCGTCAGGCCGTCGTACAGCGGAAGCTGGTCCAGCGAGTTCTGCGAGGTGGGCAGGCCGCCGAAGTTGCCCGGGGGCAGGATGTAGCGCGCGGTCTCCGCGGACGCGGTCGGCGCGGCGACGAGGCACGCGGCCACGCAGCCAAGGAACAGCTTCATGCTGCGACCCATATGGAAATGCTCTCCCTCGAAACGGACGCCTCCCAGCCCCGTGGGACGGCACTATGCCAGATGGGTTGGCCAGGCAGCCAGGGGTTCGCGGGATCTTCATATGGTGCTCTTGAATAGCGGCCGATGAGCGACCGCCGTTCGATCACCCGCGACGCCCTGGCCATCGGCGCCGCAACCGGAGCGTACGGCGTTTCGTTCGGGGTCCTGGCCGTGGGGGCGGGGCTCGACGTGGCCAGGGCCTGCGCGATGTCGCTGCTGGTGTTCACCGGCGCGTCGCAGTTCGCGGTCATCGGTGTGCTTGGCGGGGGCGGCTCCGTCGCGGCCGCCATGGGACCGGCACTGCTGCTGGCCTCGCGCAACGCGGCCTACGGGTTGTCGCTGGTGCCGATCCTGCGCGGCTCGCGCCTGAGCAGGGCGTTGCAGGCGCAGCTGGTCATCGACGAGAGCACCGCCATGGCCCGCGCGCAGGAGGACCCCGGCGACGCGCGGCACGCGTTCCTGTCCACCGGCCTCAGCGTGTTCGTGCTGTGGAACGCCGGGACGCTGGTGGGCGCGCTGGCCGGGGAGGGGCTGGGCGACCCTCGCGACTTCGGCCTGGACGCCATGTTCCCGGCCGCGTTCCTGGCGCTGCTGGCTCCGCAGCTGCGCCAGCCCGGCGCGCGGCAGGCGGCGGTGGCCGGCGTGCTGATCGCGGTTGCGCTGCTGCCGCTCGCGCCTGCCGGGGTGCCGGTGATGCTGGCCGCCCTCGGGGTGGTGCCGGGGGTTCTGGCGGCGCGACGGGCGGCCGCGTGAGCTGGGCTGCCCTGATCGGCCTGGCCGCGGCGGCCTACCTGCTCAAGGCGGCGGGGCCGGTGCTGGCCGGCGGGCGGGAGATGGGCCCGCGTGTGGACCAGGTGCTGGCCCTGCTCAGCGTCCCGCTGCTGGCCGCGCTGGTGGCCGTGCAGACGCTGGACGGCGGCGAGCGGATCGTGATCGACGCGCGGGTGCCGGCGCTGGCCGTGGCCGGGGTGCTGGTGTGGCGGCGGGCGCCGTTCCTGGTGGTCGTGCTCGCCGCCGCCGCCACCGCCGCCCTTCTGCGGGCGGCGGCGTAGGCGGGAGGAGGTACTTCAGGCGCGCTCCGCGCTCTGGCGGTAGCGCCACACGGCCAGCGGGGCGAACACGGCGGTGATCACCAGCGCCCAGACCACGGACTGCCACAGGCTGCCGCCGGGCACGCCGAGCCACAGCTCGCGCATCTCGTCGACGATGACGGTGAACGGGTTCACCTCGGCGAACCACTGGAGGCCGTCGGGCATGCTCTCGGGCTGCACGAACGCCGACGAGATGAACGTCAGCGGGAACACCACCATGAAGCCCAGCGCGTTCGCGGACTCGGGCGTGGAGACCAGCATCCCCAGGAACGCGAACACCCACGAGAAGGCGTAGCCGAACAGGAGCAGCAGCAGGACGCCGATCAGGATGTCGCCCGGGCCGGCATCGAACGAGAAGCCGATGATCAGGCCCGTGATCACCAGGATCGTCATCGAGACGAGGTTGGTGAACACGTCGGCGAACGTGCGGCCGGCCAGGAGTGCGGCGCGGGCCATCGGCAGCGACCGGAACCGGTCGATCAGGCCCTTGTTCAGGTCCTCCACCAGGCCGATCGCCGTCACGAACCCGCCGAACGCGATGTTCTGGACGATGATCCCGGGGATCAGGAAGTCCGTGTAGCTGCCGTCGAAGCCCGGCGTCGCGATCGCGCCGCCGAACACGTACACGAACAGCAGCACGAACATGATCGGCTGGATCGTGAACGCGCTCAGCAGGTCGGGCTGGCGCGGAAGGCGGATCAGGTTGCGCTCCGCCGTGATCAGGGTGTCGGTGACGAGACGCCTCATGCTGCCTCCTCCTGCTCGACCGGCTCTTCGGTCTCGACGGCCCGCCCGGTCAGGGACAGGAACACGTCGTCCATCGTCGGCGTGCGCACGCCGATGTCGCTGACGCCCACGCCCGCGTCGTTCAGGCGCGTGACCGCCTGGACGATGGTGCCCTTGCGCTGGGTCACCGCCAGCGTGACCGTGGTGCCCTCGGCGACCGGGTCCTCGGCGCACAGCGCCCGCAGCGCCTCGATGGCCTGCGGCGCCTGGGCCGGGTCGTCCAGCGTGACCTCCAGCCGCTCGCCGCCGACCTGGTTCTTCAGCTCGGCCGGGGTGCCCTGCGCGATCACCTTGCCGTGGTCGATCACGGCGATGTCGTCGGCCAGGCGGTCGGCCTCGTCCAGGTACTGGGTGGTCAGCAGCACCGTGGTGCCGTCGGCCACCAGTTGCTCGATCATGGCCCACAGGTCCAGCCGGCTGCGCGGGTCCAGGCCCGTGGTGGGCTCGTCCAGGAACAGCACCGGCGGCTTGGCCACCAGCGCCGCGGCCAGATCCAGGCGCCGGCGCATGCCGCCCGAGTACTTCTTGACCATCCGGTCCGAGGCGTCCGACAGGTCGAAGTCGGCCAGCAGCTCCTTGCCGCGCTCCTTCGCCCGTTTGCGCTTCATGCCGTACAGGCGGCCGACCATGACCAGGTTCTCCAGCCCGGTCAGGCTCTCGTCCACTGACGCGTACTGCCCGGCCAGCCCGATGTGCTCGCGCAGGCGCGTGGGGTCGCCGATGGCGTCGATGCCGTCGACCACGACCTCGCCGGCGTCGGCCTTGAGCAGCG